>NZ_CP031393.1:2117109-2419553 GCF_017161265.1 Treponema medium | reverse complement strand
TGTCCGCTCTGCGATGAGCAGGCTTTGCTTCCTCCCGAAGGCCGGGCAGAGAATAAAACGGTTTCGCACTGTCCTGTTTGCGGGATGTACTATCCGTCGTTTGTTGCTGCAGAAAAAAAAGAGTACGGCGAACAGTATTTTTTTGAAGAATATCAAGCTCAGTACGGTAAGACCTATCTGGAAGACTTTGAATCGATTAAACGGCAGGGCTTACGGCGGATGTCGATCATTAATGCAATCTATGCGAAGGTCTTTAATGGCGGCAAGGAAGAATCGCTTTTTGAAGGCCTACATCACGGGACAAAGCGGATTCTCGATGTGGGCTGCGCTTATGGCCCCTTCCTTGCGGCTGCAAAGGAGTCCGGTTGGAATCCCGTCGGTACCGATATTTCGGCGGAGGCTGTGCACTATGTTTGTAAGACGCTCCAGCTTCCTGCTTGTCAGGCGCCTTTTCCGGTACTTCCGGCACGGTTTCCTTTTACGGTTGAAAAAACATTTACCGAACAGCATAACCAGTCGCTCAGTATTCCGCTTGAATCAGGCGGTTTTTCTGCCGTTGCAATGTGGTTTGTTATTGAGCATTTTCAGGATTTGAATTCGGTGCTACAAAAGGTTTCCGATCTTTTGATTGGAGGTGGAATTTTTGCTTTTTCCACGCCTGCGCTGTCGGGCGTTACCGGTCGGTGGAACCGCCGTCTCTTTTTTGCGCAAAGCCCGACAGACCACTATACCATCTGGGATAGGCGACAGGCAAAAAAACAGCTGGAACGCTACGGTTTCACTGTAAAGAAGATTGTGTCCATCGGGCATCATCCGGAGCGGTTCCCCCATGCAGCCAAGATAAAAAAAGGCGGCTTCCGCTGGAATATATTGATGTTGGTCAGTAAGCTCTTTAAACTTGGCGACAGTATGGAGATTTATGCGGTAAAGATGGGAGCGTTTGATGACTAAAAAACGGGTGTTTATGCTCGGCGCAGGTTTTATGCAAGGTGTTGCGATACGCGCTGCCCGCGCGCTCGGCTGCACTGTCGTTGCAGCCGACGGAAATCCGTCCGCGGTGTGTGCAACGGAAGCCGATGAGTTCGTATGTATCGACTTAAAAGATACCGCGCACCTTATCGACTATGCGCGATATTTACAGCAGAACGGCGGACTTGATGCAGTGTTTACCGCCGCGACGGATTTCTCCGCCGCAGTTGCCGCTATTGCGGCTGCCTGCGGCTTGCGCGGGCACACGCTCGAAGCGGCGCTCAATGCGACGGACAAGGTGCGGATGCGTGAATGTTTCCGTAAAGCCGGCGTACCATCTCCCGCTTTTATTGAGATGACCACCGCCGACCTTGCATCTTCGGCGGTAGTTGCTTCAAGTACTGCAGCTCCGACTGATCGTTTAGATGCAACAGATAATGTCCGGTATAGTGATGCGGGTGCAGCTACAGCCGTAACTAATGCACTTGAACGGCGGCTCGGCGAACTTGCCGGACGCTTCCCGCTGGTGGTAAAGCCCGTCGATAACATGGGCGCCCGCGGGTGTTCGCTCGTCAAAGATTTGTCCGGATTACGGGAAGCTGCGGAGACCGCATTGCGGTATTCGCGGAGCGGGCGCGTCATCGTTGAAGAATA
Source organism: Treponema medium (assembly GCF_017161265.1). Classification (NCBI taxonomy): domain Bacteria; kingdom Pseudomonadati; phylum Spirochaetota; class Spirochaetia; order Treponematales; family Treponemataceae; genus Treponema; species Treponema medium. The sequence goes on along the minus strand of NZ_CP031393.1, from coordinate 2,417,930 downwards.
TATAGAAGGAAGCGAATTTTCGATTGAAGGGCTGGTTTTCGGCGGGCGGCTGTACATCACAGCGCTTGCCGACCGGCATATCTTTTTTCCTCCGTATTTTATCGAGATGGGGCATACCATCCCGTCGGAGTGTCCGCAAGAAATTGCCGATGAGGTTATATCGGTGTTTGAACGCGGCGTTTATGCGCTCGGCTTAACCGACGGAGCAGTGAAGGGCGACATTCTGGTGCGTGGCGGTAAGGCCTTTGTCGGAGAGATCGCCGCCCGCCTTTCCGGCGGTTACATGTCCGGCTGGACGGTTCCTTACAGCTGCGGTTTGGATATTACGGCGGCAGCGTTGACCCTTGCACTCGGCGGCTCGCCTCGGCTGCACACCTGCGGGAAGGATTCTTTCATTATCCCGCTCAAACAAAACTGTCCGTTTGTGTCTGCGGAGCGGGCATGGATTTCCATTCCCGGGCAGGTGGCAGCCGTCAGCGGCTTGGAAGCCGCACGCGCAGCGCCCTTCGTCAAAGATGTATTTCCCCGTGTTGGAGTAGGCGATACGGTGGTGTTCCCGCAGAACAATGTAGAAAAATGCGGCAATGTACTGGGCGCTGCGCCGAGCCGCCGGGAAGCGGTGCTGGCAAGCGAGACCGCCTGCCGTAAAATTGTACTGCGGCTTACTCCTCATGTTGCGGAAACCGATGCTTTCTTGGCAGAGCTGCATTCTCCTGCAGAACAGCAAATATTTCCGCCGAATTTTCTGCAATTTACGGAGCCGCTTGCTAGTGCCGCGGCCGCGGCAGAGGTAGCTGCGGATGCGCTTACTGCAGCTCCTGCTGTGGCAAGAATAAGCGCAGATGTGCTTACTGCGGATCCCACTGCGGATAGAAAACTTCAACGTGTCGCAGATTGTTCTGTAGATTCGAGTGTTTTTTTCGACCGGTTACTCGCGGATTCCGTTTACCAAGAAAAAGAAGGCTTTGTACTGCCGGACTTTTTAGTTGCAGCGTTAGGTACTGCCCGCGATCTGCAAGGCAGGTCGCTCCGTGAACTGCTGTGTCAAGCGCTTGCGGAAGAGCCGGGGCTTGCTTCAATATTGTGCGTTTCCGAAACGGCAGAAAATTCTGCGGTGAGTGTTATATCTCCGGCGGAAGCCGATGGCTCCGCTCCGGCATCTGGTTGTATTTCGATTTCATCGGCTATGCAGCGGAAGAACGGATATTGGAAAGCGCTTATCCGTGGCGGACTACAAGGATTACTCTATTGGTATGACTGCGAAAAGGCATAACAGTATACTTTTTATTGCCGGTATTTTTCTCTTTTTATCGGGTATTGCTCCCGCCTTCGCTGCGGAGAAAACCGTTTCTGCGCTTGATGCAGCAAAAACGCTCGGCGCTGATGTAACATGGGATCCGCTGTCACAGGAAATTATGTTTACGGTCGGAGACCATACGGCTCAGTGCCGGATAGGTACGCCGCTTGTGTTTTTTGACTATCGTGAAACGGTAATCGCTCAAGCTCCTCTGATGGGAACAAATGCTCAGCCGCAGCTTCCCGCAGTACTCTTTACGCAGTTGGAGGATTTTTTTAAGCAATTTGATACCGGCTCGTTTTTCCGTGTCGGCGCCATTCTCATTGATCCCGGGCACGGCGGAAAAGATCCCGGTACTATCGGGTCTTACATTGAAAATGGTAAAACTATCCCCGTCTACGAGAAAAATATTGCGTTAACCGTTTCACTTTCTCTCTATGATATGTTACGTAAGAGCTATCCCGATAAAAAAATCCTGCTGACTCGTTCCGGCGACACGTACCCTAGTTTAGAGGAACGGGTTGAGATGGCGAATAAAGTTCCCCTCAAGAAAAATGAAGCCATCCTCTATATTTCGATCCATGCAAACGCTTCTCCGTTTAACAAGGCTCCTTACGGTTTTGAGATCTGGTATTTACCTACCGACTATCGGCGCGATTTAATCGATAAAAATGCAACATCAAAAGAGATTGCCCATATTTTAAATATAATGCTTGAAGAAGAATTTTCTACGGAAAGTATTTTAATCGCAAAAAATATTTCGGACGGACTGGAAGCTCAGATCGGCAAAGAGAGTAAAAACCGCGGGTTAAAAGAAAAGGAATGGTTTGTTGTGCGGAATGCGAAGATGCCGAGCGTACTCATTGAACTGGGCTTTGTAACCAATCCCGAAGAAGCAAAACGGCTGAATACCCCTTCCTACTTGCAAAAATGCGCACAAGGAATATATAATGGTCTCACTGCATTTATCTCTCGCTTCGAGGGTCAATAGGTAAAATCGGGTAACCGCACGAGAAATATTTGAGCGGTTACCTTCCTTTTGCACGAAATTTCAAAGGTATAAGGTGAGCGTCTAAAATGGCGCCGCTCACCTTAACCGTCAAGTTTTCGAAAGAAAACTTGCTTATTGATGCGTGCGCTTTCAGCGCACCAATGCAACAGTTTCCAAAATTTATATTTTGTTCAACTGTCGCATTTTAAAGAAACAAAATTTCGTGCGGTTTATTGTTAAAAGAAGGGTAATTGCATCAGATAACTAGATAAGAATCGCAGAATAATGGACTGTTTTTGAAAATCTTTCCGTAAGCCTTTTAAAAATAGGCGGAGCAGATGCTAGGAGCCTAGCCGAAATAAAACGGAGACGTATCGGGTATACGGCGAGTATTTATTTCGGCGTAGCGACAACGCAGATGCCCTCATATTTTTAAAAGGAAAGGTTGAACAGCCTTAATTATTTGGCGGGGATTCTCAAAAAATATCTGATGCGATTGCCCTGATAGGTAAGGTATGAGATGAGTTTTTTTACAAAACCGAGGTTGATATGCTGGCTACTGCTTAGTGTAATCGCCGGAGTGTTGTCTTTATCGTATATGATGAGTCCCAAACAGGAGCGTATGCTTTTGTATTTTTCGCAAAGTGATGGCGGTACCGGTATTGAAGAACGGTATCTACCGCAACTTTACGAGTCGGAACTTGCCGTGTCGCTGGTGAATGAATTGCTGCTTGGTCCTGCTGATCATCGTTTTTTACGTTTTGCCGATCCTGAATTACTGCCCCGCAGCTGTTTTGTGCGTAATAATGCATTATATGTCGATTTGCCCGCTCAGGTTTTAACGCCGAACGTTAAAGCGCCCGACTTTTATACCGTTTATACTTTGTTTCGGAAAAATATTGCGGTAAACTGTAAAAGTATCACTACCGTTTATTTTTATATTGACGGTGTGCCGGTCTATGTAAAAAATTCTCATATTTCAGCCGATAATAAAAAGAGTTGACAAGAATAGGTATCTTTCGTATACTTATTTTCAACAGGGCATTCTTAACAATGGAAAAGGAGCTTTTGAATGAAAAGAACAAGCATACTTGTAGCAATTGCACTTCTCTTTATCGGTGCATTTGCGGTTGCTGAAGAAGCAATTTTGGTTGACTTTGCGTTATTGAACGCAGATATTCTCGCGGATAAGAACGGTGCTATGACTCAGAACCGCAGAACGGTTATGGATTATGCTACCGTCGCAGGTTCTACCTACACCGATGAGCAGAAGGCTCTGATGAGAACATCTTTGGCTATCGGTCAGTGGGAAGTAGTTTTGAACTCGTCTTCCCGCAATCCGACTGCTGTTGCAGTTTCTCATGCTACTGAAGCAAAAGTCAGTGATGAAGCGAAGAACTTTGCAGGTCAAACCTTGATGGGTGTCCGCATTGAGTTTCCTCTCTGGGCACATAATGCTAGTGCAACGATTGAACCGACTTTTGATATACCGATGTATGAACCGCTTGCACAGGTTGATGAACAAGGAAATATTCAGGAGCCGACCGATGAAGAAAAGGCTTCAGGTAAAGGTCGCTTTGAAGACGGATATGGCGTTGTTCGCAATACCGGTGTTATCAAGTCTATTGCGGTTAATACTTACGGTATGAACTTCCCCCATGGTCTTTACGTACTCATTCGCAATGAAAAGAACGAAGTAAAGCGCTATTTCATGGGATATTTGCTGTTTGACGGTTGGAAAGAGCTTGTATGGAATAATCCTGCATATTTGACGGACGTGCGTGCCCGCGAAACTCGGATCTATCCGGTATATCCGCAGTCACTTCCTTTCAGTGCTTTTGAAGGGTTCTTGGTTACTCGTGATGCAGCGCATGACGGTGGTTCATTTGTCGGTTACTTCAAAGATGTTAAGCTCATCTATGACAAAGCTGTGTTGAACACCGTACGCGATTTTGCTGATGAAGATATCTGGGGTATCCAGACAAAGATGAACAACGAGCGTATGCAGCATGAACTGTCTCGCTTTGGTCAAACACAAGTTCTCCGCTTCTTGGAGCAAGAGAAAATGGCAACCGAAGCAGGATTCACTCCTTCTGAAGGTTCTGCAGCGGCTGGAAATTCAACTGAAGCTGCAAACTAATAATGCATTAGTTGCTTAATACAATAATAGGCGGTATTTAATACCGCCTATTTTTTTGTTCTGAGTTTGATTATGTCATTGAATACTGTGTGGATACCTGATAAAAATCAATTAAAAAAGCAATATAACGATTACCATGCACATTTTGTTGTGCTGTTAAAACGTATTGAAGACCATTTGAGATCAATCGTTAAGGTATCTGCACTGCCCGCCTATAAAACGCGAGTAAAGAGTTTTGACAGTTATTATGAAAAATTATTAAAATTTCCTCCTGCCGATCCGGCAATCGAATTTCCTGTTGTAACTGATTTAATCGGTATTCGAATTGTATGTCCTTTTTTGCAGAATCTCAGTGAAGTGGAAAATATTCTTGTAAAAAATTTTACCGTTAAAGAAGTGGAACGAAAAGGAGCAGACCGTACTTTTTGCGAATTCGGCTATGAGTCTACGCATGTTTTAGCTGATATTCCTGAAAGCTTTAAGGTAGGGTTACTACTACCGGAGAATTTGATCTTTGAAGTCCAAATCAGAACAATTTTACAGGATGCATGGGCAGAAGTTGAACATGAGCTTATTTATAAATTTGAATTTTCTCCCTTTGATTTTCCGCTTAAACGAAAGTTTGCTTCGATTAACGCAAGTCTCAGTCTCGCGGATATACTCTTTCAGGAAATTAGAGATGCGCAAAACAGTTTGAATACGGAACTTGATAGACGGCGTGAACAGTTTTATCTACGTGCCGATGAATTCACAAAGGATCTGCTTGGTGATTCTTCCGAGCTTGAAGAAATATCCGCGACAGAATCAGTAAATAATTCAGCATTGGAAACAATCGATAGTATGATTTTCAATGCTATCAGAGCACATAATCGCGGAGATTTTCTAACAGCGGAAGCGTTGTATACTAAAATATTAAATCAAAAACCGAATGCATTGGTCGCATCCATTGTCTATAAACATCGCGGTATGGCGTTTTTTGCTCAAGGTTCGTATGAAAATGCATATAAGGATTTTTCTGCCAGTCTTGATGAAAACCCTAAGAATTTCCGCTCGTATTATTATGCAGGTATCGTATTGATGATGATGGATAAAAATTCAGAGGCAATTACGATGTTTACTAAGTCGCTTGAAATAAACGGATATCAAGCACACGTATATTTTAGGCGTGCTCTAGCTTATTTTCAAGAAAATCAGCTTATCTTGGCTTTGCATGATCTTGATAATGCTTCCGCGCTCGGACTCCCTTTAGAAGAGGAAAAGAAATTAAGGGCGGCTATTGCAAAAAAGATCGATATGGTTTAATATCATTAGTCTGTATTGTATGCTAGCAATTTTATTGGAGGTTTTTAAATGGCTAATAATGCATCTGCTATAAAACGTCATAAACAGAGTGAAGTTCGCCGTATCCATAATAAATCGGTGAAGTCGGCAGCACGGACATGTGCTAAAAAGTATACGCTTGCTGTTGTTGAAAAAAATGCCGAATCTGCTATGAGTTTATTAAAAGAACTTGCGCATCAGCTCGATAGTGCTGCTCGGAAGGGAATTATTACAAAAAATGCTGCTGCACGAAAAAAGTCTCGTATGCAGAAGTTGTATAATGTAACTTTTTCACAAAAATAGCGTATTTATCTTTTTACATTTTCATTATCCCTTATCCTTTTTTGATTTTATCAATAAAAGCACAGAAAATATTGCTATTTCTGTTTCTGTTTGCCGGTATTTAGCGATGAATACAATGAGGATAACGGGTAATATGATATAGATGACATCTCCTTACGCTTCTGCCTTTTTAAAACAGTAACTGGTTTTTTATATAACCGGCTGTTTGTACTGTTATTAAAAGTATTAAAAGGTTGCTTTTAAGAGAAAATTTTGTATTCCGTCTGGAAGGTTAAAGATGAGTAAACATAAACAGGTAAGCAAACAAACAAAAACAAGCATTGTTGATGCAATTTATAAAAAAACAGATCACATGTTGAAGGATATTCATTCTATAAGCGATTTGTTCTTTTCAGAAATGTTTGAAGCTTTGCAACGAGGTGAAACAATAGAGATTCGTGGTTTCGGTACGTTTTCAGTACAATTCCGTAAGGGTCGAAAAGGAATGCGGAATCCCAAAACGGGTGAATTAGTGAATACTACGGATCATTCGGTAGTTGTATTTCGGCCGGGAAAGGTATTGAGCGCAGCCGTTCGTCCGATTGTAGGGGAGAAAGTTCCGAATGCAAAGAAGTAGAAGACTTGCCTATTGGGGTGTCAATGTCGCTCTACTTGTAAGTTCTTCTGCTCTTTTTGCTTTTTCGCAGCCCGGTTTTTTAGTTTCGACAGGGCTGCCCTTTCTTGCCTATATTATTTTTGTCCCACTTCTCATTTTAGTCCGTAGAATTTCGCTCCCTTCTTCTTTTTTGTGGGGCGGAGTTTACGGCGTACTTAATTATTGCATTTTTAGTTATTGGCTATGGGGCTTTCATCCGCTTGCAATGTATATTGTTGCGCTGGAATACTTTTTTTACTATATGTTAACGATGTTCCTGCTTAAATTAGCCGATATCTATTTCACTCGATACGGTTTTATTGTACAATGGCTGATTTGGATTGGATACGAGTATATTAAAACGCTTGGTTTCCTCGGTTTCTCGTATGGTTTGATAGGTTATTCACAGTGGCAGTTTATACCGCTCATTCAGATTGCATCGATTTTCGGGGTATGGGGAGTTTCCGCCTTGGTTTGCTTTCCTTCTGTATGGATAGCTGCCGGAATAAAACCGCATTGCAAGGAGCCGGTGCGAAACTGGTTCCGTGAGTTTCGTACATTTGCATATAGAGAACGTATTCCCGCTTTGATTTGGTGCCTCTGTGTTATCGCAACATTGATTTACGGCGTGTCTATTCAACGGGATTATAAAGATTTACCGACTGCACGTATTGCCCTTATTCAGCCGAACTCCGATCCGTGGGTAGGAGGAGTCGCGTCATATAAAAGAGATTTTAAAACACTCAAAAAGTTATCAGATCAAGCTATTACCGATAATCCGGATCTTGCACTGGTCGTATGGCCGGAAACTGCTTTTATACCTCGTATCAATTGGCATTATCGGTATCGCGAAGATCGAAATACCTTTGAGCTTGTATATGAGCTTTTAACTTATATTGATCGGCAGTCGGTACCGTTTTTAATCGGAAACGATGACGCTGTAAAAGCGATAACTGAAGCGGGTGGAGAAGATAGACTCGACTATAATGCCGCTTTGCTGTTTCGCCCTCAAGAGAACGTGTTGCCTCCGCATCCCGAGCGATATCGAAAAATGCATTTGGTACCCTTCACCGAGCATTTTCCATACAAAAACACTTTTCCCGCTATTTATGAGGCATTGGTTGCGAACGACACTCATTTTTGGGAAAAAGGAGACGAACCGACCGTTTTTTCGGTGAGCGGATTGGAGTTTTCCGTTCCAATTTGCTTTGAAGATACGTTCGGCTATATTACGAGGCGTTTTGCGCGTCATGGAGCAAAGTTATTTGTCAATATGTCGAATGATGCATGGGCGAAAAGTGTTGCCTGTCAATATCAGCATTTAAGTATGAGTGTATTTCGGGCTGTAGAAACTCGTCTGCCGATGGTAAGGGCAACAGCATCGGGTCAAACGGCTGCAATTAGCCCGTATGGAAAGATTATTGCGATGATTCAGCCGTTTATCGAAGGGTATCTGTGTGTTGATGTTCCGGTGTTTACAACAAACTCGGATACGTGGTATGTGCTTTGGGGGGATATTTTGGGATTTGTAGCAGCAATAGCCGCTGTTTGCCTCTTGATTATCGGTTCAGTACGGACTATACTTAATTCTAGGAAAACTGCATGAAAAAAATCGATAAAGAAAAAAAACTAACCGTTTTAGGAAAAGAGACGGTATTTGACGGTTTTTTGAAATTTACTGAAGACCTGCATATTCAAGGTACTTTCTCGGGCGCTATAGATGCGCAAGGTTTCTTATTGATAGAAAAAGGTGCAGTTTGTAAAACTCAGTATATTAGAGCTGCTTCAATTGTTATTGAAGGTACTGTGTACGGCTCTTTAACCGCTGCCGATAAGATAGAGATGAAAGCCGGTAGCATTGTGCATGGGGATGTCCATGCTGCCCGTATTAAGATTGCAGACAATGTATCATTTGAGGGTGCCGTGCACATGATACGGGACAATGCCGGAATTGATGCCAATCTCTTTTCGATGCATCCTGAACAACTCAAGCAAAAGCTGCGTGGCTAATGTTTTCGCAGATTCATCATATATTTGACGAGCTAAAACGAAGGAATCTTTTTCTTGTAACGGCCGAATCGTTAACAGGCGGCTTGATTGCAAAATATCTTACGGATATACCGGGAGCTTCCGCTGTTTTCTGGGGAGGATGGGTTACCTATTCGGTACAGGCAAAACAGCATGTATTAAATGTTCCCGCTGAAGTTTTGGAAAGCTTTGGCGTAGTGAGCGTTGAAACTGCAGCTGCAATGGCAAAAGGAGCATTAGCCATCGCTTCGGATTCTTCAGGCAGACAGGGGTATGCCCTTGCGGTAACCGGACTTGCAGGACCGGCAGGAGGAACTCCGCAACTGCCTGTCGGTACGGTATGCATTGCATGTGCAGCTAATGAACATACTTCTTCCGTATATTCTGAAAAGTATCTGTTTAGCGGTACGCGCGATGCTATCCGTGAACAGACCTATACTGCTGCAGTGCAAATGTTGTTGCAGCACTTAAAAAGAGATTGCTAAAACCGATAAAATAATGGCGATACTCTTGACAAGATAAAAAATAAAAAGGTAGAATAAAGGAGTTACCGGTTAATCCAACGTGTAGGGGTAATCGGTGGTAACTTTGGCATTTCTTATTTCACAATGGGTATTTATTACGATGTAGCTATTATCAAAAGTAAGTCTTATTGTGAAATAATCGGAAGCACTCATTCCGCGATGAATGCAGTTATTCCAAACAGAAGTAAAAAATGTTGGTAATACAAGATGTGCCGCTAACAAGTACAAGATCATGTGATCGTGACAAAAGCTTCTGTCTTGAAACACAGTGTTTCCTAAAGGGAACCACTAAAAACCTCAGTTTTTTAGAGATGCCTTAAAGCAACTAATCAAAGCTAATCTTTCTTAGAGAATACTCCGTATCTTCTTGATATTTTTTTTAACTAAAATTTACTATGGAGAAATTTTATGACAATCTTAAAAGTACGCCGTTCGCCTTTTACTGCTGACGGAGCCGCTTCGGATTTTTCAGGACAGCCTGAGTTGAATCTGGAGCAACAAGAGGCAGCGGCTACCGTATCCCCTGAAGCCGAAAGGTTTATACATCAAACAGATAATGATGTTGAACATCCTACTGCATCCGATGAAACGCCTGAAAAAAAATTAGTAGTACGGTCGCGTATGCGCAGAAAACCATCCGGAGATGCAAGTGCGCCTGAGGCGGAGAAAAAACCGCGCCGCCAATCTTCTATGCGGAGAACCTATAACAGAGCACAGGATCCTACTGCTGTTGTTGTCGATGGAAATAACAGTTCCGAAGACAACGAGAATAAACTGAAACTGGTTATTAACGATTTAACACGTATGGGTATGCATGCCCTGCGTGATTTAGCGGCGCAGTACGGTATACCGCATGAAGATATGGTTGCGATGAAAAAGCAGGAAATTATCTTTTTTATTCTGAAAAACCATACGGAAAACGGCGGAATTATTTTTGCCTCCGGCGCTTTGGAGATTCTGCCGGACGGATACGGCTTTTTGCGTTCGCCGCAGAACAGTTATTTGTCCGGATCAGACGATATTTACATTTCGCCGAGCCAGATACGGTTGTTTAATCTTAAAACGGGAGATACCGTATACGGACAAATTCGTTCACCCAAAGAAGGGGAGCGCTTTTTTGCGCTGTTGCGAGTTGAATCGGTAAACTTTGAGGATGTATCTATTGCACAAAGCCGCATTCCCTTCGATAACCTTACTCCGCTGTATCCCCGTCAAAAACTCAATCTGGAAACAACAAGCGAACTGTATTCAACCCGTATTATGGATTTGTTCTGTCCGATCGGAAAGGGGCAACGTTCATTGATTGTTGCCCCTCCTCGTACCGGTAAGACAATATTGATGCAGCAAATCGCGAATGCCATAACGCAAAATCACCCTGAGGTATATCTCATCGTTTTGTTGATTGATGAGCGGCCTGAAGAAGTTACCGACATGGAGCGGACGGTGCGCGGTGAGGTTATCTCGTCTACCTTCGATGAGCAGGCGACGAGGCACGTTCAGGTTGCAGAAATGGTATTGGAAAAGGCAAAGCGGCTGGTTGAACACAAAAAGGATGTAGTGATTCTACTCGATTCCATCACACGTCTTGCCCGTGCATATAACCAAACGGTGCCGACTTCCGGTAAGGTGCTGTCCGGTGGTGTCGATTCGAATGCCCTGCATAAGCCCAAACGCTTTTTCGGTGCTGCCCGGAATATTGAAGAAGGCGGCAGTCTGACCATTATCGCTACCGCGCTGATAGAAACCGGCAGCCGTATGGATGAAGTTATCTTTGAGGAGTTCAAAGGGACGGGTAATATGGAGATCAACTTGGATCGCCGGTTGTCCGATCGCCGTATATTCCCTGCAATCAATATTAAGAAGTCGGGAACCCGTAAAGAAGAACTTTTGATTGATGAGGCTGATTTGCAGCGGATTTGGCTGTTGCGGAAAGTTATTAACCCGATGGATGATATCGAAATTATGGACTTACTTCTTGACAAAATGAAGAAAAGTAAGAATAATGAAGTGTTCTTGAAATTGATGAATTCCGGAACCATGCAATAATACGGCTCTGGCTGATTGATGCTGAAATGGTAAGTAATGCTCCTTTCGGGGGTAGTGTGTAAGAGGTGTTATAATGAAAAAAGATATTCATCCTAATTATGTGGAAACAACGATTACGTGCGCATGTGGAAATGTTATTCAGACCCGTTCTACAGAGAAAGATATTAAAGTTGAAATTTGTTCTGCTTGTCATCCTTTCTTTACCGGTAAACAGAAGTTAGTAGACACTGCCGGACGTATCGACCGCTTTAAGAAACGCTATAACATTAAAGACTAAAAGTCCGTTATTCCGTAGAGATAAAACACTAAAACGGATAGGTTTTAGTGTTTTGTTTTTTTATGGGAGATATGATGGCACAAATAATTGTAAAACGGTACACAACAGGTGAAGAAATTGTCAATGCAATAACTCATGGTATTGGAGCTTTGCTTTCGATTGCAGGGTTGGTGCTTCTCATTATCCGTGCCGTTCATTATGCGCCTGAGGAATATAGAGCGCGGTGCATTGTCGGATTTACAATATTCGGTGCGTCGTTAATCATTTTGTATTTGTTCTCAACGCTCTATCATGCTTTACCGCTTGGCACAAAAAAAGTATTTGGCATATTCGATCACTGTTCAATTTATATCCTTATTGCCGGAACCTATACTGCCTACTGTCTCACTGCGCTGCGGGGAGCGGTCGGTTGGGCTATCTTTGGCGTTATTTGGGGATTAGCCGTAGTCGGTATTGTACTCTATGCTATATTCGGAAGCAGAGTGCGCGTGTTATCGGTTGTTACCTATATTCCGATGGGGTGGCTTATTATATTCGCTGCAAAGCCGCTGAAAGAACAGCTCTCTTTATTAAGCTTCCGCTTTTTAGTTTTAGGCGGTGTGCTCTATACAGTCGGCTGCGTTTTTTATGCAATGAAAAAAATAAAATGGATGCACGGTGTGTGGCACCTCTTTGTACTTGCCGGAAGTATTATGCACTTCTTTTCTATCTATTACAGCATATAGTGTCTGATGTGGTGCAAGAGTAACCGTACCAGAAATATTTCAAGCGGTTGCTTTCCTTTTGCACAAAATTTTGGATAAAATTTTGCGCAGTTTATTTTTAGAAGAAAGGTAATTGTATCAGACAAATAGATAAAATCGCGGAATAAATAGGCTGGGCAACCATTTGAGCTGCATAGCAGCGAAATTCTGGTTGAACAGCCTATTTATTCGTGCGGAGGGTTTAATACCCCGACGCTTGCGTCGTAACAAAGGGTATTAAAGCCGACTGCAACCACCTTATAGAACATACAATGCGAAACGTTGAGCATTGTACCCCGACGCTTGCGTCGGGGTTGTTGATTCCGTGGGATATTCAAGATAGTGTCTGATGCAATTGCCTTGTATGCGTTTAATTCTTTGTTCCATTTAAAAGATTTTCGATAAACTCTGTCGGGCATAATTCTTTGTTCAGAATTTTGTAGAGTCCAGTACAGAGCGGCAGCTTTAAATCGTATCTTACGGCAATCTTACTGAGGTAAGCGCACGCGACGATACCTTCCGGTAAATAGCCGATAGTTCCAATTCGTGCAATAAGGTCATCGATGCCGTTAAAGGCATCTAAGACCGCTGCTGTGATAATTTCGCGCCCGAATTTGCGGTTTCTGCCGTATTTGCTTCGGCATGTAACATCAAGGTCGCCGATACCTGAAATCGATGTGAATGTTTCCGGGTGCGTTGCGCCCATTGCTCTCCCGATAATCTGAATTTCGTTTAAGCCGGCCGCCAATAAAAGTGATTCGGTATTGTCGCCGAAAAAGTCAGAGTGTTCGGTTAGCGCATCGAGCATGCCGAATGCAATAGCAATCACGTTTTTTGTCGCTGCGCATACCTGTACTCCTACAATATCAAGACTTGAGTATACCAGTAAGCTGCGCGATTTAAGGATTTCACGGCATCGGATTGAGCTTAAGGGATTTTTTGAAGCTGCAATAAGACCGGTGAGCTTTCCGGCGGCAACTTCTTCTCCGTGACTTGGACCTGCGACATAGACGAGGTGATCTCGATAAAAATCGGGTAACTTTTTTTCAAGGGATTCGATGATTAAGTGCGGTTCTCCGTACTCATCGGGGATAAATCCTTTGGTAAGTACTGCGATGAGTGGATATGTCTCTGTACCGGTATCGGTATTAAAAGGAGGAATCGTTAAGAGTCGGTTTACGATATCCATTAAATAGAGGGAGGGGCTTGCTAAAAAGAGTACAGCCGCATCTTTGCATACTTCTTGCATATTGGTAGAAGCGGAGATCGTCGGTGGTAAGATATAGTTCGGTAAATACTTTTTATTGATATGCTCGGTATTGATGCTTGAGCATACATCCTCACTCCGATTCCAGAGCATGACACGATGCCCGTTTCGACCGAGTGCACAGGCTATTGCCGTTCCCCATGATCCCGCACCGAGGATAGCGATTTTTTCATTCATAGTATGTTTTCCTATCAAGATCTCTAAAAATCTAGGCGAGTTTTTTTAAGTTGTCCTAGTGTATAAATTCTACCGGTTCTGTCCGTTCTTTCGGCGCCGGTTTTTCTGCAGGATATCCCAACGCAACAAAGCCGCATATTATATGATTGTGCGGAATATGAAAGGAGTCGAGTATCTTCCTGATTTCCGGTTCATTACATTTATCACGCAATTGGTTAATCCAGACGGCACCCAACCCAAGGGATTCCGCAGCTAAATAAGTATTTTCGATTGCGCAAGACGAATCGCATTGGCCGTATATATCATCCTCAGCAAAGCTGATCAAGAGAATGGCATCGCAGTCGTATATATGGTAATCGCTGCGGTTATGCACTTTTGCGATCGCCCGTGCAAGTTGTTGAATTTTTTCCCGATTATGTACAACCGTAAATTTTCGTGCTTGTCTGTTTTTTCCTGTCGGAGCAGCTTTTGCGCAGTCGGCAATAAGTTTTAGTTTTTCATCTTCAATTCTTTGATCGGTAAATTTGCGTATACTGACTCGCGTTAAAATTGCATTGATCACTTCATTCATATAAACCACCTCCGTATTCTCTCTATTTTACATCGCTTATACGATAAAGGCAAACCTTAAAATTGAACAGTCTTCATTGATTAATGATAATACCGATATTACTTGCAACACGGATATGGATATTCCAGCTGCGACTGGGAGCGACAATATGCTGTGCTCCGTTTTCCTGTAAAACCAACGAACTTGAACTGCCGCCATCGAGTTGGAGCGCATCGTCAGCGCCTAATTCCCGTAGCAGCCTTGCCGATTCTTCAAAGGAAAGCCCTTGGCTTCTCCGTTTATTTTCTCCTTCGACCACGACGATGAAGAGCGTTTTTCCGTTATCGGTGAGGCCGACGGCAGTTCGTGAATCTCGGCGGTGAAGTTTTTGCGGCATCACGGTACCGTTTCGGAGGATGGTCCAAAATCCCCCTACTGCATGGCGGACATCTGCCGATAAGACATCTTCCGTTTGAGAGTCGATAATGCGGGCTGTTTTATCCGCATAAAAAAGCAATGCGCCGTAGCGTTTGTTCGGCATACTCATCCGGTGGAAATCCGTAATATGAATACCAACGATAGTTCGGTACATGCTGAAAAGTAGCGAGCTTGTTTTGAATGGAGTGGCGTTGAAGGCGATGATTGTATTGCGCCTCAGGGCAAAATCCCATGTCGTTTCGCCGCGGATACAACCTTGGTTGTTTTTAAAAAGAGCCGGTTCTGATGTTATAACAGAGACAGCGGGATTGCCTAAATCTATTTTTACGACATGAACGATAAGCGGAAACTGCGGATCATTGATATCGGCAGCTTCGATCCCCGGGGATAGGGTACGCCAGCGTATTTTTGTTTGAGTGACAGGTTGATATGGCGTATCCGTGTGGGCGGTGGAAACGGTTGTGCATCCTGAAAAGCACCAAAAGCAACACAGCAATAAAAGCAGTGGGAATATCGGAAGCAGATCTTCGGAATGTTTTTGCTTATAGTGCACTCGTGTCCGTATAGGTTGGAGAAGCACCGGATACTTTTGAAACATAAACTGAGCATATCACAAAAGAGAATAAATTACAAACCTTGGTTTGCGGGGGCTTGACAGTCTGTCATAAATTTTCTATATTTAAGGACGAAATTTTTCATGAGGAGGCTTGAGGTATGGCTGGTGCAAGTAAAAACTCCCGTACTGCTGTCGCTACGCAAAAGTTTAGCTGTCCGTGCGGCGGTGAAGTTGTGTTAAAAACAATGGTTGAAAACGGAAAAATAAAAAATATCGCTGAATGTGCAAAATGTCATCGTATTGAACGCCGACCTAAAGATTTTAAATAATCTTATAAGATACACTGAAGTAGAAGGCTGCCATCGGATTTACCGACGGGCAGCTTTTTTTATGCGCTTTGCCGTGCAATAATTTGGTGACTGATGTATCGTACGTATTTAAATTATGATAGATAAAACTTCTATTGAATAAGCAACTTGAAATCGTTATACTAAGAAAATGAGAGCTTTATTTCCTATCACTATTATTTTCCTCAAAGTTGAACAACCGTTCTGATACGGCTGAGGGTGGCGTATTCGGATTTGAAATAAACTCTACATTGTAAGTAAAGTGAGGAAGCGATTATGAGCAAAGAATTTTTACCTTATGATGCGGTTCGTAATAACGGGTTCCGTTTGGCGCGCCAAATTTGGGAGGACGGTTTTATTCCTGATGTGATATATGTTTCACTACGGGGCGGTTCATCTTTGGGGAATGCTATTCATGAATGGTTTAAGTTAGTGAATAAAGATGTGAAGCCTGTTTTGTATGCCGCTGTCGTCGCTCATTCTTATTCAGATGCCAATCAACAGTCAAAGATGATGATTGACGGATGGACGTATTCACCGGAACACCTGCGGAGCGGCGATAAGATATTGTTGGTCGATGATATTTTTGATAGCGGTGCTACGATCAATTATCTTGTGTCAGCTTTCTTGGAAAAAGGTATTCCGCGGCGTGATATAAAGATAGCCGTTCATGATTATAAGGTTTTCCATAATAGAAAGAGCAGCGAACCCATTCAACCTGATTACTGGTGTAGAAAGCACGATATCTATGCCGATAAAGACAGCCACTGGATTCATTATATGAGCCATGAACTGACCGGTTTAACTCCTGATGAACTTGAAAAGTACTACTATGCGCAATATCCTGAACTGCGCGAAATTTTTAAGGGTATTTTATAAGAAGCCGATGCGCAGGAATAGTAAGCCGTTATTTTTCTTTTTTGCTTATTTCCTCTGTTCTCTTTCCCTTTTTGCTGTTGAGAGCAACTTGGTCTTTTATGTAGATACGACTGCGAAAACAACCGCCGAAAAAGGTACGTCCGATAGTCCGTTTGTTTTTCTTGAGCAGGCCGTTGCAGCAGCCTATGATCGAATAAACCGGCAAGAAGCTCCGGTAAAAAATGGTAAACCTGCGCCGGTTTCTGTTTTTCTTTGTTCCGATGTATATGTCGAAGAAGCGGTATTTCTTACCATTCCGATTAAGATAATCGGTAAGAATACTCCGGTAATTACATTCGGAGAAAATGCCGGTTTTGTCGTTGAACGTACTTCGTTGGAGATAAAAGGATGTTCGGTAAAGCGATCGGAACGGTTTACGGAACCTCGTACCGTTCCTGTTGTATACGGCTCGAATGCTTCCGTTACGCTGAATAAAGTTTCGATTACCGTAAAAGAGGGTGGCGATGCAGTGATACTGCGCGATAGCCGCATGACCTGTACTGATACGTCTTTTACTTCCGAACAAAGTGCGCAGGCCGTATTGGTGCGTGCAAAGAAAAGTACTGTGTCCGCGCTACGCAGTACTTTTTCGGCATCGGGATTAATGGTGCTATGTTTTGATTTTGTAAAAACACAGTGTACGCTGACCGATACGGTTTGTAGTCTTGCTGCGCATTATACCGGAAGACTGGCTGAGCTTACCGGTTCAACCGTAAAAGTGCGAAAATTGCAATGCTCATATACCTCGCCTTTATTTGAAATGATGGATGCGGCCGTCATTGCCGATAATGCTTCTAAAGTCGAATTGCCGGAATCTGTTGAATTAACCGGATTTGAGGAAGCACTTGTTCGTAGATAACGCATCATAGAGATAAATGCGCATCGTGGCGGGGACGGTTAAAATAAACAGAACAGGAAAAATACGTGATGTTGTTTTGCGGTATTGATGAAGCGGGGAGGGGAGCGTTGGCAGGTCCTGTATACGCTGCCGCTGTTATTTTGCCCGCTTCCTTTGATGTTTCTATATTGAATGATTCAAAAAAGCTATCCCCGAAGCGACGGGAAATTGCGCGGACAGCTATTCTTGACGGTGCATTGTATTGGCAGATTGCATCGGTTCCTTCAGAACAAATAGATAAAATCAATATTTTACAAGCAACGCTTGCTGCAATGAAGGAAGCGTTTGAGGCTCTATTTGCACAGTATGGGCGAAAGACTTCAAATGCGCTTGCCGATAACGAAAAGGATTTAACGGTTATTGTTGACGGTAATCAACTGCCTGATATTGGCGGTAATTTCAAACTTATTGCGGAGCCTAAGGCTGACGGGCGGTATCCGTGTGTGATGGCTGCTTCTATTCTGGCTAAAACCGAGCGGGATCATCGTATGATGGAATATCATAAACAATATCCGCTCTATCGCTACGATCTGCATAAAGGCTATGGGACAAAACTGCACCGATCTCTTATCGGGTTATACGGCGCTTCACCTATCCAGCGGCAGAGTTTTAAGTTCAAAAATGTTCCGTCTAATCTTACAGCTGATCATATATAAGGCGATAGCTCTGCATTTTAAAAAGAACCTCGTATGTTAAGGTATTTCTAAACTTTCCGATTCTTATTTTGTTTTCTCGGTTGTTGTCGTATCCTTTTTAGCTCCTGTCGGCGACTTCTGTAAATTTTTCTGGAGTCTGCTTTGTAGTGAGGGAAGTCTCGGTTTTTGATACTGCACAATATAGAATACAAGATTTAAGTATAATATAAGTAGTACAGTAATGATAATCACTTCGGGAGAAATAACCACATTCTTTATCAAGGTAAAAAGTTGTGAGAAGCTCATATTAAAGGCATCGGCAAAAGTACGGATAACTTAAGATATTGATACTTGTGCAGAGAGTTTAATGCCCTGATGTGCTGCGCTGGGGTATTGATTTCTATATATAACGGATCGTAATGAGTTGGTAGATAGGCAGGGATTCCGCATTATAAATAAAAACACATGAAATCTATGTTCTAAACCATAGAAAAGTCTTTACACTTGAAGGTATGAAGCCTTTTTTACGATTAAAAACTTGGTTTTTTGTTACGTATAGCAGTGGTTTCACTGAATTTTATCTACAAAAGCTTATAATGCGGAATCCCTGGGTAGATAGGTAGCGGATATGTGTGTTTACGGTTATAATATGTAACAGAGAGGTTTGTTTATGAGAAGAGCTGACAGAGAAGTAACGGATTATCAACAAATAAAGTCGATTATTGAACAGGCAAAGGTGGTGCATATCGGAATGATCGATAATGACCGTCCGTATGTAGTACCGATGCAGTATGGTTTTGTATTTGCCGACGGTACGTTGACTCTCTATGTGCACTGCGCAAAAGAAGGTCGGAAACTCGATATTCTCAAAAAGAATCCGTGTGTTTTTATTGAACTTGAAACGAATGTTGCAATTGTTTCAGGCGGCGGTATTCCGTGTAAATACGGTTCTGAGTATGCAAGCGTTATGGGAGACGGAACAGCGGTCATTGTTGAAGATGTTGCGGAAAAGATTGTGGGATTGCAGCTTATGATGAAAACTCAAAGCGGCAGAGACTTTGAAATAACCGAACAGATGGCAGCATCGGTTACGGTGCTGCGTATCGATGTTCCGTGTGTGACGGCAAAGAGCAGGGCTAAAGCTTAAAAGGAGAACCTCTATGTGTGAAGAGTGTTATGTAAACGAAAATAGAATTACCCCATTGCTTAATCCTGTAGACTGTTTGGAACATCATACACAATATATTTGCGGGACATGCGGACGGTGTATTTGTATTGATCGTGATCCAAAACGTGGATTACAAAGATGGAATTTCCCGTTCAAGTCATTGGAAATTGCAAAGCTCTATTTACGGACAGCGGATTATACGAAAAAACAATCCTGCGGTATTTACGAAATAGAAAACAGTAATGGGAAAAAATCCTATAAAATTTTTCCTTCATATAATGATGTGTTGTTATTTTTAAAGAAACACAAAGACAAGCAATGCAAGCACACTGTACCTCTTTTTACCATCGGAGAATATAAAGAGTATCCGCATACACAGGTACGCAAGTTAACTGCTGCAGAAGTACGGCAATACATGAGTGAGCGTGAACACTCAGAAAATTGGAATGTAGAAGCATAAAATGTGGAGAAAATAAGAGATGACGAAAATCAATAAATCCTTGTTTGCCGTACTCGTGATTTATATATTGTGCTTTATATTCCGATTTATAGAGTATTTTATTATTCGTACGGATCAAACATTTTGGGGAGAGGCATTTTTACACAAACTTTTAGGGATAGTTGTTTTATTCATAGCAGCTAAATTATATAACTTTAAAGCGCAAGATATCGGATTTAATAAAAATAGAGCTGTAAAATATACATTGATGGGATTGCTGTTTGGAATTTGTATATATGTATTAGCTTATAGTATAGAGATTGTTATAGCTGTTTCAAATAAAAATTTTCAGTCATTACAATTATATGTCAGTTCTTATTCTGTAGATAAAAATATAGGAAATCAAACTTCACTACTCTTTTTTGTAATTTGTATTATCGGGAATATCATTAATGTGATTATGGAAGAAGGGATATTCAGAGGCCTGTTTACAAAAATGCTTGAGAAAAATCATACATTTTTTGTATCTGTGCTTATTACTTCTGTTTTGTTTGGGTTATGGCATTTTATCGGACCTGTAAGAAACTATTTTGACGGCAGCAGCAGTATTGAAGGTATGTATGTAAATATTATTCTATTGGTTACTGCTTCCGGATTTATCGGATTTAAATTTGCTTTATTAACAAAATTGACCGGCTCTATTTATATGGCAATGGGTGATCACTTTGTAAATAATACAATCATCAATATTTTTCATATTGTTTCTTCTACAGGATGTGATGAATTGATGTTTTTAAGAATTGCAATTGCCCAATCCGTGTCATTTATAATTGTTCTATTTGTCTATCTGCATAAAAAAAGATTGTAGTTAAGAACTGTGTATCCCATCATTCATTGTACAACATTGGCGGTACAGTAGCGATTCTGTTGATTAAGCAGTTGCTATTTTTTACAAAAGGCAGTGTTTCAAATGTTTGATTTTTCAGCATATTGATTAAACAACATGCCGTATCAGTTGGACGACCTGTTCCTTTTCCTCATATAAAATACTGCAAATCATTTTTTAGATATGTCCTGTTATCTATCATTGACTTTTTACACTCTTTTTCATACCATTATTATCTCGTTCTAATAGATTCTAACAGAGCTTATTCTGTTACACTGACTATCTCCGGTAGTGCTGCACAAAGATTAATCCTCAACACACACAAAGCACACTGTAGCGGGAACATATGAGGTTATGCGCCATAATGCTTATTTTGATACGACATGCACACGTGCTTTTTAATTGGGAAAAGAAATATACGGCTGAGGGCTTTGCTAAGGCGCAGGCTGAGTATGATAAAGCACCAATAGAACAGATACGAGATTCTCAGCTTCGGTCTATCAGAGATGGATTACCGGAGCATTTTGAACTTTATACGAGTACGTTAAAAAGAAGCATTGACACGGCGGCACAGCTCTTTCCTGATAAAACACCGATACAATTGCCGGAGCTTTCGGAAATACCGATTTATCCGTATCGAGATTCTGATAAGCCGCTTTCTCTATGGCGATGGCTATTCTGGGGACGAGTGCAGTGGTTTTGTAACAATCCGCGGCAGGAAAGAACAAAGCAGAAAGTCGAGCATGAAATCGAAGCATTGATGTCTATATTTATAGAAAATAAAAATATGGTGATTGTAGGACACGGATTTCAGATGCGGACAATGTTGAGCATACTTGCACGACGCTATCCCGTTCAAAAACCGATGCATATAAAAAATTTGGATAGAGTGAAATGTTTTGTTTATGAGAAAGATCAACAGTGTTTGAGTTTTCTGAGAACAAGTTTTTCTAACGAAAAACTTGCGACTGTTTAATACCACCGCCGTCCGTGGCAAGTTCAAAAATTGACCTCCTTGTCAATTTTTGAACGCGAATTTTGGCAAAGCCAAAATATCGCTATTGCTGGGAACCACCGCCGTCCGTGGCGTTGTTGACCAGTGTACGTCCGTGTACACTGGTCAACGATAAGTTTTTCTAACGAAAAACTTACTACTGAGTAGAATCTACTGCCCTCCTTGGCAGTTTTGATACGTTGAGGATTAATTTGTGCGCAGTAATGAAGTAGATGTACCCCTCCAGCGCGTTTGGAAATAGCCTGTTGAGAAGCGTACATCCGTGTACGCTTCTCAACGACGAGATTTGTGCATAACACAAATCTCGCTACTGCTTATCACCACGGACATCCTCACCCAAGAATGTACGTCCTGTACATTCTTGGGATGCAAGTTTGCAAGCAAACTTGTTACTGCATGGAACCACCGCCATCCGTGGCGGTACTGATACGTCGAGGATTTTCAGTAGCGGCACGGATGCTGCTGGTTATATCAGTAGCGATGTTTCGCGGTGACGCGAAACTCGCTGCCAAAAGCGTACAAGGATGTACGCTTTTGGCAATGCGACAACGCAGATGTGCCCCTCCAGCGCGTTTGCAAATAGACGGCACAGATGCTAGGAGCGCACAAAAAACACCCGCAGGCGTACTTGTTGTACGTCGAGGACTGTTTTTTGTGAAGCGACAACGCAGATGTACCTCTCCAGCGCTTTTGCAAATAGACGGCACAGATACGAGGCACGAGCACAAATTAACCGCAGGCGTATCTTTGATACGTTGAGGATTAATTTGTGCGCAGTAACGAAGTAGATGTACCGTTTATTTGCAAAAGTTAATTGATCTTTTCAAGATAGGCCTTCGTAAACACCACATCCGGAATTGCAGAGGTGTCAAAATCGGAGAGTATCTGCGTGGTTTTTTCGCCCTTGTTGATTTCGTTAATATAGATGGATTGAGCAGCCCAGTTATAATTACCGATTTTGACATATTTCGGGATCAGCGTCGTGCGCATGAGGCGTCCGCTTGAGCCGTAGCTTTCGATTTTTAAGATAAGAGGATCGGTTTTGCGCACGTAGTATTTTTCTTGTGCATACCGCGCATCGGAGAGCAACGCTTTCAGCATTACTGTGTAGACCTCAAATTTACCGAGCTTTGCTTCTCCTATATCCATAATTTCATACGTCCGTCTAAACTCCGACCGCTTCTTTACATCCGAAACGCTTGCGTCGGAATCTCCAATTGCACGCTTAAGCGACGAGTGTGTAAATTGATGTGAGGTAGGATCATACACCCAGAGATTATTCTTTTCCTGCATGTAGCCTGTTCCCTTATCCGCTTCAGGCGCAAGCTGTACAAGCGTCGTTTGATCTTTTGTATCGCGCCGGAACAGTTTAAACTGATGAGCGGATTTTGGCTCATTCGGTTTTTCGATAATGAGCGAAAGCGTACAGGTTATGTCTTTATCAAAGTTACCCGCTGAGTACTGCTTTTCCAAAATACCGTACATCTCTTCCGTGCTTGGTATTTGCGCTGAAAGCGAGAGCGGCAGTACACATAAGACCGCAGCAAAAAACACTGCGGCATGTTTTTTTATCATCATTTTGTAGTTCATCATATTCTCCTCTTAATAAATTCGAGATGCGTTTTTCTGTTTAAATCATAGGGAACCTTCATTATATTCTGATTACTTGCTCGACCGCAGCGCTTCTGCAGGGATCATGTTGGCAGCACGGATTGCAGGGCCAAGTGCTGCAAGAATTGCCAGACACGCGGTCAGTAAGAATTTCAGACAGATAACAGTCGGCGACAATATCCACAAGAAATGCCCGTTTGTGGTGAGCATACTGAATACTGAGTCAATCGATATGGGGATAAAGCTGATAATCTGCATAACAAGCAGCGCAAGCACAAATCCCGATGCGGCTCCGATAACCGAAAGAAAGCCTGCCTCTGCAAGAAATAAGAGGCTTACCTTACCTCTGCTGATGCCGCAGGAGCGCATCGTACCGATTTCGCCCTTCCGCTCATGCACAACCATCCTGAACGTATTGGAGATACCGATCATCGTAACAAGCAGCAATACCAGCAGCACCCCGAGACTGATCCACTGTATCGTCTGCGAGAGCGTTACCATCTGCGGCGCAAAATCATAGAAGGTCATAACGGCATATTTTGTACCGTCCCACTTTCCCTCATTCAACTGCCGCAGCAGTTCCTGCCCGGGAGAGGTTGGATTGAACTGTGCCGCCAGTTTACGGCTGGTAACGGGACCGTATTCGGCAAGCCGGTTTTCAAAAATAGACGCAACGGCATCCTGCTGGTTTTCATCTTTTAAGAAAATCCCCATCTGGACAGCATACCCCGCGGGTACCTCGGCAATTTTATTGAGATAATCGAAGTTCGCATAAAACTGCATTTGATCAAATTGACTTTGATCTTGATAAATGCCCGCTATTTGAAATTCCGCAACCGTTGCTTGCCCATTTAATGTAGTCGTTTCATAGAGAATTATATCGTTTAAGGCAGCATTCAACGCATCGGCGGTTTTTTCAGGGATAAAAAGGGCGTTTTCTATTTTTACATTTTCCCATCCGCCTTCTTTAAATGCGAAACTATTGCGCAAGGCTTCTTCCTCATCGAATTTACAACCTGCAATTTGAGCAGTGAGCTGCTTTCCGGCAAAAATAAGCGTTCCGTAACGCTGTACACGCACCGTTGTATACAGCGCATCAATTTTTTCTTCTTTTATAATCTGTTTGATTAAATCGACGCTTTCGGGAGGCAGATACTCATTTGCTTTATCATCCTCTGTTTTATCGGGTGCCTTTTCAGCCCCGACTACATAGACATGCCCGCCGATAGCCTTTGCAACCTGATACTCCAAGCTTTTACGGGCGCCTGCCGACAGTCCGTCGATCAGTGTTACAATCAAAAACGCAAATACAATTGCGATTACTAGCAGCGCACTGCGCCGTTTTTGTCTATTTAAATTCCGAAATGCAATCTTTAATATATTCATAATCTTTCCTTAACAATGCTTTACTTGTTGAGAGCTTCCAACGGGCTGATCTTGAGTGCCATACGCACCGGATACCAGTTTGCGATAAGACCGGCTGCAAGCATTGCGTTGAGCGTGCTCACTATTGTAGTAAAGGATACGGCTGTTTGCAGCTTATAGCCGCCGAACAGCGTTGCAACGGTATCATTTGAAAAACGGATTCCTAAGGCGTTAAAGATAAGACCGGCGATAACCGCCAAGACAATACCGCAGGCTGCCCCGATAAACGACAGCAAAAACGATTCCGTATAAAAAAGTCGCCTGACAAATGACTTCTTTGCACCGATTGCCCGCATCATACCGATTTCTGCTGTTCGCTCCATAATGGAAACAACGAGTGTATTCATAATGACGACAAGTACGACAACCGCCAATAATACCAACACCACTATCATTAATACTTGGGTTATCTTAATCGCGGCCGCAAATTGCGACATCGCTTTATCCCACGGGAGTGCCTGTGCTAAAAGTCCCTCTTCTTCAAACCATTTATTCAAATCCGCAATCGTCTGCGCTGTTTTGCGGGAATCCTTCAGCTTTACCGCCGTAAAGTGCCACGCATCGGTATCCGCCATATTGAGCTGATTGCGCAGCTCGGTACTGCCTAAAATACCTTCCACGTCGGCAGCGGTTTGTCTTTTTTCGGTAACCCGTTCCGCCTGTTCGGTGATTCCAACGGTATCCTCCGAAAACAGTTCGTCTTCCGATTTTTCCGACAAACTTAAATCGATATTTTTCGGAATTTCCGTAACGGTACGCGCACCCATCGTTACGCCGGCAAGCATACGTGCACTGTTGATGTCCGCATAGAGGATGGACTGTACCGCAGTGTCAGGATGCGCGAACGTAAAAAAGCCACTTACCCGTACTTTTCGCAGCTTTGCTTTTTCACCGAAGCTCATCACCACCACTTCGTCGCCGACATGTAGTTCCCGTTCATAGTATTTTTCGTACTTTTCTTTTATTTTCTCAGGCAGCATAATAAACTCCGCGCTGTCTGAATCGGGGAATTCGCCTTCATACAGCTTAATCGTCTCAAATGTTTTTTTATACGAAGAAGGTTCGATACCGAGCGTAACCGCATACGGCATATACGAAAAGTTCTCACCCTTAGGTTCCCACGTGTCAGAAAGATCGGCAGGTTTAAGCATACCGTAACCGGTAACAATCCCCCGCGTATACACAGCTGTTTCCGGCATATCATGTAATTTTGCCTCTATTTTTTCGAGCTTCGATAAATATGGCATTGACGGTAAGCTGCCGGTATTCACCTTTTTAAAGGCTCCGGCAAGTGTAACGTACACGTCTTTATCCGCCGGCTTACCGGTGATAAAAATATCTCCGCAGAAATCGCTTTCGCATACGTTCTTTGTCTGCTGCTCCGCGAAGTTCAGTACACCGAGTCCCAGCACCACCAAAAAGCTGCCGAGTCCGATCAAAATCATAATAATCAGCGTCTTTGTCTTATGCGAAAAAAGATTTTTTAACGCCAACTTAAAAATCGTTTTATTCATTGCATCCTCTTCAATTTAATTCATAATTAAAAATTCGTAATTATGCATTAACCTTCGTGTCCTCGACAACGTTTCCGTCTAAGATTTTGATACGGTGGTCGGTCATATTGACGATTTTTGCATCATGGGTGGAGAAGATAAAGGTCGTGTTAAATTCACGGCTCATGTCTTTCATCAGACTGAGGATTTGATCGCCGGTTTTTGAATCGAGGTTTGCAGTCGGTTCGTCCGCAAGCACCAATGCAGGTTTTGTAACCAAGGCACGGGCAATAGCAACACGCTGCCGCTGACCACCTGAAAGTTCGTTCGATTTATGGTGCGTCCATTCGCTTAATCCGACTTTTTCGATGAGGTGTTCAATCCATTCCTTGCTCTTTTCTTTG
Source organism: Treponema medium (assembly GCF_017161265.1). Taxonomy (NCBI): domain Bacteria; kingdom Pseudomonadati; phylum Spirochaetota; class Spirochaetia; order Treponematales; family Treponemataceae; genus Treponema; species Treponema medium. Next base: position 2,391,400 of record NZ_CP031393.1, on the reverse strand, counting down.
CTTTCCTTGGCCTTACCGAACAAGAGCGGAAACTCGATGTTTTCGTATACGTCCAAAACAGGAATCAAGTTAAAGGACTGAAAGATAAATCCCAGATATTCATGGCGCAGCTGAGTGATCCGCTTATCGAGCTTCGGCGGAATTTTTAATCCCTTGTTTTTCCGTTTGGAAAGAGAGGCAAAGTCTTTTTCTTCATAAATTGTTTCTCCGTTTATAATAAGCTCACCGGAGGTCGGGGTGTCGATCAGTCCAATCATATTCAGCGTAGTGGATTTCCCCGAGCCTGATGGTCCCGAAATGGAAACAAACTCTCCGCTGTCGATAGAAAAGTTAATTCCTTTTACCGCTTCTACCAAAACCTTCCCTAAGGGATAGGTTTTGCGCAAATTCTTAACTTGTACAATGGTCATATATAATCTCCTAAATAAATAGACAATGTTGTGAGTGATATTATGATGAGCTATTTACTATTGTTTTCCGTTTCAATAGGTATCGGTTTGAGTAATTCAGATACTTCTGCCCGGTATTTTTGCACGAGTTTCAAGTCGTCCGGATGTATGTTAAAAGGAATATCAGAATCTCCGTATTCGATGCTTAATGCGGTATATACAATTACCATAATTTGCAATAGTCCTGTTTTTCCATCAAGGCCGTACTTCCGAAAAAGCGCTTGCAATTTTTTCGGTGCCGGATTCTTTTTAAGAAAAGCTGCCGCTTGATGAGTATCTTCTTCAAGCGCATCCCTGAAGGCTTCGAACCATTGAGCCTCCGTAGAATTCTCATCATATTGAAAGGTATTGAGCTCTTCAAGCAGCTTATTATGATTTTTGATAAATCCTTTCACAGCTTTTTCAGTTAAAATCGGTTTTACCTGAGGCGTTTGCGCCTGTGCATACAATCCGGTCATAGTGAAAATAACGAGCAGCAGCCCTGCTGCGATACTGGTTTTTGTCATATTATCTCCTACGTGGTTAACTATAGTAGGGAACCTCTAAAAACTGATTCGCAGTCCGCAAGGCGGACAAGTTAATGAATTTCCTTACAGAACAAGCCGATAGGCTTGCAGTTTTTAGAGGTTTTCCTTAGACTTAATTTGCGATGTTTCAGTTTAAATCATTACAATATAAAGACTTAAACTGAAACTCGTCGGGCATCTCTAAAAAGCTAACCGAGTTTTTAGAGATGCCCAGTAAACATAAGAAGGTTGAATACCGTTACGAAAAATATGGTGTATTCCGTTTTTTTATGTGCGGCATCTTATGGAATCACTGTCTTACGGTCGCCATATTTTTCGAGATATTTAGGATAATAAGTTCGTAATATGAGGTCAAGTATAACGTCAGCGAAATGCGATGTTGATACTCGACTGGTTTTCCATTATATTGGGAGATAGTATGAGTGATCTGGAAAGTGAGATACAGCGGCGCGGATTAATAAAGGTATCGCGTGAGGGTGATCAAAAAGAAAGCCCTTACCGCCGCGTTGCAAAGTTTTTATATTTAATCGGAGAGGCGCAAGCGGCAAAGGTTCTGCAAAAGCTCACCCGCGAGCAAATCGAAAAAGTAGTAGCGGAAATGCTGACCATCCGCTATGTCGACAAGGACGAAGCCGCCTATATTTTAAGCGAATTTACGGCGCTTTATAACGAAGCGAAGAATTCCGTCGGCGGCGTAGAAACCGCTCAAGGAATTCTGACGGCGGCTTTCGGCGGGGAAAAAGCGCAGGAGATTATCGAGCGGGCAATACCGCCGGCTGCCGAGCGGCCGTTCGATTTTTTGGACGGTATCGACGGAGAAAAACTCAAGCGGCTCTTAGCGGACGAAATGCCTGCAACACAGGCGCTCGTGCTTTCTCAACTGGAACCGAAAATAGCGGCCGCCTATATTACCGGTTTAAACGATGCGGAAAAAAAAGACATCGTGCTCCGCCTCGCGCGGCTTAAAACCATTAGTCCTGAAATTTTGCAGACGGTAAGCACTTCGATGCGCGAAAAGTTTACCCGCATACGGACAGGCTCAGCTACCGAAGCGATTGACGGACGCGCGGTACTTGCCGCTATTTTACGGCGCAGCGATTCGGAAACGGAACAGTTTATTTTACAGAACATCGCAGAAGCCAATCCCGAACTTGAACAAAATATCCGCGAACGGCTTTTTACTTTTGAAGATGTGCTCATTGCGGACGACCGCTTTTTACAGAAAAAATTATCCGGTATGGAAAGCTCGGTTATTGCCGCGTTAATTTCTTATAAACCGGAAGTCTTTGTCAAAAAAATCCTCGATAACATTTCTAAAAACAGACAGCAGTTCATCCTTGACGATCAGGCGTCGAACCCCGTTTCCGTGCGGGAATGCCGCGAAGTTACCAATCGTTTTTTACAGGAATTGCGGAAAAGCTGGGAAGACGGCGAGCTGCTCTTATTCGGAAAGGACGGAGATGACGTATGGATAACCTAATCCACGGGTTTAAAATTATTTCAAAAACAGCGCTTGACGAAATGCAGGCGGAGGGTATTCTTGCGCAGCATTGCGAAACCGGACTTGAGGTTTATCACATTCATAACGATGACAGTGAAAATTTATTTGCGTTTGCTTTTATGACCCCGCCTGAAAACAGTTCGGGCGTTGCGCATATTCTGGAACATTCGGTACTCTGCGGTTCAAAAAATTATCCGCTGAAAGATCCTTTTTTAATCCTTTCGAAGCAGAGCGTTAAAACGTTTTTGAATGCGATGACATTCCCCGATAAGACCGTGTACCCTGCGTCGAGCATCCTTGAAAAAGATTATTTTAACTTGATGTCGGTGTACGGCGATGCGGTGTTTTTTCCGCTGCTCAAACGGGAAACCTTTGAACAGGAAGGTCATCGGCTTGAACGAGATGAAAAAGGGAACCCGTATTTTTCCGGCGTGGTGTTAAATGAGATGCGCGGCGCGTATGCGGATTTCGATTCCGGCGTAGACCGTGAGCTGCGGCATTCTCTCTTGCAGGGGACGGTGTATGCGCACGATTCAGGCGGCTTTCCGCCCGATATCGTCAAGCTCAGCTATGAGGACTTTTGCGCTTTCCATAAAAAATACTATCATCCGGTAAACTGCAAGGTCTTTTTGTACGGTAACATCGAAACCGAAAAACAGCTTGCCTTTTTGCAGGAACGCTTCTTGCGGTTTTTTGAACCGGCGGAAAAGCCGCCGCTCATTCCGGCTATTACGCCCTATCCCACACCCCGCGTGTTTTCGGCAACGGCGCCCGCAGGCGAAGGAAAAAATCCCGACAAGCTCACGGTAACGATGAATTGGCTGCTGCCCGAAAGCGCCGACATCGACCGGTTGATGGACTGTATGTTTTTGGAAGAGCTGTTGCTGGGACATGACGGAGCGCCCTTGCAAAAGAAACTACTCGACTGCCCCTTCGCCGAGGATGTTTATCCGTACAACGGCGGACAGGCAGACCTGAAAAACATCTGCTTTACGCTCGGCCTTGCGGATATTGATAAAAGTGCGGAAGGGCAGTTTGAAGCCTTCATCCTTTCCGGCCTTGAAGAAATTGCCCGGAACGGTTTTGAACCTCAGCTGATTGAAACCGCGCTCAATTCTCTCGATTTTTATAACAGAGAAATTACCCGTTCCGGCGGCCCTTTTTCGCTGGTTTTGATGCGGCGGGCGCTCCGCGGCTGGATACACGGCTTTGCGCCGGAGACTTCGCTCCGTTCCATACCTGCTTTTCAGCGGCTGAAACAACGGCTTTCCCAAAACCCGCATTACGCTCAAGACCTCATCCGTACGCTGCTGCTTGATAATCCCCATCGGACAACCGTTTCCGTACGGCCGGATATTCACTTTTGCGAGAACATCGATGCAAGACTTGCTCAAGAAGCGCACCAAGCAGTGCAAAGCCTCGGCAGCGTAGAACACCATTCGGGTTCCGCTGAAAAAACAGCCGTACACGTTAGCGGGCAAAAAGCGGATGCGGATACGGGGCTTAATACCAATGCGGCAGCCGATGCGGATACGGGTATTAATCCTGAGGCGGATGCTCAAGCGCAACATCTTATTCCGCATATTTCAAAAGAGGAGCTGCCGCCGGTTGAACCGCCGATACCCGAACGTCTCGAATATTTCGGCAAAGTTCCCGTTATCATCCATGAACAGCCGACAAACGGTATCACCTATATGGACATCGCAGTTCCCGTCGATTCGCTTTCAGCGGAGGACTATACATACCTGACGCTCTATACGTCTGCGCTTTCCTCGATGGGAACAAAAACGCAGAGCTGGGATGCCGTTGCGGCGGAATTCGCTTACCTGACGGGAGGATTTTCCGCGGTTACCTTTTCCGCAGGCAGGCACCGGACATCCGAAGCCGCGGTGTTTTTTGATAATGAGCTTCGCACGGAAGATGTGGCGGATCGGGACTGGATTTTTATCCGCTCCAAAATGCTGCCCGAATATATCGAACCCGCGGTAAACCGAATTTTTTCGTATCTTAACGATATTTCTTTTGCCGACGAAAAGCGGTTGAAGGATGTTTTTATTCAGCTGAAAAACGATCTTGATCCGCTGCCGTCATATTCGGGGCATACGTTGACTGCGCTGTACGCAGCTTCTGCCTATTCCGGTTCAAAACGGGCGGAAAATCTCTGGATGGGGATTCCTCAACTGCGTTTTCTGCGCGGGCAGTATGCGGCGCTGGAGCAAAAACCGGCGGCAATCGGTGAACTCGCCCGTAAACTTGAAGAAATACACCGGAAACTGATGCGCTCCGGCCTTATCGTGAAGGTGTGCGGAACTGCCGCCGATGTAAGCGTTATCAAAAAAGCGCTCACTTCCCATTTACCGCAGTTTGATTTTCCGCACCGCAGTACCGACGGCTTTAGAACCGAAGCCTTTGAAAAACCGGCGGCGCTTTCGGCCTTTCCCAGCGCCGTGCAGGTAGGATTTGCGGCGCAGCTTCTGCCGGTTACATTCGATGAAACAGAATACGGCGCTGCTATCGTCTATGCCCAGTGGCTTGAGACGGGGGCATTGTGGGAGGCAATCCGCGTAAAAGGCGGTGCGTACGGCGTTTCGGCATATCCCGATTCCGCAACGGCGCTGTTTACGATGACTACCTACCGCGACCCTGCGCCGCTCAAATCCTTGCGCAGTATACGGGATTGTATCGAAAAAAGCATCGCGGCTCCGCTTACCGACTCAGAACTGGAGGCCTTGATTACCGGCACGTACAGCACAGCGCTCCAGCCGAGAACCCCGGCGCAGAGAAGCGCGGCGACGTTCTCGCGCCTCTTAAACGGGATAACCCATCAGGCGCGGATGCAAACAATCGAAGGTATTATTTCCTGTACACGGGAACGCATGAATCGGCTTGCCGAACGGCTCGCCGCAAGCGTATCGGGAAGCGCCGCGCTTCCGGCAACGACGGTTGGAGGTATATCCGGCGGTACCGCTGCGGTAATTTGCTCCGATGCTGCGCTCCGGCAAACGGCAGACAGCGCAGGGCTTCCGCTGCTCAGCATTATGCCCTCAATTTAAGGATAAAATGTATATGGGGATGTTCCAAAAGTTGGTTACTTTCGGAACATCCCCGACGAGTTTAAAATTAAGTCTTTATACAGCAACGACTTAATTTTAAACATCGCATCTAAATCTAAGGAAGCTGTCCAAAAACTGAAGTTTTTAGACAGCCCCGACTAAAAACTTTTTCGGATTTTCACCATCTTATCCTACAAAAGTTTTATGGGAGGAATTTAAAACAACATGGCTGCAAAGAATACGTATGATGAATCGAAAATAAAGACGCTTAGCTCATTGGAGCATATCAGGCTCCGCACCGGTATGTATATCGGCCGGCTCGGAAACGGCTCGAACCCTGATGACGGTATTTACATCCTGTTAAAAGAAGTGCTCGATAACTCCATCGATGAATTTATTATGGGGAACGGAGACCGCATCGACGCGCTGCTGAAGGACAACAAAGTTACCGTGCGGGATTATGGACGCGGCATTCCGCTCGGGAAGGTCGTGGAATGCGTGTCGGTCATCAACACCGGTGCGAAGTATAATGATGAAGTCTTTCAGTTTTCGGTGGGCTTGAACGGTGTCGGCACCAAGGCGGTGAACGCACTCTCCGAATATTTCCGGGTAGTTTCCGTCCGCGAAGGGAAATACGCCGAAGCGGTGTTTGAGCGGGGGGTGTTAAAGCACGAAAAACAAGGAGATGCCAAAAAAGGTATTAAGAACGGCACGCTCGTGGAGTTTATTCCCGACAGGGAAATATTCGGCGACTATACATTCAATCTCGACTTTATCGAAAAACGGATGTGGAACTACGCCTATCTGAACGCCGGCCTTACGCTCACCTTTAACGGCGCTTCATACATATCGGAAAACGGCTTACTCGATCTGCTCAATGCGGAAATCGGCGAAGAGACGCTCTACTCGATTGCTCATTTTAAGGAAGCAAAGCTCGAATTTGCCTTTACCCATACCAACAACTACGGCGAGACCTATTTTTCGTTTGTCAACGGACAGTATACCTCGGATGGCGGCACGCATCTTTCCGCCTTTAAAGAAGGCTTGCTGAAAGGTATTAACGAATACTACCGCAAAAACTACAAGAGCGAGGATGTCCGCGAAGGCACCTGCGCGGCGGTGGCGGTTAAGGTGCAAGCGCCCGTGTTCGAAAGCCAAACGAAAAATAAGCTCGGTAATACCGAGGTGAGGCCGTGGATTGTCAACGGTACCAAGGCCGCTGTCGTGGAATGGCTGCAAAAAAATGCCGAAGCCGCGCGGAAGCTGGAAGAAAAAATCCTTGCAAACGAGCGACTGCGGACAGAGCTGAACAGTGTTAAAAAAGAAGCGAAGGCTGCCGCAAAAAAAATTGCAATGAAAATCCCGAAACTGAAAGACTGCAAGTTTCACCTTGGGGATAAGCAGTACGGCAATGAGTCGATGATTTTTATCACTGAGGGAGACTCGGCTTCGGGTTCAATGGTTTCGAGCCGTGACGTCCTTACGCAAGCGCTTTTTTCGCTGCGCGGTAAGCCCGAAAATATGCACGGCAAAAAACGCGCCGCCATCTACAAAAATGCGGAGCTTTATAATATGATGATGGCGCTCGGTATCGAAAACAGCCTTGAAAGTCTCCGCTATAATAAGATTATCATCGCAACCGATGCCGATAACGATGGCTTTCATATCAGAAACCTTTTGCTCACCTTTTTCCTTACCTACTTTGAAGAGCTGGTGCTGAGCGGGCGGATTTTTATTTTGGAAACGCCGCTTTTCCGGGTGCGCACCAAAAAAGAGACTTGCTATTGTTATTCGGAAAAAGAGCGGGATGTCGAAATGAAACGGCTCGGTGCAACGGCGGAAGTTACCCGTTTTAAGGGATTGGGAGAAATAAGCCCGAGCGAATTCGGTCAGTTTATCGGAAAAGATATCCGCCTTTTACCGGTCAGCATTCAGACTGTGAAAAAGATCCCGGGCGTTCTTGAGTTTTATATGGGAAAAAATACCCCCGAACGCAAAGCCTTTATTATGAAAAATCTCCTTGCGGAAATCGATGCGTAGAACGATCAATCTTCTTGTTTGCAGAATAGCTATCAATATGGTATAGTAGAAGCCTCTTTTGAGAGTGCTTTGCTCTTTTGAAAAGAGTTTAATTTCATTACGTATGTGGAGGTTGTATGTCAAATTTTTTATCGGTTAAAGATTTTATTGCTCAACAAAAAGATAAGATGATTGAGCTTGAACGGCTTTTGTGCTCCATTCCTGCTATGGCTCCGGAGTCGGACGGCGACGGGGAATTGAAAAAATGTGAAGCGCTGGAAGCGTATTTAAAAAAGCTCGGCTTTACTCAATTTGAACGGTTCGATGCACCCGATACGCGGGTCTCCTCCGGTATCAGACCGAACCTTGTGGTTACCATTCCGGGCAAAGACGATTCAAAACGGGTTTGGATTATGGCGCATACCGATGTGGTACCTCCCGGAGAGCTCGCAAAATGGGAAAGCGATCCGTGGGTTCTGAAGCAGGACGGTGATAAAATTATCGGGCGCGGTGTAGAGGATAACCAGCAAGGACTGACCGGAGCGGTATTCGCCGCCTATGCATTTCTTGCATTAAAGATTCAGCCTGCTCACACCGTAAAATTGTTGTTTGTTGCTGATGAAGAAGTGGGTTCGAGATACGGCGTTATTTATCTTTTAAATAATCATCAGCTGTTTAAGCCGCAGGATATTATCGTTGTCCCTGATGGGGGAGATCCTTCGGGCGAGACGATTGAGGTTGCGGAAAAGAACCTGTTGTGGTTAAAGGTTGTGGTGCATGGAGTGCAAACGCACGCCTCTCGCCCCGATTTAGGAAAGAATGCGCACATTGCGGCAGCAGATTTAGCGCTCCGGTTGAATGCTTTGGAAAAAGTTTTTTCAAAGCAGGATAATTTATTCGAGCCGCCGTATTCGACCTTGCAGCCGACAAAAAAAGAAGCGAATATCCCGAACATCAACACCATTCCGGGCGATGATGTCTTTTATATGGATTGCCGTATACTCCCGTGTTACACTGTTGCGGAAGTGATGGAAAAGATAAAAGTCGAGGCAAGTGCGATAGAAGCCAAATACGGCGTACAGGTTGAGCTCATTATCGATGATTCGGCGGAATCGCCTGCAACGCCTGTCGATGCCGAGGTCGTTACGATGCTGTCAAAGGCTATCGAAAAAGTACACGGCAAAAAAACGCAAACCATCGGTATCGGCGGAGGAACCGTTGCGGCTCCGCTCCGTCAGGCAGGTTTTAACGCCGTCGTATGGAGTACACTCGACGATATGGCGCATCAGCCGAATGAATACTGCATTATGAAAAACTTAATCGACGATGCACAGGTACTGGCAGCATTGATGTACGGAGTCGATGCGCTGTAAGTGTGACGGAGGTATGAACGCGGAACAATCCGATAACTGGCGGAATGAGAATTCCGCCGATAGGGTTATCCGCTTGCCGGAACATATTTCGCCGGCGTTTAAAGCCTTGATTACCTCCGCAGCACCTGCCGCCGCTGCTGCGCTGCGTCGGCAGGTTCTTTCCTCCGACGACGAAATTGTTGTGTCGGAGGAAGAGCGGGGCGACCCGCTCGGCGAGGCGCGCTATTGCGTTACCCCGTATCTGGTACACCAATATCCGAACCGCGTGCTGCTATTGAGCACCGGCCGCTGTATCTCGTATTGCCGGTACTGTTTCCGGCGGGAATTTACCGCCCGCTCAAGCGGCTTTATTTCCGATGAGCAAATCGGAGCGGTAACATCATATCTTAAAACACATCCCGAAGTACAGGAAATTCTGGTTTCTGGCGGAGACCCGATGAGCGGTAGTTTTGAGCAAATAAAGCATCTGTTGGAATGCCTCCGTTTCGTCCGTCCCGATTTGCTGCTCCGCCTTTGCACCCGTGCGCCGGTCTTTGCACCGGAGCTTTTTACCGAAGACCTTATGGCGCTTCTCCGTTCCGTCCGTCCGCTCTGGGTGATTGCACATATAAACCATCCGGCGGAACTCGGCACGGCGCAGCGGAAAGCCTTAACCCGCTGTATCGATTCGGGGATTTCCGTGCAAACCCAGACCGTATTGCTGCGCGGCGTTAATGATAATCCCGCCGTTCTTGCGGAGCTTTTCCACGCGCTGGTATGTATGGGGATAAAACCCGGGTATTTGTTTCAAACGGATTTGGCGCGGGGGACGGCGCATTTTCGCGTACCGCTTGAAAATGCCGCGCTTATATGGAAAACAGTACGTAAACGCCTTTCCGGTTTATCGTTACCGCAATTTGCAGTCGATTTACCGAACGGCGGAGGAAAATTCCCGCTTTCCGCACTGCTGCTCTATGAGGATATTGTCTCCCCGTTAAAAGATGGCCGTTTTTCGGCACGTGGTATAGACGGAAAGACCTATACCTATCCGAGCTAAGGTGTATTGCCTAATGGTGGTCGAGGAGAGCCGGTATGTCTGTATTTTAACTGTTTTGTATCGCAACATACGGCAAGCTGTGTACTTGCGACACGGGATAATTGCATAACCACAATATATTGAAGCAAAAATGAACCTATAAAACATAGGTGAAATTCTATAGGAGAGTGATGATGAATCTAAACATCAGTGAAATAAATGGCAAATTTTTTAAGTAGGCGGTAACCGTACTGGTACTTGTTGCAGCATTAGGGGTGAGCAGTTGTGAACAAGCTAATGGAAACAATACTAAAAAACCGAATACATCGGTTGTCGTGCGGTTTGATGATAGTACTATCGAGGTGTATAAAGCGGGGGTAGTCAAATTCATCCAGGGGATATCCTGCCTGAATGAACCCGGATCGGCTTTGAGCTGTTAAAACCGCCTGCTGGACAGCAAGTAGATAAATGGGAGATAAACTCAAAGAGACTGCTGGATGACGGGTATACGATAGTAGCTACTGATGCAGTTGAGGATGCCGGTAAAAAAACTATTGTAATAACGTATACATTAAAACCGCTTTAGACCGGTAAATGGTAGATCGCTTATATCTTTTCAGTGTTTGTCGGCATAAAACTTTATAGCAAGCTTTTGAGCAGCTCTATTTTGAGCTGCTCAAAATGCCGTCTTTAGTGAGTGCTGTTTTTCCGGCAGTTCACTCCTACGCCTTTACAATAGGCACCCACAGCTCCATCGTATAATTGGGGCTGCACATATCCCCTTCCGAATATGCTTCAAAGTCGGGGGTACCGGCATGGCAGTAGCCTTGTTCGGGGAAGAAGGTTTCCATGACGTACTTCCACCCTTGGTGGATGCAGTCAGGGACGGCGCCTTTCAGCTGGACTACCGCGTATTCGGCTTCGGGAATGTGCATAACTGACAAACCGAGTTCGGCTGCTCTTTGTTCGTTTCGGCAATCATACACCGTCCCGATAGTTGCCATACAAAAAAAGAGGGGAAAGGGTAGGGCATCTCTAAAAAACTAACCTTGAGTTTTTTAAGATGCCCGAAAGGCACCCGCTTAAAACTTAAAACGATCTTCCGCCGCCGCCGTGAGAGCGTCCGCTTGACGACGTATGTGTGGAGCTTCCGGAGCTGCCGCTTGAATTGTTTTTAGGCCGTACCGTGCTTATCGTATTGGTACTGATGAGCGGATCGTTTACGGAATCAAAATGTACTTTTGTTTGCTCCGTCCGATTGTAGTACGGTTTTGCGCCGGCGATTTTATAGCGTTTTAATAAAACCAAGAAACTGATTAAAAACACGAAAACACCGGTTCCGAGGGCAAATAAGAGACTGCTTTTCAGTTTTGCAGCAGCTGCTTGTTCCGGCGATTGGATTATGGTGTTCAGCTTATCGATATATGCATTGATACCGGCGGCATAATTTCCGTCCGCTGCTCCTCCGTCGATGAGCGCATCGAGCAGATCATCGATACGGGAATCGGTAACGGTATTGATCGTACGCTTACCTGAGGTTGAAATATGCGCTTTTCTTCCGCTGCCGTCGCCGTATCCTGTTACGATTAACAGCAAGATTCCATCGCGGTCTTCTCCGTAGCCGTAGCCGCCGTAATCAAAGAAATCATCTGCATAAGCTTCCGCCGTCAAATCACCGGTGTCGGGAACCAGTACCACTGACGCATCCGTTTTGAGGCTTTCGGAAAATTCCGTAAAGCGTGCCGCTATTTCCTGTTGTTCGCTAAGAGTCAGAATGCCCGCCATATCGACGACCGGTCGTCCGGCAAATTGTTCTATCGGAATAAAAAGTTCGTCTGCATCCCATTCGGTTTCGCTCCAATCAGCCTCGTCCGAAGTGCTCGTCTCTGCATAAAGAAGTATAAGGGGGAGAAAACAGCAAAAAAGAGCCGTAATGAGCCGTTTTTTGTAGGCATATTTTTTTGAACATACCGGCGTTATCATTGTTACCATATAAACATCCCTCCTAAGAACATGAGCGCACCGAATACTATGCCGAGAAGCCCCGATGTCAGTGCTGCTTTTGCCTTATCCAGCGGCAGTTCGCCGCAGGTTGTACCGGTTTGTCCGTTTACAGCAAAAACGTACGGCTTACCGTGATAGACGTAGGTAAGAATCCACGAGGGGAGTAACACATACCGTTGCTCACGGACGGAATACGCTGTTGAATCTTTTTCCGATTCAAAATGAGTACACGACGTTGACTCTTTGATAAGTGCCGCTGTGGTCTGTTTTGCTTGTGTCATTAATGCAGGTGTTATCGCTTCTTTATCTTCGGTGTATTGTTCGGCAAAGAATCCTGCCAAATACCCTGTGGAAAAATTCTTCATCTCCGATTCATCGTAGGGAGTAATGGTATTGAGTAACGATTCATCGATTTTTGAAAATGCGAGCTTTTGCAGGTTGTTTACGGCGATATCACCGGTGCGGTCGATTTTGTATTTATCGGTTTTTACAAAGTCACGATTTCCGCTTGACCAGCGGGTAACGTTCACACCGACCGCATGGTAGTCCACCTTTGCATCGATGTCCGCTTGCCAATACGGAAGGTAAATGCCGGTAATTTTTTCCTGCTGCATTTCGCTTGTAAAACCTTTTGGCGTAAATTTTTTCTTTCCCGCCCATTCCAGAAATTTCTGCACGGCAGTTTTTTTATCGACCTTAAACGGGATAATGCGGTCGGGTTTAAAATCACCCTTGAGCCGGTCGGTTATAACGACCGGACTATGGCAGTAGTAGCAAAAAGCTGCTGTCGAGGTATCTCCCGCAACCACTTCTGCGCCGCAGTTGGCGCATTGGTATGCCTTAACCGCCTGTCCGCTTTTTCCGCTGCTGTTGCCGGAAGCGGTATCTTTATCAGGAGTTCCTCCGCTGTCATTTCCCGTACCGGATTCTGGTGCGGCATTATGACCGGCAGAAGCATCACTGGCGCTTTCGTCTGCTGCACCAGTTTTAGCTTGCAGTTTTTCAAGATAGGCAGTCAGTTCTTCTTCCGTATGCTCGGTAAAACAGTATCCGCATTTAAATTTGCCCAATCGTGGATTAAACTCCACCGGTGCCCCGCATGCAGGGCATTTGTAGTTTATTACACTCATCTCATTCCTCTGTCAGGGTAACCACATCAGATTTTTATAAATTAATACGCCCACAGAATAGCTAGGCTGTTCAACCCACCTTTCGCCACTTTGTGGCTGCAAGAGGGGTATTCACAGCCTAGCTATTCTGTGGCATTTGGTCTATCCATCTGATGTGTTTACCCTTCTTCTGAAACATAAAGCGAAATTTTGTACAAAATTTCGCGGGACAAGAAGGCAACCGCTTTGGAGATTTTGTGGCGGTTGCATCGATTTCTCTTAGCTACAGCTTCGCAGTTCTGTTAGAGTTTTGAACCGCACTCGGAACAAAACTTTGTTCCCGGCTTGACTTCTGCACCGCATGAAGGGCAATTATTTCCTGCCGGTTTCGGCGTGCCGCATTCCGCGCAGAATTTACCGGTATTCTTGTGTCCGCATTCGGTACAGAACCATTCGCCTGCCGCTTTTCCTTGAGCGGCTTGTCCCGCCGCGGCGGTTTGCTGACCAGCCTGTTGTTGAGCTGCTTGCTGCATTTGCATCTGCTGCATATTGGTTTGGCTTGCCTGTCCCATAAAGTTTCCGCCTGCGTTCATGCCCATTCCCATGCCCATGAATGCCATACCGGCGCCTGCCTGATTGGAACCTGCTGCTTCCATACCCCGCGCAATAGCCCCCTGCACATACCCTTCACGGATAGAAGGATCGCCGAGCATTGCGCCTTTGTTTCTCATATTGATGAGTTCTTTGGAGCTGTCGTCATACGTGATGCTTGCGATACCGACTGCCAGCACCTCCATACCGCGCAGGTCTTTCCACGAATCATCGAGAATTTGCGACATGTGCTTACTGAGGATCGTTCCCTTTGACGGAATAAACGAAATCCGCTCACCTTCCATCGACATCTGGCTGATTGCTGCCTGCAATGCCTCTAAAAATTCGGTTAAATACTGCTCATTGATTTCATCGATATGTACGTGTGTTGCATTTCGGGGGCAGGCTTCTTTAAAGAATTTGATGGGATCGGTTATTTTGATAGAGTAGTTTCCGAATGCCCGCAAAAAAAGCTCCGCATTATAGAAATTATCAAAATACTGAAGCGGATTGGGCGTACCGAACTTAATGCCCTTGATTTCCTGCAAATTGATGTAGAAAACTTCCTGCTTCATCGGTGTTGTTCCGCCGAATTTAAAACGGCTGAACGTTTCTTTTAAGGCATCGCCGAAGCTGCCGCTGAAAAGAGATGGCGCGGAACTGTTATCAACTTTAAAATATCCCGGCTCTGCCGTGTAGTCGATAATTTTTCCGCCGTCTACCAGCATCATAAACTGATTTTGATTAACGTGGATAATCGATCCGTTAGAAATCACATCGCTTGAACCTTTGGTATTCCTGTTACGCTTATCCGTGCGCACCGGTACACCCTTTGCGAGTACAATGCCCTCGCCCATATCATCAGCTTCAACAACTTCAAGCCACTGATCCGCTAAACCTCCGCCTACCGCGCTGAGCGCTGCTGTTATCAATCCCATTGCATTACTCCTCTCTGTTTCTAAGATCTCTATACTAATATTTTATAAGATCTATATTAGTATAGAAATGAAGAACCAGTAAAGAGGGGGAGATAAGTAGAACATGGAACTCAGTTTTTAAAAAGGCCACTCAAAAAATAAGCAATAATAAAAGATGGGATGGGATACACGTTTGCGACGAATGATGTCCCATGGGATGCCGGGAGGTAAACTTCTTGCAGAATGTATTAAAATATGCTATAACAGCACTAGCTTGTAAACCGAGGCAAACAAGAAGAATACATTGATGCTGCAAAAAAAATTCTCTGTTGAAACAGTAAAATATCTTGTTTTATTTTTATTCCTGATAGCGATAACGGTTTTTTCCATATTTATTGCTGTTTCGCTCGGCCCTGTTAAAATCGGATTGGCAAATACGTACCGGATTATGCTGGGAAAAGCAGTTGCCCCCAATTTACTGACCGGTCTTTCAAACGCTGCTATTGCGATTGTATGGAATATGCGTGTACCGCGGGTTTTACTCGGGTTTTTTACCGGTACAGGGCTTGCCGTTTGCGGATGCGTTATGCAGACAACGGTCAACAACCCGATTTCCGAACCGTACATTTTGGGTATTTCTGCCGGTGCGACATTCGGGGCTGTTGTCAGTATCATTCTCGGCTTTATTTCTGCCGTAGGGCTTGGAGCCTTTCTCGGCGCGATTGCCGCGACCGTATTGGTGCTGATCATCGCTTCATCACAGCGAAAGATGACCACGACAAGTCTCATCTTATCAGGTACCGTGGTAAATGCCCTGTTTACGGCGTTTGCCAATTTTATCATTTCAATTGGGGCAAATTCTGACAGTATTATGACGGTTAAGTTTTGGACAATGGGTTCTCTTGCCGGTACTTCATGGTCATCACTCCCGTTACCGCTGCTCGTAGTCAGCCTTTCGTATTTTTTTTTCTTCTTACAGTACCGCGTTTTTAATGCAATGATGATGGGCGATGAAGTCGCGATAACGTTGGGAATTTCGCTCTACTTCTATCGGTATCTTTTTATGGCAGTCATTGCGGTAATAACCGGTGTATTGGTGTCTGTCTGTGGTATCATCGGGTTTGTTGGGCTGATAACCCCGCATATTGCCCGTACACTTGTGGGAGCAAACCATCGTAGACTCTTTCCCGTCGCGGCGCTCTTGGGTGCGCTTTTTATTATCTGGGCGGATGTATGTGCGCGAATATTGATTCAAAATGCGGAATTGCCGATCGGGATATTCACCGCATTGGTTGGAGCTCCCTTTTTTATCTTTATTGTTGCAAAGCACCAACGGGGAGCAGGGCAGTAATATGGATTTGATGTGCAAGGATGTCCACTGCAGTATCGCTCATAAAGAAATTTTACGAGGCATATCGCTCCATGCGGACGGGCATAAATTTTATACGATACTTGGCCCAAACGGGTGCGGTAAGACGACGCTCTTAAAAAATATCTACCGGATTATCAAACCGGACTCGGGTGCCGTGTATCTTGACGGAAAAGACATCCGTACTGTCCGCCTCAAGGATTCGGCAAAGGAAATGGCGGTTGTCACACAATTTAATACGCTGAATTTCAACTGTTCGGTACAGGATATTGTGATGCTGGGGCGGACTCCTCATATCCGCTTTATGCAAACCGAACGCGAAGAGGATTTTAGCATTATACAGGATGCACTGGCAAAGGTCGGGATGTTGACTCGAAAAGATCAGCCGTATCAATCGCTATCAGGGGGAGAAAAACAGCGGGTTGTGCTTGCCCGTGCAATCGCTCAGCAACCTTCTCTCTTATTGCTGGATGAACCGACCAACCATTTGGATATAAAATATCAGCTGGAGATATTGCAGATTGTAAAAGATTTACGGATTAACGTACTGGCTGTGCTGCACGATATACAGTTGGCATGCCGGTATTCTGATTATTTGTATTTGATGAAAGACGGGGATATTTTATATGAAGGAAGTCCTCGCACAACTATTACCGAAGAATCCATGCTGACGATCTACGGTGTCCGGTGCAATATCAGCTGGACAGAGGATTCGCAGGCGATGATTCACTATAGGGGGCCGCTATAATATCTTTGGCTATGCTATCTTTGATAGATAGAAAAGATATCGGTATCTCTAAAAATCTATATCTCAGTTTTTAGAGAGTCACACAACTCTCAGGAGGTTATTCAAATGAAGCAATGTATTAGTATTGCATTGGCTCTTTTTCTTGCTGCCGCAGTGAGTGCGGAAACGGCATATCCGGTCAGTGTTACCACCTATGACAAAGACGGCAAAGCGATAACACAGGTCTTTAAGCAAGCGCCTAAAAAGGTTATTACCAATAATCTTTCAATGACGGAAATGCTGATCGAACTCGGCTTGCAGGATCGTATTATCGGTATGCTGGATCCGGATAATGCAGTGACCGGTAAGTATAAGAAAGCGATCGATTCTATCCCTCATATCGGGAATAAGAAAACTGTTTCCCGGGAAGTGGTATTTTCGTATGAACCGGATGCAGTGCTCGGTAGAAACATGATGTTTTCCGAAAAGTCTTTGGGTACGGTGGGCTTTTGGAATGAAAACGGTATCCCGATATATGCACAAAAAGCTTCGGTTTTAAATATCAAGCAAGACCTTCAAAATATTATCGAAGATGTGAGAAATCTTGGCATTATTTTTAATGTACAGGACAAGGCAGAAGCGTATGCAAAGCAACTCGAACAACGTTTGAATGCTGTGCTGCAACATATTTCAACAAAGGGGACTTCTTTAAAGAAGGCGCTTATTATGTGTGCATATAATGGCACAACGTTCGGGGCGTATAAATCTGCATTGCAAGAAAGTCTCCTAAATGTACTCGGTTATACCAATATTGCAACGGGTACGTCAGGGCTTACGACAGAAAATCTGATAACTATGAATCCTGAACTGATCATCTATGTAACGAGCGACCGGAATAAAAAATTAGACGCAAATGCGATTTCGTCTTTGCAGGCAAATGTAGTACTAGTTGACGTACCCGCTATTGCTCAGCGTAAAATTATGACGATTTCCTATGATGAGCTGATGGACTATGGTACGGCTGTGCTGAATGCCTTGGAAGCTGTTGATGCCTTCCTGCGGAAGTAGCTTCAGTACGAAACGCGATATAACGAACCATATCAATCTGTCCGGTATAGACATTACCGTGTCGGAACCTGCAGAATATAACCTGCAGCACCGTTATCCTGCGGTTTTTGTCAACGACGGACAGATTGAATATCTGAAATCACTGGCCCCGAGTATTTTTTTGTTCGGGCTGCACGCACGCAGCCGATTTGACGACTATACACCATGGGCTGCCGAGTCATTCCGCACCGATTGTCCTCCTTTTGGCGGCAAGGGCGCGGAATATCATCATCTATTGTTCAAGACACTACTGCCCGAACTGAAAACTAAATATCCCCTTGACGATTCGAGGCTTGCATATGGCGGCTATTCCCTCGGCGGCTTAGCTGCCGTGTGGAGTTTATTCGAATATACCGATATACCGTATATATTTTCCCTTTGTGGTTCGTTTTGGTATCCCGGATTTCTGGAATACTGCCGTGAACACAAAGTTTTGCATAGCAATGCCGCTGTCTATTTGCTGAACGGAAAGAGAGAGGGCGGAAAACACGGCAACCGGTTAGAGAATGCGCCGAAATACGCAGCAGAAGTACATCAGGCGCTTAGAACGCAGATAGCACATACAACCGTTGTGTTCGATCCGTTCGGGCATCACGATAAAATGCTTGAACGCTTCAGGGCAGTACAGCAGTGGCTTACTGAATGCTGGCAGCTGTAGAGCGATATTGATTCGTGCAGAGAATCAGTTAATCATAAAAAAATTTAGGCCTTCCAAAATATTTTTAGTTTTTTTCTTGCGTTTTCTCCGATTCTATGGGATACTGAAAAGAGTACAAACATCAGCGGAGGGTTAATTCTATGTTATTAGTTGGAAACGGTATGCTTATCACCCGCGATCCGAACAAGCCTTTTATCGAAAACGGCTGTGTTTGCATTGAGGGAAGTTCAATCAAAGAAGTCGGTGCCGATGCCGAATTGCGGGCAAAGTACCCCGCAGCGGAATATATCGATGCAAAAAAGCGGTGCATCATGCCTGCCTTTATTAACACGCATCATCATATTTATAGCGCTTTTGCCCGCGGCATTGCGTTAAAAAATTACAATCCGCAGAATTTCTTGGATATTTTGGAAGGGATGTGGTGGCATCTTGATAACAACCTCCTTTTAGAGGATACAAAATACAGCGCTTACACGACGCTGATCGACTGTATTAAAAACGGCGTAACGACGGTTTTTGACCATCATGCAAGCTACGGCGAAACAACGGGGAGCCTTTTTACCCTCGCGGATGTTGCCGAAGAGCTCGGTTTGCGGGTGAACCTTTGTTATGAAGTTTCCGACCGGAACGGCGAGGCAGAGATGAAAAAGGCGGTTGCAGAAAATGCCGAATTTATCCGTGCTTGTCAACAGAAGAAAAATCCTATGCAGGCGGCGATGATGGGACTCCATGCCGCATTTACCTTGTCAGATAAAACACTCGAATATTGCGCTTCTCAGCTTCCGGCGGGCGCTGGGTACCACATCCATGTTGCGGAGGGTATGTCCGATGTGTTCGATTCGCTGCAGAAACACGGAAAACGGGTTGTACAGCGTCTCTACGATTTTGATATCCTCGGTAAAAACACCTTTGCCGTGCATTGTATCCACATCAATCCTTTGGAAATGGATTTATTGAAAGAAACCGATACAATGGTTGTGCATAACCCCGAATCGAATATGGGCAATGCGGTCGGCTGTCCGCCGGTGTTGGAAATCTTTAAGCGCGGCATTTTGATCGGGCTCGGTACGGACGGATATACGAGCGATATGCTTGAATCGTACAAGGTTGCGAATATTCTGCACAAGCACAACACCTGCGATGCCACCGCCGCGTGGACGGAAATCCCCGAAATGCTGTTTACCAATAATGCAAAGATTGCCGCGCGGTATTTTGACGGTGAACTCGGCGTCCTTAAAGCGAGAGCGAATGCTGACGTAATCGTTACCGACTATAACCCGCTAACGCCTCTCCATGCCGGTAACGCGAACGGCCACATTCTGTTCGGTATGAACGGTCGCAGCGTGGTAACCACTATTGCGGCGGGCAAGGTATTGATGAAGGATCGCGTTGTTACCGTCGCCGACGAAGAAGCCGTCTTTGCCAAAGCGCGGGAAGTCAGCGCCGCCCTGTGGAAGAGGTTGTAAGACTATAATTCTTAATTATGAATTATGAATTATGAATTCATAATTAACTTGGTATCCATAAGAGTATGCATCTGAGGAATACCTGGGCATATCTAAAAACTCGGTTAGATTTTTAGATATGCCCGGCGAGTTTTAATTTAAGTTCTTATAGTACAGTAACTTAAATTAAAACATCGCAAATAAGCTTAAGGAAAACCTCTTAAAAACTGAAGTTTTTAGAGGTAAACGGAGCAGTTATTTGGACTGCAATTGTATCGAATTTATGATGATACAAGGGAGAAAATAGAGTATGAGTGATAGAATGAACCCGATACCATTCAAGAATTTGATGGAATGGATTAAAACGGAGTATCAAACCGAAGGAACGATTTTCGGCGTTAAAAAACTGTACCGCGCCGATTCCAAACGTTATTTGGAGCTGTTCGGGCAGCGGTTTGAAAACCCGCTCGGACCGGCTGCGGGGCCGCACACACAGTTGGCGCAAAATATTGTCGCTGCGTATGCTGCGGGCTGCCGGTTCTTCGAACTAAAGACTGTGCAAAAGTTAGACGGAGAAGACCTGCCGGTTGCAAAGCCGTGTATCAATGCGGCGGACGAATGTTACAATGTCGAATGGTCTACCGAGCTGCGCGTACCGCAGGCTTTTGACGAATACGTAAAGGCGTGGTTTGCGCTTAAAGTGATTTCGCAGGAATACGGTCTCGGCAGCCCCGACGGTTTTATCTTTAACATGAGCGTCGGCTACGACCTTGAAGGGATTAAGACCCCGAAAGTTGACGCCTTTATCGAAGGAATGCGGAACGCCTCGAATACGCCGGTGTGGAAGGAATGTACCGGCTACCTTTTAAGCCATACCGATTTGTTCCCGTCCGTGTCGGAAGCCTTCCTCCGCGGATTGCCGACGCAGGTGTGTACGTCGATTACGCTTTCCACCTTGCACGGCTGTCCGCCTGCCGAAATCGAACGCATTGCGATGTATCTCATTACGGAAAAACACCTCCATACCTATATCAAGTGTAACCCTACGCTGCTCGGCTACGAGTTTGCCCGCGACCGTATGAACAAGATGGGCTATGAGTATATTCAGTTTGACGATCATCACTTTAAAGATGATTTACAGTTCAGCGATGCGGTACCCATGCTTGAGCGTTTATTGCAGGAGTCCGATAAACGCAGACTGATGTTCGGGGTTAAGATTACCAACACCTTCCCCGTAGACATTGCCCGCGGGGAGCTGCCCGGACAGGAAATGTATATGTCGGGACGGTCGCTGTTCCCGCTGTCCATCGCCGTTGCGCTGAAACTGTCGGAAGTCTTTAACGGAAAGCTCCGTATTTCTTATTCGGGCGGCGCGGATTACTTTAACATTGCCGATATTTACGAAACAGGGATTTGCCCCATTACGATTGCAACAACGATTTTGAAGCCGGGCGGATATGCGCGTTGTCAGCAGCTGGTTGGCGAGTTGACAGCCAAGCCGTTTAACAAGGATTTCTCCATCGATGTTGAAAAACTGCGCCGCCTTTCAAATGCGGTTGTTGAAAATCCGCGCCATCGCAAATCGGTCAAACCCGAAGCCTTCCTCAAGATTCCTGCAAAGGTGCCGCTTGCCGACTGTTTTGCCGCTCCCTGTATTTCCGGCTGTCCCATCAATCAGGATATCCCCGCCTATATCAGGCTGACCGGCGAGCAAAAATACGAAGAAGCGCTCCGTGTTATCACCGATAAAAACCCGCTGCCGTTCATCACCGGTACGATCTGTAACCACCGCTGTATGACCGGCTGTACGCGCAATTTCTATGAAGATCATGTGCATATCCGTGCCGTTAAACTCGAAGCGGCGCGCCATGCCATCGAAACTGTGAAGCAAAACCTAAAGGCGCAAAAACCGGCGCAGAAAAACGGAGCGAAGGTTGCCGTTATCGGAGCCGGCCCTGCCGGTCTTGCAGCCGCTTATTTCTTAACCCGCGACGGAGCGGACGTTACCGTGTTTGAAAAGAAAGCGCGCGCCGGCGGTATCGTGCAGTACGTCATCCCTGAGTTCAGAATCCCTGCCGCGTCGATCGGGCAGGACGTTGAGCTGGCATCTTCCTTCGGCGCTTCTTTCGTGTATAACAGCGAACAGCGTTCCGTTGAAGCGCTGAAAAAACAGGGCTTTACCCATGTTGTGTTTGCTATCGGCGCGTGGAAGCAGAGTGCGCTGGCTTTGGAAAAAGGCGCGGCGGCAAATGTTATCGAATTCCTTGAACAGGCGAAGCAAGCGCCCGAAACGCTCAAGCTGGGGAAAAACGTCGTTATCCTTGGTGCGGGGAACACCGCGATGGATGCCGCCCGCGTTGCAAAGCGTACGAAGGGGGTTGATCATTCCTTTATCGTATACCGCAGAACCAAGCAGTTTATGCCCGCCGATGCGGAAGAATTGGAACTCGCCTTGGAAGACGGGGTTGAATTTAAAGAACTGCTTGCGCCTGTTTCGTATGAAAACGGAATTTTGCGCTGCGAAAAGATGAAGCTCGGTGAACGAGGCGCAGACGGTCGGCAAAAACCGGTACCGTCGGGTGAGTTTGTAGACATCCCCGCCGACACCGTGATCGCATCTATCGGTGAAAAAATCGACACCGATCTCTTTGCGGAATCCGGTATTGCGCTGGACGGGAAGGGTAGGGCGCAATACAATCCCGCTACGTTTGAAACGAATGTGAAAAATGTATATGTCATCGGGGATTGCGCCACGGGGCCTGCCACGGTTGTACAAGCTATTGCCAATGCAACCAAAGCGGCGAAGGCGATTATCGAGTCGGTAAAGGCGCAGGCGTGGACGGCGCAGTTTACAACGCTGAACTATAATCCCGTTACAGCATCGGCGTATTCAAAGCGGGCAATTTTAATGCCGATGAACCTTGCCGCATCCGACGGCGTTGCAAAAGAAAGCGTCCGCTGTTTGGAATGCTCGACTGTTTGCGAATCCTGCGTCGATGTGTGTCCGAACCGCGCGAACCTTGCGCTCACGGTACCCGGTATGCGTATGAAGCAGATTGTTCACGTGGACGGTATGTGTAACGAGTGCGGCAACTGCGCGACATTCTGCCCCTACGAGAGCGCCCCGTACAAGGATAAATTCACGCTGTTCCACTCGGAAAAAGATTTCCTCGACAGTACAAATGAGGGCTTCCTCTATCTTGATGATGCGCGCAGCCGATGCAGAGTACGGCTCTCCGGAGAAGTCCGCGACATCACGCTTGCAACGGAAACCGCTCTTCCCAAAGAGCTCTTGCAGATTATCAATGCGGTAAAGACGCAGTACGCATATTTACTGTAGAGTATTTCTAAAAAACTTGGTTGGTTTTTAGAGGTTTCATAGAGGTTCAGAGCGAAGCGTTTAGATAACTCAAGGTCAATCGTATCGAAAGATGCGGTTGACCTGCTTAACCTTTGCTTGCCTTTAGCACCGTATTCTACTATACTAACGGTATGCAAACGCACTATTTCACCGTTACCGGTATGAGTTGTGCGGCCTGCTCTGCAAATGTGGAAAAGGCTGTCGGTCGTCTTGCCGGTGTAGAGACGGTGCAGGTCAATCTTTTAACAAAGCGGATGGCTGTCACCTATAATCCCGATACCGTTACCACACATACGATTATACAAACGATAGAAAAAATCGGCTATGGAGCATTTCCGCTGTCTGAGGAGAATACGGCACGACCATCTGTTCAGCAGCCTGATTTTGAAATCGCCGATGCCGAAAAAAAACAATTCATCTTCTCCCTTTTCTTCCTGATTCCGTTGATGTATGTGTCAATGGGACGGATGCTCAAGCTGCCGCTTCCGGTTTTTTTTGCAGGAGCCGAGAATGCCCTCATCTTTGTCTTTACGCAATTTCTGCTCACGCTGCCGGTTCTGGTGTTGAACCGTCGCTTTTTTATCAACGGGCTTACGAGCTTATTCCATCGTGCGCCTAATATGAACAGTCTCATCGCCGTCGGTTCCGGCGCCGCAGTTATCTACGGAGTGTTTGCGTTGTACCGGATCGGATACGGCTTAGGGCACGGTCAATTAGATGTCGTGCGGCTCTATATGAAGGATGTCTATTTTGAATCCTCAGCGATGATTTTAACACTGATTTCCTTGGGGAAATTTTTAGAAGCGCGGGCAAAAAAGAAGACTTCAGAAGCGCTAGAAAAACTGATTCAACTTCGGCCGGAGACCGCACAGGTGTTACGAAATGGCACGGAAATTGAAATTCCGGTAGAAAATATTGTGGTCGGCGATGCAATCATTATCAGGCCGGGACAAACCTTGCCTGTGGATGGTACTATAATTGATGGAAGCACATCGCTTGACGAATCGGCTGTTACCGGAGAGAGTATGCCGGTCGAAAAAACGGTCGGAGATTCGGTAATTAGCGCCTCGCATAATATATCGGGTAGTTTCATCTTCCGTGCTGATAAAGTAGGTAATGATACGACATTGGCGCGGATTATTGCGCTTGTTGAAGAAGCGTCCTCATCAAAGGCTCCGGTTGCAAAGCTTGCTGATGTTATCAGCGGTTATTTTGTACCGATTGTTATGCTGATTTCGCTCGCTGCCTTTATCGGCTGGCTTATCGCAGGCGCTTCTTTTGAGTTCGCACTTTCGACCGCTATTTCCGTGTTGGTTATTTCCTGTCCCTGTGCGCTCGGACTTGCGACGCCGACTGCGATTATGGCCGGTACCGGCAAGGGCGCTCAACTTGGTATCCTTATCCGTTCGGCGGAAGGGCTCGAACTCGCTCACGATGTTACCGCCGTTCTGCTTGATAAGACAGGAACTATTACAGAAGGAAAACCGACGTTGCAGCATATTGAAGTGTTTTCCGAACAATACACCGACAATGATATTTTGTGGATTGCCTACAGTCTTGAACATTTATCCGAACATCCGCTCGCCTATGCAATTATCATGGCTGCAGAAGAAAAAAAACTATCGCCGTTTAAAGTGAGTGATTTTATGGCGATACATGGAAAAGGAATCTGCGGAACGGCTATAGTCAATGAGCTTAACGGAATCTCGTTAATCGAAAATGTAAGAATCGGCGCCGGAAATACGAAACTCTGCAAGGAATTGGGTATTCCCGTATCGGAAGCGATCTATACGCGGCTTGCGGAAGCTGCCGAAAAAGGCGCTTCTCCGTTGTTGGTTATAATAGGTGATGAATGTGTCGGGCTTATTGCCGTCGCCGATCCGGTAAAGGAAGGCAGCATTCGAGCTATTCACGATTTCCATGAAATGGGTATCCATACGGTTATGCTTACCGGAGATAATCAACGGACGGCAGAGGCTATCCAAAAAATTGTCGGTATCGGAGATGTCGTAGCGGAATTGTTGCCGCAGGACAAAAAAGCAAAAGTCGAATATTATCGGTCGAAAGGCTTTTCGCCGGCTTTTATCGGCGACGGCATTAACGATGCTCCCGCACTGACTGCTGCGGATGTCGGTATCGCAATCGGCGGCGGCACGGATATCGCGATAGAAAGCGCTGATATCGTCCTGATGAATAACAGCCTCGAAACGGCGGTTACTGCAATTCAGCTCAGCAAGGCGGTTATGCGTACCATTAAACAAAACCTATTCTGGGCGCTTTTTTACAATTCGCTGTGTATCCCGCTTGCGGCAGGTCTCTTTTATACTCTATTCGGACTCAGGCTCAGTCCCATGTTTGCCGCCGCCGCAATGAGCTTCAGCTCGGTGTCGGTTGTTAGCAACGCATTACGGTTGAACGGATTCCGTCCGAAACGCATTGCGCAGGAGGCTCATAATATGCAATACTGCGGTGCTGTTCCTACCGGTAAAAAGTACGATGATGCACAGCCTGCCACGTGTAGTGTACAAACTGATGCCTGCATCCGTTCTGCCGCCGAACCGGAATCGCAAACGGAAGTAAAATCGTCGGCAAAACCTGAAAATATAACTCATAAGGAGAATATCGATATGAAGAATATCACGTTGACTGTTGAAGGGATGTCCTGCGGGCATTGTTCCGCTCGGGTTGAAAAAGCGTTGAACGCTATCGAAGGGGTATCGGCAAAAGTCGATTTGGATGCAAAGGCTGCCTCTGTTACCTATCCCGATACCGTAACAATCGATGCGCTCAAAGCTGCCGTAACGGATGCAGGCTATTCGGTAACCGGCTCACACTAAAGCAATCGAAACTGTTACGTACGGTGTATATCGACTTTCATTTTTTCACTATGTATAGATTACGGCAGCAGCTCTGCGTCCTTGTTTCTTTTTTTCTGATTGCCTCGCTTGTATCGGCGGCTCCGGCAAAAATTACTTTTTCTGCCGATAAGCTGCAAGGATCGGGCGGAAAAGGACAAACCTCAACCTCACTGACCGGTAACGCCAAGGTAAGTGTTGATTCTCTCAATATTTACGGTGAGCGTATCGAATTGTACGGTAAAGATTACCGGTATATTAAGGCGAGCGGGAGCGTAACCGGAGAAGATGCTGAAAAAGGCTTTACGTTTTCCGCCGCTTCGTTATCTTATGACCGTGAAACGGAAGTCGCTGAGTTCATGGGACAAGCAAAGGTCGAGGATACCAAAAATAAGGTGGAAACAGCCGCCGAACGTATCGAATACAATCAAAAAAATGAAATTATCCTTTTACAAATGGCTGTAAAATTAAAGAGCAAGGATATTGCCTGCGATTCGCTTTTTGCCATTTATAACCGGAACACCTCTATGCTTGAATTAACAGGGAAGCCTACGGTTAAGAAGGGCAAAGATGAATTTAAGGCCGCTCGAATTTCAGTCAATCTTGATACCGAGGATATTAAGCTTGAAGGTAAGGTGAGCGGTTCGGTTACCGAAGAAAAAGAAGAAACAACAAAAACGGAAACTCCCCCAAAGGGAGAGATTTCGTCAAAGGAAGAAACAAAAACGCCATGAGTGACGACCTTAACGATTTGCTCCAAGAAGATGTACTGCAGCATGATATTGAGTATTCCGAACAAAATACGGAAATGGCATTGCTTAACACCGAACCGTTTCAAGATGCCCAGAGCGATGATGAGCCGGTAAGGAGCAATTCTTTGTATGCCCCTCAGTATTCTGCAGATTCTAATACGCTTAAAAGTATATTACGTGCAGAAGGTTTGAATAAATCCTTTCGTAAAAAACGAGCTGTTCGCGATGTCAATTTTTCTATGGCGCAGGGAGAAGTCGTCGGCCTTCTCGGCCCGAACGGGGCAGGAAAAACGACAAGCTTTTATATGATTGTCGGCTTCTATACGCCGAACTCCGGCGGTATCTACCTCGATGACCGCTGTATTACCAATCTTCCGATGTATAAGCGCGCCCGCATTGGCATATCCTATCTGCCGCAAGAAGCTTCCGTATTTCGTAAACTCTCCGTCGAACAAAATATCGATGCTATTTTGGAAACACGAAAAGATTTAAGCCGCGCGGAACGGAAGGAAAAACTTGATTCGCTTTTGGAAGAATTCGGCATTACCGCTAATCGGAAACAGCCTGCGTATACCTTGTCGGGTGGAGAGCGCAGGCGTACCGAAATCGCGCGGGCGCTGGCTATCGAACCTAAGTTTTTATTGCTCGACGAACCATTTGCCGGTATTGATCCGATTGCCGTACACGATATCAAGCTGATTATCAGATTGCTTGCTCGCCAAAATATCGGGGTGCTTATTACCGATCACAATGTCCGCGACACTTTGGAAATTACCGATCGTGCCTATATTATCAATAAGGGTGAAATTGTTGAGCAAGGGCCGCGTGATGCTATTTTGGAGTCCGAGATTGCACGGAAAGTTTATCTCGGTGAAGAATTCAGAATGTAGGGAGATACTATGAAATATATTTGGATTATAGCCGGTTTCCTTTTTTTAGGACTTGGCGTACTTGGTGTGGCCTTACCTATTTTGCCGACTACCCCCTTTGTGATTGTGTCGGTCTTTTGTTTTGCAAAAGGTTCAAAGCGTCTGCATAAATGGCTGCTTTCCACTAAGCTCTATCAAAACCATGTTCAAAGATTTAATGAAACCCGCTCAATGACACTCAAAAGTAAAATAGTTATTTTAGGGTTCGCTTCTTCAATGTTGATTGCCGGGTTTTATTTTTCAAAGAATATCTATGCCCGTATTATCATCATATTGCTGATATGCATAAAATATTATGTATTTATTTTTAAAATAAAAACCGCTCCCGACTCGACAAAAGAAAAGGTGCCGGAAGCGATTGTTATTGATTCTGATCGGTAGAAGACTATTGAGCTTCTTTCTCATTCAATGAGATTTCGTCTACGGAATAGAATTGCATGGAGAGCTTTTTCCCCATACCGTCTACCGCCAAGGTAAGGTCACAGTATTCGGGGCTGAGTGTTCCCGTCAATAGAGCCTGAGGTTTTGACATCGCAACCTTATAGATTCCGGTAAGACCGTCAATAATGTATGCGCCGGTCTCATTTTGTATTATCTCTTCTCGACGAATAATAAATTGAAAAAATGAAGAGAACGGCATTTTTCCTAGTTTAAACTTATCCGACCGTATTTCAATATCTCCCGATGGAAGGGTAGTTACGATCAGTATTACTTGGTTTTCGACAGTTTCTTTGTCTATAGTACTGTAAATCGTTTTTTCTGCACCATCGGAAAGAGCTTTCACATTGACTATTTGGCGATATAACACAGTGCTTTCAGCGCCGAATACAAGAGTAGCGGCACTCAGATAAAAAAAAGTTAATAAAATTTTCATGTGTTGTATCATAATAATGACATAAAAAATGTCAAGGTATGGTTACAAGGGCAGCTCTAAAAGCTAACCGAGTTTTTAAAGGCTAGGGCATCTCTAAAAACTCGGTTAGATTTGCTTCGCATCCTTCGGAATAGAGGTACCCGTATATTTAATTTTGTTATTATACTATACTTAAACCTCGAATATTCGCAAGCGGAAGGACGTAATATGAAGAAATATATAGCTATATGCACCATCATGATATGTTGTTTGAGCCTTTATGCTCAAGCTCAATCAAAGTTAATTTTTTATATTCCAACTGAGACTGAGTTACAGTATTTTATGAACTTATATGCGAAGTTAAAGCATATAGAAGATAATACTGCTGTTGATGAGCTGGAAGAGTTATATCAGGTATTCGAAAGTAAAAAATATTATGAAACATATCAAAGCTTGTTATTCGAATCATATTTATTAGCTACCCGTAATCAATCGGTAAAGAATATAATGCTTAATTTTTTTCAACGAGAAAAGATACATACCGATTTTGCTGAAACATTAAAGCGGCTGTATACCAGTAAAATAGAAACTGATACAACTAATGAACGAAAGAATTATGTGCGTTATAATTATAACAATACATTATTTGATGAAAATATTAATTTTTTTAATATGAACGAAGTATTGACGTTTAATGATACGCTCGGTTTAATGCTTTTTGATAATGATTGGCTTCAAGTCAATATCGATATACAGCAAAACAATACACAAGACTTTTCTTTAATATATGGTGGAGGCTCTCATTCGCTCAAGATTTCTTTAAAAAAGCTCGAGAACATTGACTTTGAAACATTTCAGAAAAAGGAGATCAACGGAGCCTCTTCTTATAAAAACCAATCTTTAAAATACCAAATTTTTGAATTACCTCAAGAAGGAATTCTATTACGTTCCGGTGCTGATCATATTGCCATGGCAGTCGGAAACGGTGTTGATACGGCTTTTAAAAATGTAGAAAATTATTCATCGATTATATTTCTGTATTCCAATAAGCATAAAGCGGGCTATGTGATTCACCATTTTATGAATATTTCATCAAATAACAATAATTATAGTATACGCGACAGGCTTTTTAACCACATAGTATTTCAGAGTTTATTAACTTTTATCAATAGCTGATATATGCAAACCATATTGCAGAGTGATAATATGGCGTTGAACGGTGAAAATATAAAAAACTTACATTAGGGCATCTCTAAAAACTCGGTTAGATTTGCTTCGCATCCTTCGGAATAGAGATGCCCGACGAGTTTTCAATTAAGTCTTTATTCAATAATAACTTAATTGAAAACATCGCAACTAAATCTAAGGAAAACCTCTAAAAAACTGAGGTTTTTAGAGGTTCCCATTAGTGATATGGGGCTGTCTCAAAGTTGGTTACTTTTTAGACAGCTCCGTGTGAGGAGTGTGTGCTATGAGAGCAGTAATACAGCGGGTACGGTCGGGAAGTGTGGCGATTGAAGGTTTTGAGACACAGACCATCGGCAAGGGCTTTGTGATTTTGCTCGGTATCTGTCCTGAAGATACTGAGGACGATATAGATTGGTTGGTTAAGAAAATCGTACAGATGCGGATTTTCGAAGACGATGAGGGGAAGATGAACCGAGCTCTTGCGGATGTGCAGGGAGACATTTTGCTGGTCAGTCAGTTTACCTTGTTTGCCAGTACCAAGAAAGGAAACCGCCCGTCCTTCAATGCGGCGGCGGGGCCTTCGATTGCAATCCCGCTCTATGAACGCTGTATCCGCAAACTGAGCGAAGCGCTTGGTAAGCCGATAAAAACCGGACAATTCGGAGCGGATATGCAGGTAGAAATTCACAACGACGGACCGGTTACGATCATAATCGACACGAAGGTAAAAGAATAAGGCAGCTCTAAAGCCTCAGGTGTTTTTTTAGAGGTGTCCTGTAATGAAAGGTCAAAAAAGATGATTTCGTTAATAGCATTTTTGGGAAATGTCGGGCGGGAGTATGAACGCACCCGGCATAACGCAGCGTGGATTGCTGCGGATCGTTTATCTATTTGCAGGGGAATTTCGTGGCAGCATAAGTTCAGCGGACTGTACGGGCGTTTTCCGGCAGCAGTGAGCGGGGGGCAGGCTGTCCATGCTTTAAAGCCGGAAACATATATGAATCTATCGGGCGAATCAGTAGGGGAGGCTGCCCAGTTTTTCAAAATTCCTCCGGCAGAAATACTTGTTGTACACGATGAGCTTGAACTGCCACCTGCCGCCTTGAGCCTCAAGTGGTCGGGAGGGCTCGGCGGACACAACGGGCTTCGCTCAATAAAGGCTGTGTTGGGTACGTCGGACTTTTGGCGGCTCAGAATCGGTATCGGGCGTCCCGGCGGGAAAAAAAGCAGCAGCGCCGATCATCCCGATATCGCAGGCTATGTGTTGTCTCCTTTTTCTCAAGAAGAATTCACCCTGCTGGATGCGGCGCTGCCTCAGCTGGAACCGCTTTTTACCGCGCTCATCACCGAACGGAAGGAGCCGCAAACGCTGCTTTCCGCATGGACGAAGGTGCTGCCCTGCACATCAGTGTAAGCTCCAAACTCTAACACAGGTCTTCCTTTTGCGTGAAATTTTCCTAAAATTTCACGCATCTTTTCCCTGCAGGAGAGAAATCACATCAGACAGATAAATAAAAATCGCAAAATAAATAGGCTATGAGACCATTTGAGGCGCAAAGTGGCGAAATTCTGGTTGAATAGCTTATTTATTTTGCGGGGAAATATAGCAAAACAGTCTGATGCGATTACCCTGTGATATCAGGCCGTTTAAAAGAGCTCGTTGTCGCCGTCAAAAGCGCTGCCCGGCTTTGATTTATGGGCAGCGGATACTGCTGCAGAATCGGCATTCAAACTTTCAGTTTTGCCGGTAGCGAGAGCTGCTTTTTCGAGCATAGATTTTTTCCCTGTCGGAGCGGCTTGAGCATCGGCTGTTTTATCAGCCTTTGCCTCTTCCGGTTTTACGGCAGATGTCACCTTTGACGCCCCTGTCTGTGCCGCCGCCGATGCTTCACTGGAACCGGACGGTGTTTTGCCCGCAGCGCCGGAATCGGCGGCTTGATCGGTTTTTACAAAACTCGACACGTATTTTTGGTTGGGGAACAGCTGAGCACGCAAGGTCTTTTCAAGATCGATTGCGATATCGGGATTATTCTCCAAGAATTTTACGGCGTTGTCATGCCCCTGCCCAATCTTATCTTCTTTATACGAATACCACGCGCCTTTTTTGTCTATCAATTCGTATTTTACCGCGCAGTCCAGCAAGCTGCCGTATGGTGAGATTCCCTTGCCGAACAGGATTTCCAGCTCAACCTTCCGGAACGGTGGCGCGACCTTATTCTTGACAACTTTGATGCGCACCTTGTTTCCCCATGCTTCATCTTCATCCTTGCCGAGTACCTCGCCTTTACGGACTTCGATGCGTACCGAAGAATAGAATTTGAGCGCATTACCTCCAGTGGTGGTTTCTGGATTGCCGTACGCAATACCGATTTTCATGCGGATTTGGTTGATAAAGATGAGAATACATTTTGACCGCGAGATAATCGCCGTCAATTTCCGCAGCGCCTGACTCATCAAACGTGCCTGCAAACCCATGTGTGAATCGCCCATTTCGCCATCGATTTCCGCTTGCGGCGTAAGGGCTGCTACCGAGTCCACGACGATGACATCCACCGCACCCGATCGGACGAGGTTTTCGGTGATTTCTAAAGCCTGTTCTCCTGCATCGGGCTGGGCGACCCACAGTTCGTCGATATTGACACCGAGTTTTTGCGCATACTGCGGGTCAAGGGCATGTTCGGCATCCACAAACGCCGCAATACCGCCCCGTTTTTGCGCTTCGGCAACAACATGGAGGGCAAGCGTAGTTTTTCCCGACGACTCTGGGCCGAATATTTCGATAATTCTACCGCGCGGATAGCCGCCGATACCGAGCGCTTCGTCGAGCAGGATGCTGCCGGAAGGAATTACTTCAATACCGCTTGCTGCCGTTTTTGAGCCGAGCTTCATCAATGAACCCTGTCCAAACTCCTTTTCGATTTGTAGGCGTGCTGCTTCCAACGCTTTCAGCTTTTCATCGGCATCAGTAATATTGGTTACCTGATTTATTTCTGATTTTGTTTTTGCCATTTATGGCCTCCATAATTATAGTGCGCTCGGCTGGTGCCGTCAGAACATTACTAATGACGTTCTGCAAAAGTCTCTTTACTTCCGACACGTTTTGCCCCGCTGCAGTGCTTCTTATCTTTGTTATATATCGTCATTGCGATTTTGGCTTAAAAAAACTGCTGAAAATCACTTTTTTTAGAAATTTTTACAAAGAATCGAGTTTTTTCCTGACCGATATGTTTTTAATCGGAAGGACATCTGACAATACTGCTGTAATCATTTATAAAAACACTTGTTATCAGCTTTGCTGATAAGGCGTCTATGTATATAGACTATCATTTAGTCTTAATTTATAGCATAAGACACACAAGAAAGCAATATTATGGAAAATCTATGCTTTTGAAAGGGTACCGGCGTCCATCCGGTAAGTTGTACAATTCGGATCTAAGATATTGGAATCATGCGTTACGATAAGCACGGCAGTTCCAAGTTTGTTTATATCTTTTATAGCCTGCATAACACCGGCGGCCGTTTCTGCGTCGAGGTTTGCAGTCGGTTCATCAGCGATGAGTAGCTTGGGATCATTCATCAACGCACGCGCAATAAGCATCCGTTTTGCTTCTCCGCCTGAAAGATTTTTCGGCATTTCATCTTTTAAATGAGCTATTCCCATCACTTCCAATAAGCTCAGCGCTCTCCCTTCGGTATCGCCGTCCCGGTTAAATAAAAAAAACGGTACGCGGACATTATCAAGTACTGAGAGATTCGGTAAAGCGCCGAGCGATTGGGGGACAAATCCTATCGACTCGTTACGGTAATAGCTTTTTTCAGTATCGTTCATCATTGTGATGTCATTATTTTCAAATAAAACAGTCCCCGAAGTCGGTTCTAAAATGCCTGAAATGAGGTTCAGCAACGTCGTTTTTCCCGAACCGGAGCGTCCGACAATAAATACAAAATCGGAGGTGTTGATGCTAAAATCGGCATCTCTGACGGCAAAAAAATCGGAACCATTTCTGGTAAACGTTCGGGAAAGCTGTTTTGTTTGCAATAACATACTGTAATAATCCTATAGTATAGTGAAATAGTAGAATTTATCTTTTTCTGTTAACGAACAGGTAGGCAGCATTTATTACTATCAATATAATCGCTAATAATAAAATGACAGGCTTGGTATGTACATTACAATGCATTGCGGCATGTTTGCAAGTACCGATGACAACTGTTTGCAATAATATCAAGCAAGTACCGAGCCCGATATTGGAAAATGCGATACCGATTCGTGAACGTTTGCTCAGTAAAAATATGATGCCTAATGCAGTAATCAATCCTCCGAGCATTCTGACTGCTTCGCCCATCCAATGACACTTCATAAAGCTGCCGTCTGCTTTAGGAAAACAGACATGCGCAAATCCAAAGGGAGCTAATAGAACGAGCAAACCGATGATAACGATTAACGCTCCTACAATATATTTTTTCATAGTATAACCTCACAAGCACATTTGTAAATCTGTTCGGAAACTTCCGTTTCTGAACAGATTACTTTGAAATGCGATTTCGAACTCGTCGACATATTCGAAAACGAAGTTATCGAATATGCCTAGTATATACGGAATACTGCAAAAGTCAATCTGTGGTTACATTATTCTCCGAACATTCTATCGATTGTTTCGGAACAGAATGCGACGTGATGCAATGCGACGTATTGACATAACGGGACTTTATCGATAATATCTATTTCTGTTATTGAAACAAAACGGGCAATAGCGCAGTTGGTTAGCGTACAAGTCTGGGGGACTTGGGGTCGCCGGTTCAAATCCGGCTTGCCCGATTATTTTCTCTATTTTATTTCTATCCTTATCATATCTTTCCATTAAAACGGCTCTATCTTAGAGTATAGAGATTTATTAACGTATACGATAAATGATTTCTTTATAGAACAAGCTGATAGGCTTGCAGTTTTTAGAGGTTCCCCGATAGCGGCTGCCCTGTACAAATACCGCTTGACATTAAGCCGTACTGTTTTTATGCTTTTGCCTATGCCCGAAAAAGAAGATAAAGTAAAAACAAGCAAAAAAACGACACCTAAAAAAACCGCGGCGAAGGGGCAGTCAAAAACCAAGAGCCGCAGCAGTACAACAGTAAAGAAAAAATCACGTAGTTCTACTGCCCGAAAAAAGCGTTCGATAGGAAATATTATTGCCGCGTTGGTGATATTGTGCGTTCTGCTTTTGGGTTTTAATCTTGTTTTAGTGTTAAAATTAGTGCCTAATCTTAAAAATTCATTAAAACAGGATACCGGCACGGCGCAAACTCAAGTACAACAGGATAAACCCTCAACCGAACAAAAACGGAATGAATCGCTTACGGCAGCACAAGAACCTTCACCGCCGGTTACCGTGCCGCAGGTTGCCGCACAAACACAGCCGCATACCGATTCCGCGGTGCAGCAAAAACGGCAAAACACACCGGCAGCGCAGCAAAAAACGGCGTCATCACAGGAGAAAGCGCCGGCTGCAAAAAAAACAATACCGGCTGCACAACCGGCACCGCATTCGCCTGCTGCTGCATCTGCGCCGGCATCCCATACCGCTTCTGCCGCACAGAAAGATACTGCGAAGAAAGAAAAACCGGTAGTCCATCCGGCTCCGCAAAAGAATACCGTACCGGAGAAATCCGTTGCACCTGATAAAAAAAATACTGCATCGAAAAAAAACAGCGTACCGGAAAAACCTGCCGTACCCGATAAGAAAAAAACCGTGCAAACAATGCAACCGGTGCAGCCTGCTGCAAAACCGGAAAAGCCGCGCAAGCGTGCTCCTTATGCAGGGAACCTCACCTTTGTATTTGACGATGCGGGGCACAATCTCGACCAGCTTGAATACTTTTTGCGGCTGCCATTCCCCTGTACTATTGCAGTTTTACCCGGATTGCGCTACTCTAGCGAGTCGGCGCGGCGGATACGCAAGGCCGGAAAACAGGTTATTCTGCACCAGCCGATGCAATCGGTCGATCTGCATATTAATCCGGGGCCGGGGGCTGTTACGCCGGGACTTTCTGCGGAGCAAATCAAAAAAATCGTCAGAAAAAATCTCGAAGAAATTTGGCCGGTAGCCGGGATGAATAATCACGAAGGCTCGCTGATGACGGCGGATGAGGCAGCGATGAGCGCGGTCTTGGATGTCGTAGCGGAAAAGCATATATTCTTTTTGGATTCGCGGACAACCGCTCGGTCAGTCGTTGCGAAGGTTGCAAAGGAGAAAAACATGGCTGTCTGGGAACGGGCAATTTTTATTGATAACGATAAGAGCCGCGCTGCAATGGAAACGCAAATTAAAAAAGGGTTGAGCATTGCGAGACAGAAAGGCTCTGCCATCATGATCGGCCATGTCTTTACGGTTGAACTTGCAGAGCTTTTAACCGAAATGTATCCTGCGCTTATCGAAGACGGATTTTCGCTTTCGGCAATTGCTCAAGTTGCACAAAAAGGCACGGTTAACTTCGGCAACTAAAAGAGGATGTCCAAAGTTAATCATGGAACAATAGGAATAACAGAATGAAGATACTTGGAATAGAAAGCTCCTGCGATGAAACGGCAGCTGCCGTCGTGGAGGACGGACATAAAATCATCAGTTCGGTAGTGGCAACTCAGATACCATTTCACGAAGCATATAAGGGTGTCGTGCCTGAGATTGCGAGCCGTAAGCACACCGAATGGATATTACCGGTTGTTAAAACCGCTTTGCAGGAAGCGGGTGAAACTTTGCAATCGATAGACGGTATCGCCGTAACCAATAGGCCGGGGCTGATGGGGTCGCTGTTGGTAGGGCTTACCTTTGCGAAAACCCTCGCATGGGCATGTAATAAACCTTTTATTGCTGTAAACCACATGCTCGGGCATCTGTACGCAGCGCATCTTGAGCAGGACATTCCCTATCCCTACCTTGGTCTTTTAGTGTCGGGCGGACATTCGCTTATCTGTAAAGTATACGATTTTGATTCAATCGAAGTGCTTGGTAGTACCATCGACGATGCGCCGGGCGAAGCATTCGATAAGGTTGCGAAATTCTACGATTTCGGTTATCCGGGCGGCGTAATTATCGACCGGCTGGCAAAAAATGGCGATCCCAAGGCTGCAAACTTCCCGATGCCGATACTGCACGAATCCGGCCGCCGGTATGACGTGTCCTATTCAGGCTTAAAAACCGCGGTCATCAATCAAATCGATCAATTCTGGAATCCCGGATATGAAAAAACGCCCGAAAATATCGCGGCGGCCTTTCAATCAAGAGCCGTTAAAATATTACTGCGATCCCTGCTGCGGGCGGTAGAAGACACGGGACTGCACACGATTGTCGCAGGCGGCGGCGTCGCTGCCAATTCGCTGCTCCGTGAAAAACTCGCTGAACAAAAAGGTTTAACGTGCATCTTTCCGCCGCTCAAGCTCTGCACGGATAATGCCGCCATGATTGCCGGAGTAGGTTACCGCTATTTAGCGCGCGGGGATAGAAGCTCCCTCGATTGTCCTGCAAGCGCCCGTGTCGAAGGATTTAAACGCCGGAAAATATAATCAGCAATGAATTTTGATTCGTGCGGAGGGTTTAATACCCGCCGTTTCTCTACCGCCACGGATGGCGGTAGTTCTACGCAGTAGCAATGTTGTGGCAGAGCCACAACTTGCAGTCAAAACTATACATCCGTGTATAGTTTTGACGAACGTTCTGCGTCGTAACAAAAGGTATTAAAGCCGACTGCAACCACCTTATAGAACACATAGTGCGAAACGTTGAGCACTGTGCCCCGACGCTTGCGTCGGGGTTGGTGATTGATTATTCATGCAGTCTATCGTATAGTATGTCTGTGGAGGTATGTTATGGCTATGTTACAAGTCCGTGATATAGATGACCGCTTATACGACAGATTAAAATTTGCCGCAAAATGCGATAACCGCTCGATTAGTCAACAAGTGATTTCTATTTTGCAAGATTATTTTACTTCTATTCCTATAAAAACAAAAAATGCCACAGAAGAATTTTTGAAGCTTGCCGGTTCATGGGAAGATGCCAGAAATACAGAAGAAATTATTGATGATATGAGGGCAGCCCGTGTCAATTCAACAAGATTTGAGGTTTTAGATGGCATATTTGATTGATACTGACATTATAATATTTGCACTTCGCGGCGACAAAACAGTATTAGCAAAATTTGAAGAAAACAAGACAATTCCTATTTCTATTTCAATGGTTACTTATGCAGAACTCGTTTTTGGTGCAAAACGATCTCAGAATGAACAGACGAATATGATAAAAGTAAATCATATTCGAGAAATTTATCCTATCGAAGAATTAAATGTTGGCGTTATGGAAGTATTCGCTGATATAAAAGCAAAAATGTATGCAAAGGCAATAAGAATAGAAGATATGGATTTATTTATTGCAGCGACAGCAATGTACAATGATTTAACTTTAGTAACAAATAATACGAAACACTTTGAGAATATTCCAGGACTGAAATTAGAAAATTGGAAAAGAAGCTGACAACTATACGGCTCGAAATTTTTTGTATTCCTGCATATTCATTGCATCCGCCTTACCATAGCCTGTATTTCCGCTTGCCAGTCTTGCACAAAATCCTCCGGTTCAAGCGGCTGTGCGTTTGAGCCGTGAGACAATACCCATTTCAATATCCGGTACCCTTGCGCTGCGGAAAAGACCATTTCAGTTTTCCCTTCTTCATCATATTCGGTAATTTTTTGATCGTCCGCCCATACGGAATCTTTTATTGCGAGGCGAGACTCGCCGTAGAATGCAATACGGTAGGTAACCGTTTCCGGTTCCATAAATGAGCCGAATCTTCCGCCGCCGCAGCGGGAGATAAAGTCGTAATTTTCAGGAAGTGTGAAAAGCTCATCAGTAATGCAAAGATGTTCAATACGCGGAATATAAAAAAGCCGTTCCGCTTGGCGTTCCTCTGCATAGCCGAATAGAAAATATCGCCCGTCATCAAAAAGGAGCTGATACGGACGGACACGCCGGTGTACCTTCCCGCTATCCAACACGCCGCAGTAATCGAATTCGATCGTGCGGTTTTGAATCATCGCTTGGTAGAGTGCAGTAAATACCGCTTCATCGATAATAGCATAGGGCATCGGCGGAACGGCGATACGGTCAATAAAGGCTCTCGTTCCTTGCCTTTGCGGAAACGTAATAACATCAATTGCGTCAACGAGTTCTTTGTAGATCGGCGTTCCCTGATATTGCTGCAGCAGCGTTTTTGCAGCAACAAGCGCTGTTACATCTTTTTGCGAAATATTTTGAATCGGCATTTCATATTTTTCGCTGTAATAAAATCCTTTCTTTTGCGCATTATATGCAATGGGTGCATTAAACCGATCCCGTAAAAACGTTATATCGCGATTTATTGTCGGAATACTGTACTCCAGTTCTTTTGCAAGTTCGGATGCATTAGGAAAGCATTCAGCTTTTATCCGATTATGAATATACGTGAGCCGTTCTAACATTTGATGGGTGATCGCACGGTTTGGGGTCTTTTTCATAGTGTTATTATAGTAGGAAATGGGAGATTTTGGAATCTGCAAAAAACGTAAAATGTTTTTGCAGATTCCGGCGCTTTATGGTTATTCCTATAACTTCAATTCACTCAAATATCGGGAGACATCAAAGTATTTTTTTAAGAATTTATGCCATTCGAGAGGATAATACCCGCTCCTTGTGCCGCTTGTGTGCCTTAAAAAAATCATGTCGATAGATTCACCGTCTAACTCGATTTTAAAATATCGGGGATAAGCCTGATTTATTTTATCATCTCCCCATTTTTCTTGTTTAACAACAAGTCCATCATACTCCAAGCGTGCCAAAAAATTACTCGATTCTACACCCAATGAAATCACCATTTTAGGTTTAAGGACTTTCATCGTTTCAAAAATGATTTTCCAACCGTTTTTAAAATCATCCGCAGTCGGGCGTTCTTCGCTTGCGTTAAGAAGCCGCTGAATAATGACTTGGTAGACAAAACTGTCTGAAATTGCCGTCATCTCTTTTTTGTTCAGCTCTTCATCATAATCTCTATTCAACAGCGTTTTTTCAAAATTGCGGATAACGTTTGTTCCTTCCTCGCCGTTTTGATGCATACCGATAAAGCTGCGGGTAAAATCGATGCCGTATTCATCAGGACTGTCGCCTGCGCAAAGATAGTGGCTTTCTCCCAATACCATCAGCTTTGTCTGACTTGCGGAATAGTTCTTTCCTATCCACGGCAGCCAGTGAAGATTGTTAATCCGTAAAAGCTGTTCATCGATTTTTTTGTTCATTTTTTTTCTCCTCATATTTTCGTACGACATTTGAATATTCTTGTCTCTTATCTTCTGACCCTAGGATTACTTCACCGTTCTCATCAAAGATAATATCAAATTCGGAAGAATATAAATATTTATCCGACCATAACTGTAGATTTTCTATCGGGATAGTTTTAATCAATTTTCCATCAAAAGAAAAAATATTACCGCCATAAAAAAATTCTTTCCTAATTTTACAATACCTAAATTGTTAGTAAAATAATCACCTCTTTGAGTTATTATCTCCGTATTGTCTTGAAGATTTCTAATTGTCAGTTCTTCATCGTCGTAAATAAGATAACCATCTCTAAGATAAAAATAAGATTCTGGAAAATCAGCTCCGGTTATTTTAAATTCATATACCACATCGCCCTTTTTGTTTATGATAAAAAATGAATTAAATGATTTTCTAATCCATGAATATCCACCGATAAACGGACTAGGCAACTTTGAGTGATGATGACATTTGAATTTTGGCTTTATTGCAATCTTTCCCTGATTATCCATGAATCCCCATTCTTCTTTTGCATTCTGAACAGCAATAAGCCCCTCACTGAAACCATACGTTTCAGGTACGTTACGTACATCTACATAAACTTCAAACAGTTCTTTAAATTCTTTATTTACTGCTATGGTTTTATCATCTGCATACACAATTGCAATATCTTCTGAAAATGGGTAAGCTCTATAATATCTTGGTGAAACAACTTTTCCTTTTTTATTTACAAAATATTTTTCCGCATACCATGTTGTTATTAAACCAACTTCTGAAGAGAAAGGTGTCAATATTGTTATCGGACCTCTCATGCCTGTAGTATCTATATCTATTTTTTTCCCGTCCGGCGTTATATAAAACTTATTTTCCTTAAAATCTTCTGCTATTGCCACGCCATTAATAAATGGCATGACTGTTTTATATTGAGCTTTTATGATAATTTTTCCGTTACGATCAATATAGCCATACGTATCTTTTTTCCATTCATCTTGATACGGAAATAAATCTTGGCTGTAGAGTGTTAAGACTACAGTGATACAAAAATAAAAAATACCTATAATTTTTTTCATACAGAACTCCTATTGTTTTCAAAATATATGAACAGTTGGCGAATCTTTTATTACCAACTGTTCATTTTCCCTTTATAACGCGGGATGGTGTTTCTTATACGGGCTCTTGCTACAGCTGCCACTTGTCAAACTTGATAATGAAGAATATTTCGCTCCACAAAACTTACAGGTATACTGACTTTTTTCAGCCCCTTCATACAACTCGTGGTATTTTCCTTCCGGATTACGAGAACAATGACCGGAAGTTAAACTTGAAACGCTTGAATAGTTTGTACCACACCATTTACAATAAAATTTCTGTGCCATAATAATCTCCTTTTGGCATTTATTTTTCGAATTGAATACGCGCAACTTATTTGTTGTTCCTGTACAAACAGCATTTGCTGAATTTACATGAGCCGTCATTTTGTTAACATCGTTCCAATTCAATCAAATCTCTTCCATAATACCCCCCCCCCCCCCCTCAAAAGTCAAGTCTAAAAATATTTTTTCTTGAGCTTTATTTTAGTAATTGTCCCAACGACTATACTAATAGCATAGTTAGTCTATCAGACGGTGATAGAGGTAAAAAATCTTTTTAACAACTGATATTGTTCGATATTGCCGCATGGCGGGATTTCAGTTATAGCTTGCTTTGCCTTGATTTTATTCGTGCGGAGGGGTGAATACCTCACCGCTCAATCGATTTATGATAATGTGTTCATCTTGTATAGAACTGTCAGAATACTTTAGTAGTTTTTTTACTGCATTGCTTGCTACGATAAACTGTGCGTTGCTTTGAATATTACAAAAGGCATTATTTCCGATTTCAGTAACGCTATCGGGAATTCTAATAGCTGCTAAGCGGCTGCATGCACCAAAAGCTTCCTCACCGATTTGCGTAACGCTGTCCGGTATGGTGATGCTTGTTAAACCGGTGCAGCAAACGAAGCTTCTGTATTCAATTGAGGTAAGACCTTTTTCGATATTCAACTCCGTTAGACCGCTACAACAGACAAATGCCCACTCGCCAATCTTACGAACGCTGCTCGGAATTTTGATAGTTTTTAAACTGCTGCAACTCTTAAACGCGAGGTTTCCGATTTCGGTAATGCCCTGCGGTATGGTGATAGTGCTTAAATGAGTGCAATTAAAGAAAATACCGATACCGATTTTTGAAATACCGCTTCCAATAATAATCTCTTTTAAATCGGTACAATCGCGGAAAAGCCAGTCACCGATTTTAGTAACATTATCAGGTATAACAATACGTGTGAGACCGCTGCAGCTTTCAAAAGCGTGATGAGCAATTTCCGTAATTGTATCCGGTAATATAAGACTTCCAGTAAGGTAGGCGCTATTTGTTACGCCGATAACTATCCCGTCTGTTATTTCCAGCAACTGTACATTTGATTCTTCTTCAGCAGTAAGCCGTAATGCAGATATCTGTTCCATATTTTCATTATCCTATAAATTCGGATTAACGGTAATTTGTCCGTTCTGTATATCGCTGCCGCAAGTTTGTAACAGCGCTTTTATCAATTCATTTTTTACGGTAACCCGTGCATCAGGTTTGATATGCGAAAAAGCGTCGTATCCGATTTCCGTTAAAAGCTCGGATTTTATGATTATAGTGTCTAACTTTTCACAGCCGTCAAATGCACCTTCTCCAATTTCGGTAACCCTATCCGGTATGATAACAGTCGTTACATCGGTGCAACCGGCTAGACA
Source organism: Treponema medium (assembly GCF_017161265.1). Lineage (NCBI taxonomy): Bacteria > Pseudomonadati > Spirochaetota > Spirochaetia > Treponematales > Treponemataceae > Treponema > Treponema medium. The sequence goes on along the minus strand of NZ_CP031393.1, from coordinate 2,348,481 downwards.
ATAACCGCCTATTGCGGTAACGTGCTCCGGTACCATGAAAGTCTTTACGGGGGTTGCTTGTACAAGGGTTTTCATATCTTTTGTATAGAGCATATTATCTTTACTACAATAGACCGGGTTTGCTTTATCGACGGAAATATCCGTTAACTTTGTGCAATAACCGAAAGGTCCCATGCCTATATCAGTAACACTGCTTGGTATAATAATATGTGTGACATTGCTGCAATAGCAAAAAGCGCCCATAGCGATTTTAATAACGCTATCCGGTATGGTAATGCTTGTTAAACCTCTACAGCGGGAAAAAGCCCCGTAGCTGATTTCGGTTACACCATAAGGTATGACCACACATCCTGTTGCAACAGCCCGTAAAAGTATTTTCATATCTTTTGTGTACAGTATATTTTCTTGACTGCAATAGGCCGGATTATCAGAATGAACGGTAATACCAGTGAGGTTCATGCAGCGGAAAAAAGCGCCGTATCCGATTTGAGTAACGCTGTCCGGTATGGTAATGCTTGTTAAATCGGTGCAGCCGCTTAATGCTTTTTTTCCAATTTCCGTAATTGTATCCGGTAATATAAGACTTCCAGTAAGGTAGGCGCTATTTGTTACGCCGATAAGTATCCCGTCTGTTATTTCCAGCAACTGTACATTTGATTCTTCTTCAGCGGTAAGGTGTAATGCAGATATCTGTTTCATATTGTCCTCCGTTTATGTTTCCTAAATTACCTATCAGTTATGCATTGATACTAAATCCGATCATTTTTTGTATGCCGTTTTTTTCTTGCTGCATCTGTGCTAATTCAGTAATAATATATTCAGAAGTTATTTTTTCTTGCGGCATAAACCGTGCTTTTCCATAGAGTGCGTTAAAATCCCCCGGAGTAACGGATTGCCATTGGTTGAGCTTTTCTATTTGATCAGCGTTAAATGACACATTAGGGAAATATTTCATCAACAACGTTTTTATTCCGTTTGCAGCAAGGGCTTGAAACTCAACCATAATATGAAAGCGGCGCTGCAATGCAGGATCCATGATGCTGCGCATATTGGTAGTGCAAATCAATAAACCGTTAAAGGCTTCTATCTGCATTAAAAATTCATTGACCATTGTCCGCTCCCAAGTATTTTCTGCATTGAAACGGTTGGTAAAAAATGAATCAGCCTCATCAAATAGCAGTATCGCATTCTGTCTTTCTGCTTCTTCAAAAGCCTCTTTAATATTCTGTTCACTTTCGCCGACATATTTTCCTAATATATCAGAGGCTTTTTTTAGAATAAGCTCTTTAGCCAAAGAGTTTGCAATATATCGTGCAAATTCTGTTTTTCCGGTACCGCTTAATCCGTAAAACAGCATACGGATTCCGGCGGGAACTTCTGTTTGTGCAGAATCAACATACGCTGTTGCATTTTTTATCATCGTGAGAATATCATCCGGTTCGATAGAGGTGTTGAGCGCTCCAATATCGTATGTCATCTGTATTTTTCTGCCGGCATGGGAACTACCGTATACAAGCCCGGAATTTGCTTCAAGCGTATTTTTTACATCAATAACGATTTTCTCTTCAGTTTGACTGCTGCAATTAACACTATTCACCGCTTTTATCATATTATCGATTGAGGCTCCTGTTATACGGTAGTTGTCGCAGAGATCGACAAGTGTATGTAAGATTTTGCCGCTTATGTTGCTGTTTTGTAATTTCGACTGTGCGATTTTTTTCAAAAGCGATTTCGGCATTTCATTAAACTTAATTGAATACGTAAAACGGCGCAAAGTAGACATATCAAGAAGATCAGTATAATTAACAATCCACACGACTTTATTGACATTATTATCAAGCATCTTATTTACAATTCCTTTTTGAGTAATGCTTGTGAACATCCTAAAATGCGGCTCAATTGTTTTTAAGATATTTTCAGCTTCGTCAATAACAAACAGTGTATCTTTTTTAGGAACAGAAAGAAGACAATGTAAGCGCTGCAATGCTCTATCGGTATCCAGCTCATTTTTAAATATAAACAGTCGCAGTCCGCTTTCTTTTGCAAGTGTTTTTGCAAATTCCGTTTTACCGGCTCCGGGACTTCCGTAGAGTAAAATATTTGATGGAAAGTTACTTTTTAGAAATTGTACTGCTAAATTTGAGTGCTCTTTTTTTATAGAGTAGCTATTGAGATTAAAGGCAGCGTTTGTTTTTTCTTCTTTTAATGTTCCGGAAAAAAACGCATCAAAATTTTTATTGTAAATACAATAAATACTTTCATCTTCGATATACCCGTTATCTTGCATTAACCCGAATGAAATAAGCTTTTTATCATTCTCAAATAAGCTTCTTATTGCTTGTAAAGGCGTATTAATACATTTTGCGTATAGCGTTATTTTATTTTCTGTGTCTTGGAATAATACATCCCCATAAAAATTATAGAGTTCATAGATTGTCCATGTTCTATATGCTGCCGTAAGCAATACCGCTTCTTGGTGTGAAAGATGTAATGTATCAAACAGAAATTCAACAGGAGTTATATCATTAAGTATCTTGGTTATCCGTACTGAAACATTTATTTTCTGAGGAATGATATATGTATCATTGTTATTTATCTTGGCGGAAAAGAAAATAAGCGCGATAATTTTAGCAAGGTTTTCTCTCTGCATAAAAACACAACGGCAAAGATTTATCGTAAAAATGGAATCGGTCGTAAAATTGTCGATGGCAGCAGCGATTTTCGTATCTTCTTTAAAATTTACATCCAATTTACTCCCGTATTCAAACGGATGATTGTAATTCTTTCCCGGCGTAAATACCGTTAGCTGTTTTTCCTTTATCCCTTTTTGAATAAATGCTTGCACAATTGTTTCAGCTTGTGTTTCTTTTTTTAGACGCACAATGAGTGCCTGTAATAATATCAGTAATGATTTATACTTATCCAGATGTTTACTATTCGAACATAGATTATAAAGATACCCGGCTACAGCCATACATTCCTGCTTACTTTCATCATCGATAAATCTTATTATATCCGTCTGCATAGTTCCCCTCGCTTCCCATTCAGTAATTGTCCCAACTGACTATACTAATAGCATAGTTAGTCTATCAGGCGATGATAGAGGTGAAAAAATCTTTTTAACAACTGATATTATTCGAATAGTGTTCGTCTTCTTCATAAACGATGTGATTGACTGGAAGCTCAAATTTTTTCTCAATAATTTTTGCATGTTTTATTAAAAACCAATTGCCATGATATACATAATATTTACCAAGTACTATATTATATGAGACCCTGCCTCTTGGTAATTTCCAATACTCATCTCTGTACCTTTTCGGTAAATAGTGCAAATACCCATTTTGTTTTAATTTCTCCCATACATTACTATGGTCTTCTTGAGATAGTAGCCAATCACCATATTTTTGTGCAAATGTAATGTCTGTTTTATCGACATAAAATAAATCAGATAAATCGGGAAGAAGCCAAAATATACCAACCATACTTAATACCAATAATAGGGCATCTTAGTTGCCTGCTGATTCTCTCCTCTGTTCTAAATTATTTTTTTTCGATAGCGTCTTTCAAGAAGTCTGCGAATGTTTTTTTATCATGTTGTTTTTGAAACCAATTCGTATTTTTTTCCGCTCTTTCGAACCGTTTGACCCCAAAAACCGGCTCTATATAATGAGGGCTACAATTATTAAGCCACTGTTTGCCGCACCAAATAACTTTTTCCATCGGTGTTTCTCCTTAAAAAATTAAAATCGAACATACACTAGATTTTCAGTAATTGTCCCAATTAACTAATAGCATAGTTAGTCTATCAGGCGGTGATAGGGAAGTAAAAATTTTTAAGCCGGTGTCGTATCTGGATTTTAATGCGAAAAATTATGAAACAAGAGAAACTTTAAAAGGTCTTTTACACAGTTAGCTTTACAGCTGGGAATATCTGTACAGCAAAAAAAGTCTGAAAATACGCTAGCGGAACGATTCAAAGAACTGATCACACGGGCGCACCAAAAAATCGGTAAACAGACGGTATCATACGGAAGATATTTGAACCGATGCTCGGTATTCAGCCGGCGATTGATGATACAATTTTCGGAATGCACGAGAAAATTTTCCGGCATTCGCATAGCCGAGATGTGCAGCAATACCTCCGATTGACAATGCTGGTTTAGATAGTAACAAACATGCATATTGCATCCGTGCTTTTAAAATATACTCACGGGGCGAAAGACCATAAAGGAGCCGAAAAGTTCGGCGGAATTTTGTATGCCCCATAGCTGCTATACTGCATAATTCTTCCGAGCGTGGAGGGTTTAGAATAGAATGCTCAATAGCAAACCTGACTCGCTCCAAGGCCTTGCGTTCAATGGGAGAAAGACAAGCCTTAGTCCGGTTTAAAGAAACACTTACTTGTTTTCCGTGCCGCTGAACATTTCCTGCAGCAACAGACAGAAGTTCCCACACCTTGCTTTCATAGTAGAGGCTTGATGTTTCTCCTGAAAGAATCTTGTGTTTAATCTGAAGAAAAATGCTGCCGATTTCCGGTGTGTTATAATTACATTCGTGCCAAGAAAACAAGGCTGCATAATGCAAGCCGTCAGATGCATACCGGCTTTGAAGGAAAGGAAGAAAATAATCTTCAAGAAGAAGTACCGATACATACCGGATTGGAATACCGGCCCGATAGAGAACCCGTCCTTTGGAAGGGCGATTTAGATATAGATTTATTCCTTCTTGAATTACGGCAGTGCGCTTTCCATTTTGAATGAGCTTTACTTCCCCTGACTCCAAATAATACATTTTTATCATTTTATGTTCGAGTTGGTATTGGCGCTCCATATCGTGATATGGAGTCCAGTCACTAACGGAAAGAAAAATGCCTTCAGCCGGCTGCACCTGATACATGATACCGTGTCCTGCCTTTGCCGGAGGATAGTAGGTATGAATAGTTCCGCATTTTTTTTCATCCGTTTCATTAAAATGGTAGTCTCTCATATAAAAAGAGGCATCTCCCAAATTATGAAATGTCTGCTGTTGATTTCCCTCTGTCACAGATTAGATTCCTCACTTTCAATAATGTCCCCAAACATCTTTTTTTATGTCCTTAAACGCCGCGTATATGGTAATGCTAAAAAAGATAAATTGATATATAACCATTATTTAGCATATATACAAAAAGCTTGTAAGCTTGTTAGGTCTGTTTGACAGCGCCTCACCGGATAACTATAGTAGCTCATACTCGTTAGCCGTGCCTAACTATCAAAACATAGCATATTTTAGTCATGATGCAAATGGGTACGAATGGAAAAAAATAAAAACCATTATTTTTCCTAACTATGATATGAGGAGGATTTCTCTATGGCAAATGAAATGAGTAAAAAAGGTCTTACAACACGGGACTTGATTACTACCGGAATTTTAGCAGCGCTTTATGTGGTTTGTGCCTTTATCGGCGAGCTGATATTCGGATTTTTTCCCGTTTTGACATTTCTGTGTCCATTGTCGATTGCACTGCTCTGCGGACCGGTTTTTATGTTAATTATTGCTAAAGTTCCGAAGCATGGACCTATTTTCATTACCGGCATTTTAGTAGGCGGTGTTTTGTTCGTAACGGGAATGTATTGGCTGATGTGCTTAGCATATATCATTTTAGGAGTAGCAGCAGAATTAGTAGCAGGCTCTACGAATTTCAAAAGCAAGACCCGAAATTTATTTGCTTATATGATTTTTGTCATCAGTCCTATTTTTTCCTATGCAATGCTGTGGATCAATCGTGATGCGTATGTAGACTATCTCGTGAAAAATGGAACGGAGCAGGCGTATATGGATACGATGATTGCCAACGCGCATCTATGGGTACTGCCTGCTATGATTGCCGGCAATTTGATCTGTTCATGTATCAGCGGAAAATTTGGGCAGCACTTACTCAGAAAACATTTTGAAAAAGCCGGGTTGGTGTAATGACTGCACCGTTTTCGGCGGATATTTTTTGTAAAACACAGCACTTGGATCCCCGAACAAAGTTTTATATGCTGCTCGTCGGTACCGTAGACCTCTTTCTTGCGCCGACAGTATATTATGAGGTTGCACTGGTAGCACTCATTACGATAGTCGGATTGAGCTGCGGAGAAAAACGGTTTACTTTAAAAATGACCGGAATATACACATCCCTTATAATCTTATATCAAATAGGAATTTATGGGATGACCGGCTGGCTGCAAATCGCCATTGTAACATTTACCTTTTATATTCGGAAAATATTTCCTTGTGCGATGATGGGCGGCATATTAGTTGGAACCACGCAGGTGAATGAATTTATGGCAGCGATGCATCGTATTCACGTCCCTAAGTCTGTCATCATTCCTATGACGGTGATGATTCGATATATCCCGATGGTTCGGGAAGACTGGGGCTTTATTCACGACGCAATGAGAATGAGGGATGTCGCGCCTACCGTGAAAAGTTTGTTGACTCATCCTATTCGTACTGTTGAATGTATTTATGTTCCGATGATGATGTCCGCCCTCAAAGTGGCGGATGAACTTTCCGCAGCCTCTATTACTCGCGGGCTGGAAAACCCAAAGCAGAGAAGCTGTATGGCGGATATTCGTTTTACGTGGAAAGATGTTGTGTGTGCTTTTGCTTTTACCGTTTTTTTTGTGATTTCTATCCTATTTATGATAGGGCGGAATAACGCATAGGATGATTACAGCATGATAGAGATGGAAAAGCTATCTTTCAGTTACCACAACTCCGTGCAAAACGCGAATATATCTCACATTGACTTAACAATTAGCGATGGAGAATGTGTATTGCTGTGCGGCCGGAGCGGATGCGGAAAAACGACATTGATCAGATTAATCAATGGTCTTATTCCCTCTTTCTATTCCGGAGAATTATCCGGTTCAGTATTGATTAACGGAAAGTCTGTTCAGGCAACACCTCTGTATCAACTTGCAGAACACATAGGCTCTGTATTTCAAAATCCCCGTTCACAGTTTTTTAACGTAGACACAGACAGTGAAATGGTATTCGGCATGGAAAATCTCGCTTGGACGAGAGAAAAGATGACAGAGCGGTTGAGTAAAACAATTCGTGATTTGCAAATCGAAACACTGAGCGGAAGACGGGTTGCTGCGTTATCGGGCGGAGAGAAGCAAAAAGTTGCATTCGCTTCTATCTATGCTCTTTCGCCTGATATTTATTTATTGGATGAACCTTCTTCCAATTTGGATACGGCAGCCATCGAAAGCTTGCGAAAAATAGTGGTATTATTAAAAAAGCAAGGAAAGACTATTGTGATAGCTGAACATCGGATCCATTATCTTAAAGATATTGCGGACCGCATTCTCTATATGGAGCATGGAACGATCCGGCAATCCTTGACATCGGGGCAAGTATGTAACATTTCAGAAGCTGATCGGTGCAATATGGGATTGAGAACGATGGACTTATCTCACATTTGTATTCCCGATAGAGTACGGAAATACGAAAAACCCATATTAGAAATTCAGAATCTTTGTCTTGCACATCATGAGCATACAGTACTTGCCGGAGTTAATCTTTGCGCTGTACCGGGAGAAATCATCGGGATTATCGGACATAATGGTACGGGAAAGTCAACATTTTCCCGTGCCTTGTGCGGCTTACACAGAGAGACGGCTGGAACGGTTACGTGGAATGGCAAGATACTGAGTGCAAAAGAGCGTTTGCAGCATTGTTATATGGTGATGCAGGAAGTGGGCTATCAACTTTTTGCAGACACCGTGGAAAAGGAGTGCTGTTTCGGTATACAATCTCCGGATTATGAAGCTGCCGAACAGGCGATGGAACAGCTTGGTATTTGGGAGTACCGGGATGTACATCCCAGCACGCTTTCCGGCGGACAAAAGCAACGTGCAGCAGTCGCGGTAAGTATGGTATGCCGGAGAGACATTTTAATTTTTGATGAACCTACCAGCGGGTTGGATTATGACAGTATGGTCAATGTTTCCCGACTCTTTCAAACTCTCTCTGCTATGGGCAAAGTGCTTTTTGTCGTAACACATGATTATGAGTTTTTGATTTCCGCTTGTACCCGTATTTTACACTTGGGGGACGGCGGCATTGTGGGGGATTATGCCATGTCTCCACAGAACGAAGAAAAACTTAGCGCCTTTTTTTTCTCATCATAGAGCGTTTTTTCGTATCATATCCCAAAAATTGGAAGTACATTTCTATTGCAGATTCGCCAAGGATGCCATCGTTCAGCAATGTCCATCCGTGGACATTGCTGAGCTTCGAGTTTTTATTAAAAAAACTCGATACTGTTTAAAGCCCCCGACATCCTGTCAGAGCAGCGATGTTTTTCTTTTCTTTATATAATTTGACAAATGGAAAAAAGCAGGTATATAATATCCCCGATTGTGAATTGCCCTGCTTCATTTTGACTGAGGGGCAATCACTGTTGTAATTGTAGAGAGGAGGTCTACTATTATGGAAAAACAAAGCGGTAGAAAATTGGGACTGTTACCGCAGCTTGCTTTGGGGATTCTTGCCGGTGTGTTGCTCGGGTTGTTTGTACCCGCTCCGGTGATGGGGATTATTGCGACCATTAAAAGGTTGCTCGGTTCGCTGATCTTTTTTGCGGTTCCGCTCGTTATCTTCGGTTTTATTGCTCCGGCAATTTGCGATTTAAAAGCAAATGCGGGGAAAATGCTTGGTGTCTTTTTGCTGATATCGTATTTGTCCGCAGTCGGGGCATCTTTGTTTTCGGCTGTAGCCGGATATATTCTTATTCCATTCCTGCATATTCCGTCACAGGCTGCCGAATTGGTGGAAATACCCTCTACGGCGTTCTCGCTGAACATACAGCCGATTATGCCGGTTATGACCGCGCTGGTATTGGCTATCTTAGCCGGTATTTCGGTTATTTGGACAAAGGCTGCTGCGGTTGAAAAACTCTTAAAAGAAATTCAGGCAATGGTACTTGAAATTGTAAACCGCGTTATCGTACCGGTACTGCCGTTCTTTATTGCGACAACCTTTGCCGAGCTTGCGTACAGCGGTAGCTTAACCCGCCAGCTTCCCGTATTCTTGAAAGTTATTATTATTGTACTCATCGGTCATTTTATCTGGATGACGCTGTTGTACCTCATCGGTGGTGCGGTTTCAAAGCAGAATCCGCTTGAAGTGGTAAAGCACTACGGCCCTGCGTATGCCACCGCAGTCGGTACGATGTCGAGCGCTGCAACCTTGCCGGTTGCATTACGCTGCGCGCATAAATCCAGTGCTCTTCCGTCTGATATCGTTGACTTTGCTATCCCGCTGGGAGCGACAACCCATTTATGCGGTTCCGTTCTTACCGAAACATTCTTTGCAATGACGATATCTCAGATGTTGTACGGCTCGGTTCCTTCAATCGGAACAATGGTCTTGTTCTCATTCCTGTTCGGTGTATTCGCTGTCGGAGCGCCCGGCGTACCCGGCGGAACGGTTATGGCTTCGCTCGGTATCGTTATCAGCATACTCGGTTTTGACGAAATCGGTACCGGCTTATTGATCGCCATCTTCGCCCTACAGGACAGCTTCGGTACAGCCTGCAATGTAACCGGAGACGGAGCGCTTGCGCTTATTCTGCGTGGTGTATTCTATAAACCGGATGGAACGTTAAAACAGGCGTAAGGTATGGAACTCACGGACTTAGACTGTAATCAATTTATTGCGATCCTTCAAGAAGAGTTGGTTCCTGCGCTCGGCTGTACCGAACCGATTGCCATAGCGTATGCGGGCGCTCATGCTCGTGCTTTGCTCGGCGAAATTCCCGACCGTGTGTGTATCAAAAGCAGCGGTAACATTATTAAAAATGTAAAGAGTGTTACCGTCCCTAATTCGGGCAATATGAAGGGAATTCCGGCGGCGGCGGCAATCGGTATTATCGGCGGCAATCCCGATAAGGGACTTGAGGTTCTTGCCGACATAACCGAAGCCGATATCGCTCGCACCAAGGAATTTTTGGCAAAAATTCCTTGTAAGGTTTCCTTGTTGGATACGGTAGCTTCTCTGCATTTTATTGTAGAAGTTTTTGCCGGTGCCGATAGCGCATCGGTTGAAATTATCCATCAGCATACGAATATCGTGCGTAAAACAAAAAACGGAAAAGACATACTATCCGTTCCGTTTGATCCTGCCAGTGCAAATGCCGCGCTGACAGACCGGTCGGGATTGTCGGTAAAAAAGATTCTTGAGTTTGCCGATACGATAGACCTCGACCGCGTCCGTCCGATACTGGAACGCCAGATCGATTATAATACCCGTATTGCGCAGGAAGGATTGGAGCACCGCTACGGAATTAACGCGGGGGCGAATCTCCTAAAGGCTGCTGAGGCTGAGCAGGCCGTTACCCTAAAAATCCGTGCACAGGCTGCTGCCGCGGCGGGTTCCGATGCTCGTATGAGCGGCTGTACTTTGCCGGTCGTTACCAATTCGGGCAGCGGCAATCAGGGATTGACGGCATCGCTACCGGTTATCGTGTTTGCCGAAGAAAGAAAGCTTCCGCATGATAAGCTGTTACGCGGGTTACTGGTCAGTAACTTGATTGCGATTCATCAAAAGACGCGGATCGGACGGCTTTCCGCCTATTGCGGAGCTGTCAGTGCAGGTTGCGGAAGCGGCGCTGCCGTTACATATCTTTCAGGCGGAAGCTATGAACAGGTATGCGAGACGATTACCAATACCCTTGCAGTTGTGTCAGGAATTGTCTGCGACGGTGCCAAGCCCTCGTGTGCCTCGAAGATTGCCACATCGGTTGATGCGGCGTTGAATGCGCATTACCTTGCAATGCAGAACCGAGTGTTTGAACCCGGCGAAGGTATTGTAAAAGGCGACATAGAAAAGACCATCGCCGGTGTAGGCGCCGTTGCTGCCGACGGTATGCGGGAAACCGATAAGGTTATCTTACGCATTATGGTGGACGACGATTAAAAATTAAATACAAAAATGCCGATTGGGTCATCGTAAGTCTGATCGGCATTTTTTGTATATGAAAAGTTGTATAGAGATAACTCTAAAAATCTAACAGGGCTTTTAGAGCTGTCCATAGATAAGGAGGAGAAATTGTGAAAAAGACATTGATAACGGGCGGTACGCTCGTAACCGAAAACGATACGTTTAAGGCGGATATTGCAATAACCGGCAGCAAAATAACCGGAATCGGACATTTTAATCCCGTCGATTTTGATGCCGTGTATGAAGTTCCCGGCTGTTATGTCATGCCGGGGTTGATTGATGCACATACACATCTTGAGTTGCAGCAGTCTCCACAGTATCGTGCCGTCGATGACTTTTACACCGGTACCGTTGCAGCAGCTTGCGGCGGTACAACCTCCGTTATCGACCATATCGCTTTCGGTCCCGCCGGATGTAATCTGCATTATTCCATAGACCGATACCATGAGCTTGCAAAAAAAGCGGTTATCGACTACGGCTTTCACGGCGTTATTCAGCATGTGGATGATGCAATTTTGCAGGAGCTATCCGGCATCATTAAAAATGAAGGTATTACGAGCTTTAAAGCCTATACGACCTACGGATTTAAAATTGACGATACGGGCTTTTACCGCTTGCTGCAAACCGTGAAAGAAGCGGGCGGTATTTTAACCGTGCATTCGGAAAACGATTCGCTTATCAATTATCTCCGATCGAAATTCGTAAAAGAAAAGAAAATGCTGCCTATTTACCATGCACGCAGTCGTCCTAACGAAACGGAAGCCGAGGCTGTTTCCCGCCTTATTCATTTTTCGGAAATGGCGGGGGATGCGCCGTTGTACATCGTGCACCTTTCTACGGGAGAGGCGCTTATCAGCGTTGTAGAGGGACGGCAACACGTTAATCGGCTGTTTGTAGAAACCTGTACGCAGTATCTGACGCTTTCGGAAGAAAAATACGGAAATGAGAACGGCAGTCCCGATGATCCTGAAAATATCGAAGGGCTGAAATATATCATGGCGCCGCCCCTGCGCAGAAAGCAGGATATAGAAGCGCTCTGGATTGGACTTGCAAACGGTGATATCCAAGTCGTCGCAACCGACCATTGTCCCTTCCTGTTAAAAGAGAAGATGGATACTAAGGGCGATTTTACCAAGGGGCCGGGCGGCGCTCCCGGGATTGAAGAGCGGGTGCGGATTATTTTCTCCGAGGGCGTACAAAAAAAGCGGATTTCGTTGGAGCGCTTCGTACAGGTGATGGCGGCAAATCCTGCCCGCATCTTCGGTATGTATCCTCAAAAAGGCTGCCTCCTGCCCGGCGCCGATGCCGACATTACGATTATCAATCCAAATGCCGAAGAAGTGCTGACAAAGAAAAACCTGAAAAGCGCCTGCGATTACTGCACCTATGAAGGGATGAAGGTGCAATGCACCATCGATTCCGTATTCAGCCGTGGGGAATTAATCGTAAAGAATAACGAATTTTTAGGCGAAAAGGGCAGGGGACAATTCATCTTTAGAAAACCGCCGTTTTAAATTGAAAATCCTCGACATCAGTACCGTCACGGATGGCGGTGGTGTAAAGTAGAATTGTGTTTAGACGTAAGACTAAACACGCAGCCAAAGAATGTACAGGACATACATTCTTTGGCGTGTCCTCGCTTTATTTTTGCTCGCACCTTTTAATTTCGGAACGGACAGGGATGTTCGTGAAATTAAGCAGAAGTTATTTTCAAAAGGCTAACAGAATCAGCAATAAATGCAACGGAAAGCGGAAGTTTTTGGATAATACCACAACATTTATAATGTAATTTTCTTATATATTATATATTTTAAATATCAAGAGCGGTCATAATGCAGAATATTTGGCAGGCGGTATGCATATTTTAAAAAGTTCTTCCATTTTATATTATTTTACAGTATATTCATGTTTTATTGTTTTTAGATAGGAGAAATATATGAAAAAACCATTAGTACCGATTACCTTGCTCTGCGGATACTTAGGCGCGGGCAAAACAACCTTGATGAATATGATTCTTGCAAACCAAAAGGGTTACAAGGTAGCAGTTATTGTCAACGATATCGGCGAAATCAATATCGATGCGAGTTTGATAGAGAAGGACGCCAATATCACGGATAAAAGCAGCCTTGTGCCGCTTACTAACGGTTGTATCTGCTGTACGCTTAAAACTGACCTTGTGATGCAGATTGAAAACCTCATTGCGTCGGGAAAGTACGACTACCTTCTCATTGAATCGAGCGGCGTGTGCGAGCCGATGCCGATTGCGCAAGCTATTGAAACAATCGAAAACGGTTACTTGGATAATGTTGTCAGCGTTGTCGATGCAAAGCGGCTGGTGGATGAGTTTTCCGAGGGGGCGCAGCTGTTAAAAAAGGATATGGGAGAAGAAGATATCGAATCGCTCCTCGTCCAACAGATTGAGTTTTGCTCCACACTCATTATCAATAAAAAAGATTTGGTAACGGAAGACCAGATGAAAAAAGTGCGGGCAGTTGTCAATAAGCTCCAGCCCCATGTTAAAGTGATAGAGACAACACGGTGTCAGGTACCGCTGGAGGATCTGCTTGCAACAAAGCGGTTCGACTTTGAAAAAGTTTTTGAAAGTGCAGGCTGGGTTGCCGAGCTGGAAAAACGTGCGGAAGAGTATGACGACGACGACGATGAGGAGTGTGAGCATGACCATGAGCACTGCGATCACGACCACCATGACGATCATGAACACTGCGGCGACGAGCACGAACATCACGGACATGATGAGCATGAAGGGCATGGGCATCACCACCACCATCATCACGAACATAAGCATGAAGGCGCGGATGAGGATGAGTATGGTATCGGCTCTTTTGTGTATTACCGCCGCCGTCCTTTTAACAGGGAAAAGCTTGAAAAATATGCAGGGGTATGGCCGCGCAACATTATCCGCTCCAAGGGAGTAATCTGGTTCAGCGATGAGCAGGATATGGCTTATGTCTTTGAAACCTCCGGACGGCAAATTCAAGCAGGTCTTTCAGGCAGATGGCTCGCAACCGCTTCTAAGAGAGAACAGGAAAAAGTCCTCGCCCAAGAACCTCGGATGAGGGAAGAATGGGACGAAAAAGTCGGCGACCGGATGATTAAGCTCTGCATTATCGGGCAAAAACTGGATAAAAAAAAGATTTGTGCGGACTTGGACGCTCTGCTCGATTGATTAAAAAGAGTTCTATACAAATACTGTTTTATATTTTTGTTATAGAAAGAACCTTTAAAAACGCGAGTTTTAGAGGTTTGCCTGAGATTCTCTAAGGTGAGGTAAATGGAAGAAGTAAAGGCAAGACCTATCGGTCCGGCTGAAAACAAGATGGGCGTTATGCCGATTATGAAGCTCATCCTCAATATGTCGTTGCCGATGATGTTTTCGATGTTCATTATGGCGTTGTATAATATCGTGGACAGTATCTTCGTGGCAAAAATCAGCGAGGATGCATTGACAGCCGTATCGCTTGCCTTTCCCATTCAAAACCTGATGATTTCCTTTGCCGTAGGTACGGGTGTCGGCGTTAATGCGCTACTGTCCAAACGGCTCGGTCAGCGGAATCAAGAGGATGTCAATAAAACCGCAATGAACGCCGTTTTTCTGGCAGCCTGTAACTTTATCGTTTTTTTTATTACAGGAATTTTACTGGTACGCCCCTATCTTGCCTCGCAGGGAGTAGACGCCGGAATTGTTTCCTACGGGGAAGCGTATTTGGACATCGTACTCCGTATGTCATTTGCGCTCTTTTTCGGTATTACGTTTGACCGGTTGCTCCAATCGACGGGACTGACGTTGTATACGATGTACTCGCAGCTTTCCGGTGCGATTTTCAATGTCGTATTCGACCCGCTGCTGATATTCGGGATTGGACCGTTTCCGAAAATGGGTATTCGGGGCGCGGCACTCGCAACCGTATTGGGGCAGATTCTCGGCCTCTGTGTATCGATTTTTTTTAACGTAACAAAAAACCATGAAATTCAGTTTAAGCTTAAAAACCTTCTTCCCGAACCACGCATCGTTGCGGAAATTTATAAGGTCGGCGTGCCGTCTATCCTTCTCAGCTCGATAACATCGATTACCACCTACTTTCTCAACATCATCCTGAGCGCTTTTTCGAGCACTGCGATTGCGGTGTACGGCGTATACTTTAAGCTAAATAGTTTTATCTTTATGCCGGTGTTCGGGCTGAATAACGGTATGGTGCCGATTATCGCGTACAACTACGGAGCACGGAACAGGAAACGGATTACCGCTACGATACGGAACGGTCTTTTGCTTGCGATGGGGGTTATGCTTTTCGGGATGGCGCTTTTTGAATTGTTCCCTGCGCAGCTTTTGGGGCTGTTCGACGCATCTCCTGCGATGCTCGCGATCGGCGTTCCTGCAATCCGCATCATCGCATGCAGCTTTCTCGGTGCGGCGCTCGGTATTACCTTTTCTTCGGTATTTCAAGCATTCGGTAGCGCGGTCTACAGCATGATCGCGACGTTTGTGCGTCAAATCGTTGCACTTCTCCCAGCGGCATATCTGCTTTCGCTGTCCGGTGATATCAATGCTATATGGTGGTCGTACCTCATTGCCGAAGTTGTTTCCATCATCGCGTGTATCTTTTTTATGCGCCGCATTTACAAAGAGAAGATCGAACCACTGCCGTTGTAAGGTTTATTCCTGCGGAGGTTTTAATACACTGTTGTTGTGCAACGTACACTCTACGTTGTCATAAGAAGAAGTTGAATAATAAAGGAGTTTACCATGAAAAAGATTGCTGTTTTATTGCTGCTGGTGTTAGCGCTAGTGGGGTGTGGAAAAAAAACAGCAACATTTATAGTTGACAATCAATCCGATTGGAGAGTAGTCGTATCCATCACAAATGTAAAAGAGTTGGGTAAAAAAGTTGATAAATCGTTGTATACAATATTAAAGCGTAATGATCCGTATAGAAGCTCGGCACATTCAAACAGAGTTGTTTTTGAAGTTTATGAGGGCAGTGTATGCGAACTTATTAGCGTAAATGGAGCGCGGATAAAAACACAAACTAATGACAGAATTGTTTTTGAGAATAGTACTCCGATAAACGTGCTTGTTGTAAATGAAACGGGTAAAAATATCTTTCTTAAAAACGATGCCTGTATAAAAAATAATTTAGAAGATTATTTTTATTGCGGAGATGTTATAACATCGGATCGTAGAAAACTCCCGCGGTATTATTATGTGCCTTTATTTACCACTCAATTAATAACTCCTCAAAATACAATCACACATCCTGTTCCTATTCAATTTTTTGCATGGCAATTATCGCAGATAGACGATGTATCTGACGAAAATGCATCAGAGGCGATAAATCGGCTCGCTGCAGAAACTATTAAAATAACTGATAATTGGAACCCGTTAAAAACCTATTGGAAAAAAACGGGTGATAGTTTATACCTTTTTTAACTAACTAATTTTTAAAACAATAACCTTTTCTTTCAAAGTTATAATAGGTAAATACAGACTTAGTTGGTTCAGGCATATTAGGGGAATTTTTATAATATCATTAAGGATTACTTTCTCAGCTGGTATCTTCGCTAAAAATTCGATAAAATCAGTCTATGGCACGCAGTAAGTACGGAACAACGCCGTGGGGCGCATGGTTTTTACGGATGCTCGAAAGTTATGACGGCGACGGGCGGGTGTCGCGGGGGAAAAGTTATGCGAATACCGGCAAGGTAGACTCCCTTGTGATTAGCGGCAATAAAGTTGCTGCCCGTGTCGCGGGGCATTACGACCCGTGGTACTATATTTCGCTCACCTTTCCCCGTATTTCCGAGCCGAATCAAAAAAAATTGGAAAAAATCTTAACGGAGCATCCCGCCGACTTCATCGCGTTGGGAAACGGTACGATGACGGAACGTCTTGTAACGCTCTTTGAGGCAAAGGATATACGGTTTATTCCCCGCCGCTGGAGCCTTATCGAAAGCGATTGTTCCTGTCCCGACTCAGCCTCTCTGTGTAAACACATCGCTGCGGTGCTGTATATACTCGCGAAAGAAATCGACCACGATCCGCGGCTCCTCTTTCAGCTTGCGGGAATCGATCTTGCCGAACTGCGGGCAAAAATACTGCCCGCCGCAGGGAATATGTCCGCCGAACCGGCTCTAACCGTCGTACCGGAGCAGGGCGCATCACCGGCGGATAATACGGCGGCGGATTCCGCAATGGATGTTACACCGGCGGCAGGTACTGCGATATTTGAAATACCAAATACTGATACGGTTGCTGCCGGTGGAACAATAGCCGGTCAAGTATCCGATACCGCGCTTGAAACACCGGTAACCGGTAATGCCTCAACTGCCGGAGCGCAAAGGAAAGCGAGGCAATCCGGCGCGGCGGGTAGGGCAACTAAAACATCGCCCCTTCCGGTGCCGTCAGACCCTGAATACGAACATCCGGTGCCGCTATCCCTGCGCCGTGCGGATGAGCCTGCACAGGACGTACCGGCGGAGCTTCCCCGCTTTCCGCTTGAAGAATCGTTTTTACCGCTGATTTCCGCGCTGCTTCCGCCGCTTACACCCTTCTATGATGATGACTTGGTTGCAGCCTTTAAAGAGCTATATCATAAACTAATTGTCCGGCAGAACAAAGAATTCGAGTTGACGCTTGAGCAGCGGATTGCCGTTTTAATGAAATCCGGTACGGACTGCGCCTCGGCGGCAACGCTGTGCGGTTCAAGCCGCCTTTTGTACACGCAGGTTCGGCTCGATACGGCAAAACTGCCGAAGCAAAAAACGGCAGGCGTTCCGGCTTTTCCCTTGCAGAAAGAAGCAGCGTTGCAGCTCCGCGTGCGGCTTCCGAACGGTACGGAGGCGGCGCTGACACTCGTGCAAGCACTTCACCTCCTGCGCGGCGTTACGCCCCTTACGGATTCTCCTGACGGTATGAAGGCGGCATATACGGTACTGACACTCGGAGAGCGGCTCATCGCCGAATCCGCACTGCTGCCGGCGGTGTTTCTCGATCCGGTAACGCGGAAACTGGCGATATTTTGGAAGCCGCTGACTTCGGCGCAGGCTGTTTCCGCAGCAATCGACCGCTGCGCTTCCTTTATTACCGAAGCATTTTTTCCGCAAGTTAAGAGCTGGGGCAGGCGGTACTGCGCCGAACTGCTACTGACGGCGTTCCTCACCGAATATGTACATACTACCGGTTTTATGCCCGCCGGTATCCGCCAAGCGGAACAGGGAATTGCGACTCTCTTTTTCCAAGGCGCGACTATCAATACGAAGGCGCCGGGTATGCGCCGCCTTCCCGCATCGATTACCCGCTGGCTTGCCGCGCTCTACTACGACAGCAACAGCCTCCGTTTTCGGCTCATTTTAGAGGAAGCGAAAAAATCCGACTTTCAGATTTCCGCCGAGGTTTGCCACAGCGAAGAAACGAACAACCGGTTCGTACCGTTTTCCCGTATCGCCGACTCCGTACAGCTGGAAAGCAAAACGGTGGAGTTCGCGATTGCGCTTTCCGCATATCTGCCGAAATTAACGGAGATGATCGGGCAAAAGTCGGTTCCGCTTACGCAGGAAGAGACGGCGGTGTTTTTACGGACGGCGGCGCCGCTCCTCTCCCGTTTTGGGATAGAGGTCGTGCTGCCTAAGACATTGCAGCGGGCGCTGAAACCGCGGGCGGTGTTCCAGCTGAAACGACAAAAGGGAGCCGGCTCCGTACAGTCGTACCTCAGCCTTGATAACCTGATGGACTATGACCGCAGCATTATGCTCGGCGATACCGTAATCAGCGCCAAGAAATTCCGCGCATTGATGAAGCAGAGCAGCGGTTTGGTGAAATTTAACGACCGCTACATCCTTGTCGATCCCGAACACACGGCGCGTCTTCTCGAAACCATGCAGCACGAAAGACCCGATATCAACGAGGTCATACAAGGGACGCTGACCGGAGATACCGTAATGGCGGACGGCGCGCCGTTTTCTTATTCGCTCTTTCGGGAAACGGATGCCGCAGTGCCCCGCACATTGCAGGCAACGCTCCGGCCGTATCAGGAAAAAGGTTTTCAGTGGCTCTATTCTACCATTAAAAGCGGTTTCGGCTGTCTATTGGGTGATGATATGGGGCTCGGCAAAACGCTGCAAGTTATCGCCCTCATTCTCAAATTGAAAGAACAAGGCTTTGAGCATAGCGGCATCCTTATCGCGGCTCCGGCAAGTCTTTTGCCGAACTGGGAATATGAGCTGCACACCTTTGCTCCGTCGCTGCGTTGTACAATCTTGCACGGACAGGGGCGGCGGTTTTCAGCAAAGTCTGACATTCATATTACGACGTATCAGACCCTCCAGCGGGATGTAAAAAAACTTTCTGAAAAGATCTTTGACTGCCTTATCATCGACGAAGCGCAGGCGGTTAAAAATACGCAGACCAAAAACGCCCAAGCGCTCAGGTTCGTGCAGGCACAGTCCCGCATCGCGATGACCGGTACGCCGGTTGAAAACAGTCTTGAGGATATGCGCGCCTTGTTCGATTTTATCATCCCGGGCTATCTCGGCTCTGCGGAAACCTTCCGTAAAAAATGGCGCATACCCATCGAGCTGCACGGCGATGCGGAGACTGCGGAATCATTCCAAAAAATTACTGCGCCGTTTTTACTCCGTCGCCTTAAAACCGACCCTGCCGTTATTTCCGACTTACCGGAAAAAGTGATTACGCCGCAATACTGCCGTCTGACGCCGGAGCAAATTGCGCTGTACGAAAGCCTTGTTGAAACGCAGCTGAAAAGCGTGTTGAAGACGGAAGATGGGATTCAGCGGAATGCGTTGGTACTGAAACTGCTGACCGCCTTAAAGCAGGTGTGCAACCATCCCCATGTCTACGACGAAAGCTTTCAGACCGATATCGCGCTTTCCGGAAAAACCGCCGCGCTGATGCAGCTGCTCGGCGAAATATTGGACGCCGGCGAAAAGACCTTAATTTTCAGCCAATACACGCAAACGCTCTTTTTACTGCGGAAGCTGATACATGAGCAATTCGGCGATGAGCCGCTCCTCTTGCACGGACAGATGCCGCTTACCGCACGGAAAGACGCAGTCGAATCGTTCCAAACCGATCCGGCACAGCGCATCTTTCTTATTTCGCTCAAGGCAGGCGGTACCGGCTTGAACCTTACCGCTGCGACCCGCGTTATCCACTTTGACCTCTGGTACAACCCTGCGATAGAAGATCAGGCGACCGACCGCGCATTCCGAATCGGGCAGCACAACACCGTATTTGTGTCCCGTTTTATCTGCGCCGGTACCTTTGAAGAAAAAATCGACGAGATGATTCAAAAGAAGCGGCATATTTCTCAGATGACCTTGAGCGGCGGCGAATCGTGGATCGGCAAGATGAGCAATGAAGAACTTGCCGAGTTGTTTCAGTAAAGAACCGCAACACACTTAAGCGTTTTAGGAGATGCCTCATTGTAAACAGTTCACATGGAACGGTATAGTCTAAAAGAGCAAGCGAGGATATAATCATTTGAATGAGTTACGATAAGAATGCGGTGAAAGAAGCCGTCAAAGAGCATTACGAAAATCTGGCACAGGGAAGCCTTTCCGTACATGGTGAGGCTGAAAAGATAACGACTTCGATAGGCTATGCCGCACAAGATTTGGTCGGCATTCCGAAAGAGGCCGACCTCGGGCTCGGCTGTGGAAATCCGCAAGAAGCTGCCAAGCCCCGCTTAAACGAAACCATTCTTGACTTAGGATGCGGAAGAGGACTTGACTGCTTTATAGCGTCAAAAGCTGTCGGTAAAAACGGAAAAGTTTTCGGGCTTGACAGCTCAAAAACTATGATCAGCCGCGCTTCGGAAATCGCCGTAAAAAACGGGTTTACCAATTGCGAATTTATACTTGGCGAAATTGAACATATTCCGCTTTCCGATAGTTCCCTCGATCTCATCATGAGTAATTGCGTGATAAATTTGTCAACGGATAAATATGGAGTGTATTCAGAGCTTTACCGCTGTCTTCGCAAAGGCGGAAGAGTCGCGATTTCCGACATCACTTTAAAGGCTGCTTTGCCGCACGAATGGATCTCTGATCCCGATATGGTAAAAACGTGAGTGGGGGGAGCTTGGTCTGCGGAGCAGATAAAAGACACCTTTGAAAAAATCGGCTTTATCAACATAATCATACGTTCAAAAGATGTTTCAGACGAATACGCAAAGAAATGGGGACACGGCTTGGCAATAAAAACCTATATCCAAAGCAGCCTCATTTACGCAGAAAAATAAATGTTATACCCTTTCGTTCCGGAACGCCTTCGGCGCAGCTCCCATCGCTAACCTTTGGGATAAAAACACAGGCTCCACGCCCTAGAGTTTGGGCAGAAAGTCTTTGTAAATACCGGGGGTAGAGCCATCAATTAAAACCGCGCCGACGGTTTTTTGATAGAAGGCTTCGGGGCCTACTCCTCCGATAATGGCATAGGCATACCCTTCGTTGCGTAAGGCATGGAGCGATGCGAGCAACAGCGCTTTGCCGATTCCTTTCCCCTGTTCATCTTCCAATACCTTTGTAGGGCCGAAAAAGTCGGGCGCAGTTGCGTTATAGCACGCATATCCGAGTATGTTCTGCCCGCGGGTAGCGATAAAGCAGCTCACCGGTATGCGGGAAAAGCAGGTATCGCATTCGCCTGCTGCGCTTAAAGTGGAATGTTCTTTTACCCATTCAACGATTCGGAACTTATCAGGCGTCATCGCGCGCCGGATATGCACATCGTATTTCCGCTGCAATTCTGCGTAAAGCTCTTCTGCCGGAGGCAGCCGGAGCAAGTTTACCAACATATCAGCCATAGTTATTTCCTTTATCGCATCAGATGAAAACGAGCGCTTCATTCAAAGCTGCGTTACAGGACAATTATTCAGACGAGCCCAACGCAATGCATTATTGAGACGAGCTTGATAATTTTTTTTGCCTACGCTTTGCAGCCAATCTAAATTATCAAGGTCTATACGCATTGTAATCACTTTCTGAGGCGGCTTCCAATACTTAAAATACCCCGTTGCAAAATCTTCTTCTGTCAGTTCGGGTGCGTCTTTCAAATTAATTTCATCATAAGACTTCCCATTCGCCTCACATTTAGCGATAAAGTCTTCTAATGTGTTCATAATACATCTCCCGTTCTTTTGGTGTAGCATCGCGAGCTGTAATCAAGTGAATACGCTCCTCATCGGTAAAACTTACCTGTAAAACAAGAAATTTATCAGCTAAATTTCCGAGTCCGAAATATCTTTTCTGTGTGTCTGTAGAATGTTTTCGATCATACATTTCAAAGAAAAACGGGTCATTAAAAACAGGCTCAATTTCCTTGAATGAATAACCGTGATTTATTACATTTGCAGCATCTTTTTTTGACCACCATTCAAAACGCCCGTCTATGATTAACTCGCCTTTTAAATCTTTTCCTTCGTCTTCCGGCATTCTTGATCATCCTGTTATATTTTAAATTATATAAATACAATCTGTCAATATAAGGCATTAAAGATATTTCAGTATTATCTCCGGGATAGCAACGCTGAAATGCCCTTCCGGTTTGGCATTCGTTTTGAGCATCTCGGTGATACAGGATAGCACCGTGTTGCTGTATTCATAGGCAGCGAGGCCGCAGACGTTATCGGGCAGACAGCCGAGGTCGTAGGGATTGCGCAGGGCAACGGCGATCATCGGTTTATGCAGGCGGGCGAGGGCTTGGATCAATTTGAGCTGTCCCTGTTTTACGTGTCCGTTGTAGCTCGCTGCGGCAATACCGGTGGCCGATTCCGCCTGCGCAACGATTCGCGCGATTTCCGCTTCGTCAGGGTCGATGGACGTATCGATACCGACGCCGCCGAATGCGGTTTGCATGGAACGTGCAAAGCTGATTGAATTATCGACATCGTTCGACGCATTGGTAACAATGAACGGCTGCGGGCCGGTAAAAAACGGTTTGCTGCCGAGGTTGGGAAATCCGCTTTCAGGGAGATGATAGCCCGTCAGCGTTTTGCGCCGGAGACTTGCAATGGTTTTTCGATATTCTTCCATCGTTTTTTCCGACAGCGGCTGTGCGGGTTTGAATTGCTTTTTTAAATCGATAATCTTTCCGGCTGCCTGTTCGATGGTTGCTACAGAAATCTGCTTTTCCGCACAGGCGCGCGTTACCGTTTCGATGGCGGCGCAGGCAGTCGGTATGGTGTGGGAGATAAAAATCAGTTCGATACCTGCATTGATTGCCGCCGCAGCGCTTTCCGCGGTGCCGAAGTACGTTTGCATCGCCTTCATCTCCATGCAGTCGCTGATAACCAATCCGCTAAATCCGAGCTTTTCTTTTAATAAGCCGGTTACGATTTTTTTCGAGATGGTTGCAGGGAATTGCTTATCGATGGCAGGAAAGAGAATATGCGAGATGGTAACTGCGGGAAGCAGTCCTGTTTTGATGACCTGCGCAAAGGGTGCAATTTCCATCTCTTCCAGTTCCGCTCTTGATTTACGGACGGTCGGTAACGTGAGGTGCGAATCGACTGATGTATCGCCGTGCCCGGGAAAATGCTTTGCAGTGCTGAGTACTCCTCCTGCGGTGAGTCCCCGTACCATCTGGAGACCGTAGCGGCCGACAAGGGTAGGGTCATCTCCGTAGCTACGTACCCCGATAACCGGATTATGCGGATTGGAATTGACGTCCAGCACGGGACTCAAGTCAAAGTTTACGCCGTGTGCATGGAGAATTTCTCCCGTGATTTTACCGGCAGTGTAGGCGTTCATTTCATCGCCGGTTGCCGCCAGTGCCATTGCTCCCGGCACGTTATAGTAGTCTTCGGCAAGCCGTGAAACAGCGCCTCCTTCTTGGTCAATTGTGATGAAGGCTGGGTGTCCGGTTTCAGCGGTAATCAAGGTTTGTATATCTGCACAGAGCGTCTTGAGCTGCGCGAGACTTGTAATGTTATGCTTAAAGAGAATGACATTGCCAACCTTGTATTTTTTTACCAATGCGATAAAATCTTCCGGCATTTCCGTTCCCGGAAAACCGCAGGCAAACATCTGTCCGATATATTCGGTTAATATTGTGCTGTTCATAGCTGTTCTCTCCTACGAGTAGATAAAAAACGGTCTGATACGCCGGTAAAAAGCTTCCGCTTCTTTTTCAAATATGCTGCACACTTCGGCTGCGGAAGAGGCTGTCCGCAATAGGCTGTCTCCGCCGAGCCGGTCTATCGATGCCGAAAGGTTTCCGTCCGCGGCGGTTGCTTCCGGAGCGGGCAAAAATCGGAAATCATTGGGATAGGCGGTTTTAACGGCAAACAAAAGCGTTACGCCCGTTTTAACCGGCTCGAAGGCTTTGTAGTCGGTGATAAAAAGCTGTACGCCATAGCACGGCACACCTGCATACTTGGATGCGGAAGGGGTAAAACGGGCGGGTAAAAAATGCACGCCGCGTAGCTTTGCAGCATTCATCGTATCGGCAAGTTGTTCCGCATCGATATACGGAGCGCCGATAAGGGTAAACGGGTTTGCGGTACCTCTACCTTCCGATACATCAGTACCTTCAAACAACGCGGTGCCCGGATAGGCGAGCGTATTGTCAAAGTGCGGCAGGTTGGGGGAGGGCGGTATCCATACGCGACCGGTTTCGGTAAAAAGCATATCGCGGCGCCATTGTGCCATCGGCACAATGTGCAGCGGGCAGCGCAGCTGTTCCTCCGTGTGTACCATTCGTGCAAGTTCGGCGGCGGTTAAACCGTAGCGGATACACAGCGGGTACATACCGACAAAACTTTCAAAGTCTTTTTTTACGATGTTGCCTTCTGTTTTAATGCCGCCGAGTGGGTTAGGTCGGTCAAGTATAATAAAATCCTTACCCTGTGCCGATGCAGCCCGCATTGCGAGTATCAATGTAGAAATATAGGTATAAAATCGGACGCCGGCATCCTGAATGTCGTAGACCAAGGTATCGATATCAGCCAGCATAGCAGGCTTAAAATCTTGCCCGTCCTGCCGGTAGAGGCTGTAGAGCGGAATACCGGAAACGGATGTGTTTTCGCCTTCCCACACTGCGCCGGCGTCTTCGCAGCCGTAAAGCCCATGCTCAGGCGCAAAGAGGGTGCGTACCGTATATCGCCCTGCAAGTATTTTCCACGAAGGGATAAAATCTTTAGAAAGACCGGAAAGCGAAGTGATAACACCGAGTTTTTTCCCTTTAAAAAGAGAATCGAAATCACATATCCGATCTATTCCGTTCAATACCATAATACAACATTAACACAGTGCAAAAACCGGCGGAGTTTACTTCTTTGTCTTGATGCGGAGTTTTTCCGCAGCGCGGGTATGGTCGATTTTTGCAAGTTTATAATAATCGGGCGGTAAATGCATTGCCATCGGTCCCTCATATTTTGCAATGATCTTTTCAAGTATGGTATACGCATCTTTCCATTGGTGTTTTTTGATATGCAGATGCGCAATTTCATATTCGGCAGCAACGCAAGCGCTCTCATCGGTTGCGAAACGCTTTAAGATAACTTCATAATAGATGCGCGCCGCACGGTAATTCCCCGAATCAAAGGCTTCCTGCGCTTTTTGCGTTAGATCTGCAGGGGTAGAATCTTCCGGTATTTCGGATTCTTTAGGGACAGTCATACACGAAAAAAGACTGAACGTCATAATCATACAACACAAATATGCAATATGTTTTATCTTCATACATAAACTCCTCGTCATCTCTAACAACTCGGTTAATTTGCTTCGCATCCTCCGGAATAGAGATGACCAACGAGTTTCAGGTTAAGTCTATGTATTATAATGACTTAAACTGAAACATCGCAGATTAAATCTAAGGAAAACCTCTAAAAGCTGAAGTTTTTAGAGGTTTATTCCCGTTAGTCGCGCAGGATGGTAATTTCTACGCGGCGGTTTTTTGCCCTGTTTTCGGAAGTATCATTCGGTGCAATAGGACGGGTTGCTCCGTATCCGGCGGTTTGCATTCTACTTGCTTCGATCCCTCGTTTTGCAAGTTCTTCAGCAATTTTGTCTGCCCGCTGAAGGGAAAGAATACGCTCACCCTCAGGGCGGTTAAGGTCTGCCGTATGTCCTTCGATTAAGAAGTGCGTATTCGGGCCGACTTTTTTAAGCGCTTCTGCAATTACATCAATACGACCTGTTTCGTCGGGGAGAATTTCAGGCGAATCCGCCACGAATCGGATATCATACATAGTAATTTTAATAATATTTTTAGGCGCTTTGACGCTGATACTTTCGGGTTCGCGGTCTAAGAAGAATTTTTCTATATCACGGTACATAAAGTAGAACTGTTCATCTTCAAGCGGATACGTCGGAGAAACTTGTAACGTGTCTTTATCGCATACAATAACGATCTTCCCTTGGCGCAACAGTTCGATATTTTCCTTTTTTGCAAGAATCCGCTCCGCATCTTCGTTGCTGATAATGGGATCCGTTCGGTTATCGCCGAATACGCCGCGTGCAATGATCCGCAAAGGCTCCGTACCGATCCTGTCCCGATATTCACTTTCATCCAAAGTACCGGTATATAAAACGATACCTTGTTTTTTTGCCTGAGCGGGGGTTACGATGTTCTTCTCGTAAATCAGATTCATGTTTTTATTCCAGATTTTCGGAAACAGACACGGATTGAGCTGTTCGCTGGAATACTCGCCGTGTACGGGAAGCTGCCCGCGGGCATCGATTAAAATGCCGGTATATACCTTGCTCGCCGTACCGAGGGGAAAAAATGACGGAGTATACGGCGCATTGTGTTTTATAAAGAGGTTTGCAAGTCCCTGTAAAGGATTTTGATGATAGACAATAGCTGTTTGTAATTCTTGAGAGAGAATAGGCGCTGTGCTTTTACCGTTGTTGATAACAGTATTTATATCGGTGAAAGAAATTTTTTCCTCTGCTAGATAGTTGCCGATCCTGTGGGAAGAATCCACCAATATAGAAAGATAGGCATTCTTTAAGAGAGAAGAACGATTCTGTTGAATGAGCCGTATTGCCGCATTTCTATCGGTCGGCAGGTACAGTCCGCTTTTATTTAAATCTATCGTGATCTTTGAATCTACTTGGGCGGTTTCCCAATTTTGTACTGTTTGAGATTCCATCCCTGACGGATAGCCGTAGCAGAAGATCGAAGTACATAAAACGAAAACGGTAAGGGAGAGTGAATATTTCATAGATACGTCCTCGTTACAGTATCGGCACTTTTAGGGTATTCCCTAACTTGAGGACACTATTTACCGATAGATTGTTCTTTTGGGCTAAAAGTTCGACTGAAACCGAGTATTTTAACGCAAGTGCCCACAGCGTATCGCCCTGCCGGATAGTATGCGTACCGTCAAAATTACCTGCCTGCGCAGTGCTTTTGCCCGAATAGGTTCCGACCGACTTTAATGCAGGAATTAAAATAGTCTTTCCTATTTTCAGTGTTTCCGGTTTAAGACCTGCGTTGTAGTTCAAGATGCTTTGAACGCTGACTCCGTAGTGTTTTGCGAGCGCATAGAGGGTGTCGCCCGATTTTATACGATACTGATAGTATTTTATCAGCAGTTTATCCGATTGGCTGAGAACTGTTTGTGCCGCTTCAGTATAAGCCGAGGGGAGGCGCAGCTGATATTTGATGCTCGGCGGCGTGATAAAGTAACGGAGCGAAGGATTGAGTTTTCTAATCGCTTCGGATTCAAGTCCGAGCTCTTCTGCAAGCAACCGTACATCGATTGCCCGTTTGATTTCGATGGTGGAAGTGGGCTGATGGTCTTCGGTCTTTCCCCAATCGATGTTGAGTTCCTCGCTGCGGGAAAGTATTTCCGCAATGGCAAGAAACTTCGGCACATAGTACAGTGTTTCCTTTTTTAGATATCCGTGTTCTGCGAGATACCAATAGTCCGCCTTGCCGGCTTTTTTGATAGCGGTTCGTATTGTTCCTACTCCGCTGTTATAGGCAGCGAGTGCAAGCGGCCAGTCATTGAATTGACTGTAATTCCACTTCAGCTTTTTGACCGCAGCGACACTCGTTTTCCATGGATCGCGCCGCTCATCAACCCAATCGTCGATATGGATGTTAAAGCCGCCGACACTGTTCCTCATAAATTGCCAAATTCCGACGGCGCCTGATTTTGAAGTTGCTGTTTCAAAAAAACCCGATTCGATGACAGGCAGAAACAGCAGTTCGGCAGGCATATTTTCCGCTTCCAGCAGCTCGATGATAAAATCGCGGTATGGAGCGGAACGCTTCATGATTTTTGAAAGGTAGTTGTAGCCGTCGGTACACATATACTGCTTGCGGAATTTTTCGATTAGCGGGTGACCGTGAGGAATAAGCGTATTATGTAGTAATGTATTGCTTTGGAAATTTTGTAAAAGTGATTTATTTAAGACTTCTGCATCCGAGATTCCCGGTTTGGGCTGGGTGCTCGCATAGATAGGGTGAATACACAATGCCCCTGCTATGATGCCGACGCAGAAGTGTTTTATATGCGGTGTTTTACCGGTAAAACGTATACACATACACATCCTCAAATTTTTTCTCCATAATAGATGCCTGCCCATTCCCAACGGCCGTGAATTGCCGGATCGGCAGGAAAGTTGATTTTTCTAAAGTAGAGGTACCATGTACGGATGTATTGATTCCAACCGGAAGTCCTTAAATAAGCTTCGTAAGGGGTTGAGGACGGATCCAGTTCGGGGGCAATACTGATAGCACTGCCGTACATAAAATCCTTTAGATTCGTATCAGGCTGTTGCTGCGTATCGGATAACTCCTGCTTCCACGACATCGCAAAGAAGTTCACCTTTGAGCGGCACCGTTCCAAGGTCGTATAGTCCCGTGAACGGATTGCTGTCTTGATAGTCTTTACAAGATCGTCGAGCGTATTGAATGTCCAGCTTTTTGTCGATGTACTATAGTCGACAATCTTGCGCGCATAGCCGTAACTGTCGGGAATCCCCGGAATGATAACATCAAACCGGTGCAGATTTAAAAATTGCGTATAAGCCTGAATCGCGAGCTGCCATTCCCCTTGTTTTTCATAAGTCTGTGCAAGCATAAAATATGCTTGTGCAGGATCGAACTCATTATAAAAATCGGTCAAAAGCCGTGAATAATAAACAATCGATTTTCTGCCGGTTCCGACAAGCTCTATCAGATTTTTTAGGCAGAGTAAGTGGATTGACTGTCCGTTCACCATCATATCTGAATAATTTTGAACGGCATATTCAAAATAATATGCGGCAATAGCGTCTTCTTGAGCTTCCCGATACGCTGCCGCAAGCCGTAAAAGAAAGTAGGCATTATACGGATTGTCCGGTTCTGCGTCAATAACGGATTGCAGGAACACTGCCAGTGATTTTATTTTATGCTCAGCTTGTAAATGAGAAGTAATTTTGTCGATAAGGGCGAACCGTATTTGAGCATCCTGTTCTTTTTCCAATAAAGCGACCAAGGTTTTCTGTTCTTTGCGGTGTTCGCGTAAGCTGGTATAGAGATAGCCGAACCGATCCTGAGAACAGGAACAGCATAAAACTCCGACACAAAGCGCGGAACAGACAAGCAGGTACTTTTTAAACCGTATCACGGGGGGCATACTATCACAGCCATTGTATATTGACAAGACTCCGATAGATTAGACTAGGATGACCATGCAACCGCATTGGAAATATATCAAGCGGTTGCTTTCCATTGGTGCAAAATTTATTTAAAATTTTGCACCGTTTTTCATTACCTTGACAGGCCGTTTTTTATTTACTACCATTATACTACTATTATGCAGTCGGATGCTTTTAGATTTCAGGCACAAGAAGATTTTTCCAAGGCGCGCAATAAGGCATGGATCAATGAGATGCAGAATGTTATGCATCCCGATAAAAAACGGCTTCTCTCTTTGAACGACGTAAAAAAGATTTTAAAGCCGAAGAATGAGGTGTATGTCGGGCTTAAAACGGTTCCGATCAACAAGATAGTCGGCAGTGAGGGGCGCTATAATGATTTTGACAACCGTTTTTTACCCCGTTCAAATGAATTGAAGCAGCGGTGGGTTAATGTCGATCAAGCTCATTTGTCCGACATTGTATTGCCGCCCATTCAGCTGTATGAGCTCGGCGGATTGTATTTTGTTCGGGACGGGAATCACCGAGTGTCGGTAGCAAAGACGCAAGGCGTTGAGTTTATCGATGCCGAAGTGATCTCGCTGCAAAGTGAGGTGCAGCTGCCGCCTGATGTCAGACTGGATACGCTGCTTACTGCGGTTATCCGTTACGAAAAGCGGGTGTTTTATAATGAAACACATTTTGGTGATCTAACCGATTACTGGGATTTGGACTTTACCGCAGCCGGCCGCTACGATGTCATCTATAATCATATCCTTGTCCATAAGTATTATATGAATGAGCAGCAGCATACCGAAATCGATTCGTGCGGAGGGTTTAATACCCCGACGCGCTGCGTCGTAACAAAGGGTATTAAAGCCGACTGCAACCACCTTATAAGAACAACATACTCCGACGCTTGCGGCGGGGTTGTTGATTTTAGCGATGCGCTGATTTCTTGGTTTAAAACGGTGTATCTTCCGGTTATCGCTGTGATAGATAAATATAAGCTGCTTTCCGATTTTAAAGATCGGACGAAGAGCGATATTTATGTCTGGATTGTCAAGCATTGGGATAGGCTCAAGCAAAAGAACGGCAACGATTTCAGTCTCGATGATGCCGCTCGGGATTTTGTTGAATTAGAGAAAACGGCAAAGGCTCAAGCTCCTTCAGCTCTTTCAAAGCTTAAAGCAAAGTTTTTGAGGCTTTTTAAAAAGTAGTACATAAAACCTGTTCGAAAACGCAGTTATCGAACAGGTCTATAGATGCAGGGCGTAGACGTAAATCGTCAGGTATTAAACCCTCGGCATGGATAAAAACAAGGAGGCAGATGAGCTATGAAAGACGGATTGATGCGGTATGTGCAGTTGTTCACTGCTTTTTTTAAGATAGGGCTTTTTACCTTCGGCGGCGGTATGAGTATGCTGCCGATGCTGCAGAAAGAATTGGTAGAATCGAAAAAGTGGCTGACGGAAGAAGAAATCCTGAATTACTTTGCGATAGGGCAGTGTACGCCGGGAATTATTGCGGTGAATGTTGCAACGTTCTGCGGGTATAAGCGCGCTGGTCTTTCGGGGTCGATTGTGAGCACGATAGGGATTGTGTGTCCTTCGTGGATTGTCATTACGCTGATAGCCGGTTCCATCTCCCGCTTTTCCGATATTGTATGGATACAGCGCGCAATGAAAGGCATCTATGTTGCTGTTGCCGCCCTGCTTGCCCGTGCGGTTTTTACTTTCGGCAAAAAGATTATTACCGACTTTGTTACCGCGGGGATTGCCGTCGGCGCCTTTCTCGCGATGTCCGTGTGGAATGTGTCTGGTATCTTGATAGTACTTGCTGCCGGTATTATCGGGTTTTGTGCGCAGATTATCAGAAACGGCAAAAGAGCTTCCGTCCGCCGTAAGAAGGATAAAGAATGAGCTTGTTCGGTTTGTTTTTCCTTTTTATGTATATCGGTCTTTCTACCATCGGCGGCGGACTGGTTGCCATCAGCTTGATGCAGCAGGAGCTGGTTTCCCGATCAATTATCAGTTCGGAGCGGTTTATTGCGATGATTGCCGTTTCGGAATCGACCCCCGGTCCGATCGGCATCAATATGGCGACTTATGTAGGGTATGAGTTGTATGGTATTTGGGGCAGCCTTGTGTTGACTGCCGGAATGGTGCTGCCGTCGCTGATTGTCATTGTGTTAATCGCCCGCTTTACCCAATCGTTTCAAAATGCGGCACCGGTTAAGAACACTATGTATGGGCTTCGGGCGGGAGCTGCGGGGATGATTGCCGCTGCGGCATGGAATGTACTTGCCGTTGCAGTATTCACATTGCCTGCCTTTTACGCTTCGCGGCAGTGGACGGAATTGGTTGACTGGAAAGCTGCAGCCGTCTTTTGCCTTTTCTTACTTGTGCAAATACTGTTTAAGCGGCTGCATCCTATCTTTTTAATTCTTGCCGGCGCTGCGGTCGGCCTTGTATTGTTTTAAAAAACGTATTGGTTGTATCTGCTTCAGGCAATCGGAGAATTACACCGCCGCCGGAGCCGGCAAACCCGTACAAAACCGATGCAGCGCTTATTTGTGCAGAGGGGTTCATATCCCCAGCGCTTATTTTACGGTGCCGATAATTTCGGACATCGCGCCGAGGTCGGCGGTTTCAAACCGGTCTTCCGGCGGGTAGAGTGCGCCACCGTAGTAGATGGCGGGATTCTTTGCCGTCGAAGGTTCGGCAACGGCTTTTAACGCTGCAAAGTGAATCTGATTGACGCCGGTGCCTTTTACGAGCTTCGCCGCATTTTTCTTTGTAATGCCGCCGCCGGGCAGAATTTCTATCCGGCCTTTTGCATGCTTAACCATCGCAGCGATCAGCTCCATGCCTTCGTAGGCGGTCGGTTCTTGTCCGCTGGTGAGTACACGGGTAAAGCCGAGATCAATCAGGATATCAAGCGTTTTAAGAGGATCGGGTACGACATCGATGGCGCGGTGGAATACCTTTTCTTTATCGCCTGCAATTTTGATGAGGGCTTCGCATCGCTTTTCATCTATCGTTCCATTCTTTTTTAAAAAGCCGAATACGATACCGTCTGCTCCGTTGTCGATAAACAGTTTTGCATCTTCTTTCATCGTCTTAAATTCGGATGCGGTGTATAAAAATCCTGCGGCGCGGGGGCGAACCATTGTCATCACTTTGAGGCTTGTCTCTTTTTTAACAAGGAGAAGCGTTCCGAGCGAGGGTGTTAGTCCTCCCAAAAACAAGGAAGAATTTAATTCAATTCTTGCGGCGCCGGCTTTTTCGGCTGTAATTGCATCATCGAGCGAGCCTGCGCAAATTTCAATGGTAATAGTGCTTTTCATTCCGTAATTATAGAATACCCCTTATGAAAGGTCAACGATGTGTTTCGCACAGTAAGGCAGGAAATCGCTTAAAATATTTATAATGCGGAATCCCTGTGTATTTCTTCGGTCTTTCCTAAAAAATATATTTTTTCGTTGTAAAAACATCGGATATTGATTATGATTGGTGCAGTCATTATTCATCAAAAAGGGAAACCGGTATGAAACAATTCATCAATCTTATTCGCTCCATTGTATCCGATATGAAGCTTCTGGGAAAACCGTTTATAAACTATACTCTTGTCTATATAGGTTTGGCAGTTGTTTCAAATATCATGTCTATGTTTACCGGTTCAAATGAGGCGGTGAATTCTTTTATCACGCTTTTAATTCTTGCCGTAGCTGTTTTGCAAACAGCCGCTATTGTCTATTTTCAACGCGCATATATAAAACAACAGATAGGGAATGTTGTTTTCAATTCTATTTTTGCCGTAATTCTACACCTCTATGTTATTTATCTTATTCAGTTGATTATTATCACCATACCGGTTGCCGTAGTTATGCTTACTTTCCATTCGGCACAACCGGAAGCATCTGGGTTTGCCTCCGTTATGGATTGGATAGGTAAAGGGGTGGTTTTTATTCTTCTTTTATATTGGTTCAGCCGATTGGTGTTTGTACCGACCATCTTGGTGTATAAAAAAGAAAGTATGAAGATGAAGCATATTATCGCCGAAAGTAAAGCTATTTTCAAAAAAAATTTTTTTGTTGTTCTGCCGTTTTTCTTTATACTGTATGCAACGGCTTTTTATGCCGGTTTTACTATTATGGACAATCCGCAGTATACGCCGTCATTAGCGCGCGTTATCGTTTTAACCTGTAATGCGTATATTTCTTCAATTTTGTATTGTAAACTGGTCATTAACTATCAGCTGCAAATGGCAAGCAGGTATTTGCCCCAGACAACCGGTACGCAGGAGTAAACATGGAAACGGAAAAACAACGGACACAGATTTTAAACGGCAATCTGTGGAAGATTTTAATAGATTTTTCATGGCCGGCAGTTATTGCGATGTTCCTGCTTGGAGCGAACAATGTGCTTGATGGAATATTTGTCGGGCGCTTTGCGGAAGAAGGCTCGCTTGCGGGTATTTCTATTGCGCTGCCGCCGGTGATTGCGCTTACCGGCTTCGGGCTTCTGATCGGAACGGGAGCGGGTTCTCTATTAAGTATAGCGATCGGTGCGGAAGATACCGATATTCGGCGGCGGCTATTAGGGAATGCGAATGCGCTGGTGCTTATCGCTTCGGCGGCGGTAATGCTGTTAGGCTTTCGTTTTTCGCAGCCGCTGCTTTTTGCGATGGGCGGCAGGGGAAATGAACTTGCACTCGGCGATGTGTATTACCGGACCCTTTTATGGGGGGCGCTTCCTTGGATATATGCCGTTGCACTCAATACGCTGATCCGCGCTGAAGGTAAAATGAAAACCGCGGCCGTCATTATGGCGATCGGTTTGGTGGTAAACGGGCTTTCAAACTATGTGTTGATGGTTTTGCTCAAGCAGGGCATTAAGGGGGCTGCAATCGGTACGAACATCGGTATGATTGCGCAGGCGCTGATTTGTATGCTGTATGTGAGCCGTTCACCGCTGGTACGGCAGCTCATTGATTATTCAACTGAGGCTCCCGATGCTTCATTGTCCCGTGTATATGCTATCAGGTTTGATAACGATATTATCGGCAAGATTGTCCAGATGGGGCTATCCGCTTTTATTATGCAAATTATGATGGTCTTGCAGAGTATGTTGGTGTTGAACGTTATTACCCGTTACGGGACTGCTCACGATATCGCTTTTTACGGTGTGGTTACCCGCCTGTTCAGTTTTGTCATACAACCGCTTGTCGGATTTATGATTGCGATGCCTCCCATTATCGGTATTAATTTCGGAGCGGCGCAGTCCGAACGTGTGATTGCCGCATTTAAATGTTTTGTAACGGCTTCTTTTATACTCGTGCTTCCCTTTTGGGGTTTTGCGCTCACCATGCCCGAAGCGGCAGCCGGTGTTATGATGAACCGCACATTGATTACCGCGGAAAACAGTATACAGATTAGGATATTTATGGCGCTGCTGCCTGTGATGCCGCTCACGTTTTTAACGTTAAGTTTTTTCCCCGCAATCAATAAAGGATTAAGCAGTTCCATAATTGCCGTTATGCAGCAAGTTGTACTGTATGTTCCCGTGATGCTGCTGTTGCCCCGTTTTACCGGTGTCCGCGGTGTGTACTACGGTACGCTGTTCATTGAACTGGTAACAGCAATTCCGATCCTCATTTTAATTAAACGCGAATTCCGGCTGTTAAGAACAGGTGTAACTCGCTGGGTAAAAGCGGAGTAATGGGATACTTTCTAATGCTCTTTTATCAAGCACTGCGCTGTTTTTAGGAGAATAGAATGGATCAGCTTTCACTTTAAAAGGTATACGTCTTTCTCTCCCAAGCTTTTTCAGATAAATATTGATTGCCGTAGATAGGGATATACCAATATCTGCACATACTTGTTCTGCACTCCTTTTTACATCATCATCAATTCTCAAACTAATTTGTGCCATAACTGCATACTCCTCCTTTTTAGTGTATTGTATAGCAATAGAGTTTATTTGTAA
Source organism: Treponema medium (assembly GCF_017161265.1). Taxonomy (NCBI): domain Bacteria; kingdom Pseudomonadati; phylum Spirochaetota; class Spirochaetia; order Treponematales; family Treponemataceae; genus Treponema; species Treponema medium. The sequence continues at coordinate 2,312,905 of NZ_CP031393.1, read as the reverse complement.
ATATTTTGCATTACATGTGCTTTCTATCTTTCAGCAAAAATTGCAAGTCTTTCCCTCATTCCCCTATCTTCGCCCCCGCCTTCCAGTAACTCATTCTAAACAGCCCACACTGCTCAAAGCCGAGCTTTTCGTATACGCGGAGGGCGGCCGTGTTGGCGGTTTTTACGAAGAGTGCGAAGCCGTGCGCTTCTGTGCTGTGGGTATTAATAAGATGCGCAACGGCGGCTGCGGCTAATCCTTTATTTCGGTATGCGGGCAGGGTATAGACGCCGCCGATTTGGAACCAGTGAAAGCCCTGCGCATTGGTTCCGGCCTTTGCGACGATGCGCCCATCTGCTGAGACCTTGTAGATGTATTCGGTTGTAAGGCGGGCGCGCAGCGACAGTTTACAGACAGCGGGGTTTATCGGGCGGCCTTCGTAGGCAACCTCGGTATGTTCATAATCGAGCTGGAGCGGGAAGAGTTCTGTAAGATCATTCTCCGTTGCGCGTTCAATGGACAGTGCGGCATTCAGCTTGGACTGCGCGGTTTGAAAGAATATATCCGTACAAGGTTTTGCGTGGCGCATGAGGTAGTAATCTACGGCGGCGTCGAGCTGGATATGCGCTGTTTCGGACATAACCCGCTCAAAGAGGAGCGTATGCTCGCGGATGCCCGCAACGGCGTGGAGTTCCGTGTAAGGAAAGTCCTCACTTAAAAAAAATCTGCCGAGAGCTAAGACCGTTTCCTCAGGGATGTCCGTATCGATGCAGTGGAACAAAAGCCCGTATGTACTGAACAGTAAGACCCCGCAGCAGATTTTTTGCGGTTGCAGACAAGTTTGCCGTTGCGGGCAGGTATAGATAGCCGCCGCCTTTTTATACCGCGGAGCATAGTCGGGGTACAAGCAAAGCCGCAGCTGCTCTGCAAGATCGATGCAGCGGTATTCGTGCTGCCGCACGAATGCAGCCGCGTCATAGATAGTCTCCGGGGTCAGCAGTTCAAAACAGTAGTGCATACCGGTTAAATGCCGCGGCTGCTGCGGCTTTGTCCTGCCTGCCGATACTGCGGCCGCTGCCCAAGAGTTCTGCTGCGAGGGCATCCTCTGCGCGCAGTTGCCCGAAGCCTGCGAGTTCGGAGTAGGGGCGGATGTAACAACAGAACGGCAGCGGTCGCACCGGCTGTGTGGGGGCAGTAAGAGGCTGCGATGCCGCTTCGGCCGAAGTCGGTTGGGGCGCGGCAGTTGCCGGAGCTGCGGATGTGGAAACAACGGGAGCCGTTTTAGCCGAGCCGTTCCCGTCGGCACCTGCTGCTTGATCTGATGCTGCAGCAGAGAGGGCGGCCGTGTCCGCCGCTGAATTGTCCTCAGGCAGAAGTTCAGGATTGTGTTCCCGCATGGTTTGTATCCATCCGTCGGGGGCGGACGGCAGCGGCTCTTCTTCGGAAAGGCTGAAAAACACACCGGTAAATACGCCCGGATTTTCCGTACAAAAGTGCGCGGCTAAATCGGTATAGATTCCTTCCGTATATAAAAATATCCGCTTATTGCGTCCGTAACGCGCAACCGTTTGTTCAAGAAAGTCGGCAAAGAATGCAGCCGTCTGCGGGTCATCTTCTTTTATTAAATATCGCTGCTCTTTTTTCCCGATAAGGTGCAGCAGCTTGCGGTAGAGTTCGATGCGCGGAATAATGCCGCGCGGTTTCAGTCGAGTGATTTCCGCAACGGTATAGCCTTGATCCGCCAGAAGAGAGGCGAGCGTTTCCGGCCGTTCGGTGTATGGAAAAGCTTCGGCAATAATCACCAGCGCTCTTTTATCGGCGCCGCCCTGCCGCTCAATCAACAATCCTTCGATAGGATTCCGCGAAGCGGAAGAATCAGGTGAAGCGGAATCGGCGGTTTGTTCGGCTGTACCTTTATCGGTAGCGGCGCTTGTTTTGTCGGTTAATTCGATAGAACGGACGGTTAGCGGATATTCGGTTCTGATACTTGCTTCCGGTGCAAATCTGAATGCGCAATACGCTACTCCGCAAAAAAGGCACAGTAACACAATGCGCAGCATCATCGATGCGATGCCGTAAAAATCGTTCAGCATCCCTTGGAAAAACGCAATCAGTCGTATTATTTCCGAGAGGCAGACAATCAGTACAAAGAGAACGAGAATAAAAAGATAGAGGACAATTCCCTGTCCGATGATAATACAGATACAGACAAAGAGGCTCAGAAAAGGTAGAATAGGAATTGCGCGGCCTTTTTTTAAGCTTTTTGAAAACGGGCGCAGTAATACCGGCAGTAAGAGGAGCAGAACTACAAGCTCGCTTAGTAACAGATCGGTCATATTTTTTCCTTTTGGGAACCTCTAAAAACTATACCTGAGTTTTTAGAGGTGCCTTTTGTATCTCATAATCATTGAGGAGAGTGAAGCTATTGAATACATCATCAACGTCAAACATCCCGCAGCAGGCTTCGGCACAGGAGCTTCCGCTTTCAGAAATTCAATTCAATATACCGGAATCGAAAATCGCCGCATTAAAAACAAAGGCGCCGCATAAGCCGATTGTCGGGCAGCTCCGCGCGGTGTCCGCATTGGAACTCGGCTTAAATATTCGGGACGACGGCTACAACATTTTTATTATGGGAGCGCCGGGAACAGGCCGCCGGACGGTTCTCTCTTCGCTGCTCAAGGACTATAAACCAAATACCGCCGCCTTGCAAGATATTGCGTATGCGCATAACTACCGGCATCCGGCGGAACCGATCGCGCTGTTTTTTCCGGCAGGTGAGGGCAAGAAGTTTCAGCACAGCCTCAAAAATGCGGTTGAAGCTCTCTATAAACAGGCGCTGCAGATTGAAAAATCTGAGAATTTTTTGTCGGCTCAAAAGAAGATTATGTCGGCGGTCGACAGCGATGAAAATTCTCTGCTTGCAAATTTTGAAGTAACGATGCTGTCGCGGGGATTTAAACTCTTGCAGCTGAAAGACGATTCCAATCAATCCGTCGATTTGATTCCGCTCATTAAAGGAAAAGAGGTTCCGTTCGGGGAGCTGCAGCTGCTGGTTGCGCGGAAGAAGTTTTCCGAACAAGCGCTCAACGATTTGCGTGAAACATATTATCGCTCGCTTGATGAGCTGGCCGATCTTTTTGCCCTGCTGCGGAAAAACCGAACGGAGGCGGAAGAAAAACTCAAGCAGCTCTACATCGATTTACTCAAACCGATTATTGCGGCGGAGCTTGGACAGGCTCGTGCACTGTTGAACGGCTATCCTGCCGAAACCGATACGCAGAAAAAACACAACGAGAAGATTGCTTCTTTTTTAAAAAAGACCGAGGCGGATTTGATTGCCCGTGCCGTGATGTATGCAGCGCCGTTTAAGTCGCCGCGGCACAAGAAGGCTTTTTTCGGACGGTATGCAATCAATCTGATTTGCGAAAATACGGAGGATAAATCCTACGTTATCGACGAAAACCAACCGAATTTTTCCAATCTTTTCGGGACGATTGAAGGACACGGTGATGAAGAAGACGGACTGCTGAACGGTCATTTACGGTTGCGCGGCGGAGCAGTACACCGTGCCTTAGGCGGCTTTTTGGTGCTGCGGCTGAAAGACCTTTTGGAAGAAGAAGATTCGTGGGTGTATTTAAAGCGGGTGCTGCAGTCGGGACGTATCGCCGTGCAAGCGCCGCCCGCCGGTACGCATACGCCTTCTCTTTTAAAGCCCGAACCGATTCCTGCACAGCTGAAGGTTATCATCATCGGCGGCGAATATTCCTATGAGATTCTCTATCAGGAGGATCCCGACTTTTATAAGCTGTTCAAGGTATGCGCAGAATTTGATTCGGTGATGCCGCTGACGGATGAAAACTTGGCCGCCGTCTTGGCGCTCATCGAAACCTTTGTAAAAGACCGGCATTCGCTGCCGTTCAGCGATTCGGGGTATGCGAAGTTGCTTGCATATACGGTTGAACTTTCGGAGAGCCGGCATTTGATTTCCGCTCAGTTTACGAAGATTGCGGATTTTGTTGCGGAGGCGAATTATACGGCGAAACAACAATCGTGCGAGCTTATCACCGATGAGATCATTACCAAAACAATCGAGCGGCGGCATTACCTTGCGGCCTTACCCGAAGAAAAATTCGCCGAGATGGTGCAGCTCAAAGAGATTTTAATCGACACATCCGGTACTGCAGTGGGAAAAATCAACGGGCTTGCCGTAGAGGAGCGCGGCTTCCATACCTTCGGCATACCGGTGAGCGTTACCGCCCAAGCATCGCCGGGTACCGCCGGTATTATCAACATCGAGCGGGAGGCAGGGCTTTCCGGCGAAATTTACGATAAGGCGCACCTCATCATCAGCTCGATTCTCCGGCAAAAATATGCGCCGGATTTTCCGCTGTCGATTTCCGCCGCAATCTGCTTTGAACAATCCTACGGTATGATCGACGGAGACTCCGCTTCCTGCGCCGAGCTTTTCACGCTGCTTTCCGCAATCGGGGGCATCCCGCTCAGGCAGGACATTGCGGTAACCGGCAGTTTGAATCAGCTCGGCATGGTGCAGCCGGTTGGCGGTATTTCGGAAAAGATAACCGGCTTTTTCGACACCTGTGCGATTCTCAGGTCTACCGGTACGCAAGGTGTGATGATTCCTCAGGGCAATAAAAACAATCTCTTTTTGCCGGAGCGCGTCATCACCGCAATCGCCGAAAAGCGGTTTAGAATATGGGCGGTCAGCAATATCGATGAAGGTATCGAGCTCTTGAGCGGTATGGATACGGCGGATGTTACCGTCCGCGTTTCTGCCGCGCTGCGGGACTTTGCGGAAAAAGTGAAAGCATTTAGGAAGTAGGAAAAAGGATTGAACTGATATGAATACCATAGTAATCAAACTCCGTGCAAATCTTTCAGGCGTTGCCTTTATACTTAGTTTAGCAGTGCTTTTTTTGCAGCAGTTCTATGCTTCCCTTGCCGCTACTATCGTTATCCACACACTCGATGCCGTGATCTTGCTTCTTATTATTGCAGAAACGTTTTTGCCGATGCGGCATGAAAAATACTTTCAGCAATATTTTCAAAAACATGCGGCGCTCTGTGTAAGCACCATCCTTTTTTGTGCCGCCTTTATCTTTTTTAAAATAAAGATCGGTTTTATTCCTACGTCGTCGGAACTGATTCTGATATTTGCACTCATAAAAAATATTTTCCTATTCGGTAAAATCATCAAGAATACGGCGGACACAGCAGGCGGAACAGAGCGGGTGATGCTGAACCCTGCGGGAACATTGCTTATTTCTTTTTTTATGGTCATCATTACCGGAACATTTTTGTTGATGTTGCCCGCAGCAACGCCCGGCATGGATCATTTGGATTTTTTGACTGCCTTATTTACTGCGACCTCTGCGGTCTGCGTTACCGGTTTGAGCATTATCAATGTCGCGACGGAATTAACGACAGTCGGCAAAGTTATCCTTATTTTGCTTATTCAGATCGGCGGACTCGGCATTATGGTGTTTTCGTTTTTCGGGATGCTCGCTTTTAGACGTAAACTGTCTATCGCAGAAAAGTTGGCCGTTTCGTATATGGTGAGCGAAGATGATATGTCGGGATTGTTTAAAGCGCTCCGCGTCATTGTTGGTTCTACATTTTTGGTTGAAGCAGTCAGTGCCGGATTTTTATACCTCGGATTTTCTCGTACTATGGGGGTGTCTGCCGAAACGCTCGGTTTTGCAGCGTTCCATGCGGTATCGGCATTTTGTAATGCCGGTTTTGCACTCTTTCCGAACAATCTCGAATCTTTTACCGGCGATCCTATTATCAGTTTAACAATCAGCTTTACGATTATCCTCGGCGGTATCGGCTTTGCAGTTATGTACGATACGGTACGCAAAATAAAAACCGGAGCACAAAATGTATTTAAGAAGAAAAAGACAACATTTTTTCTTCCGCTCAATACGCAGATCGTGCTTGTAATGACCGCGGGTGCGCTCTTTATCTCTTTCGCGGCGTTTTATCTGTTGGAGCATACCCACGCAATGAAGGATTTCTCTCTGCATGAGCAATATCTTGGCGCTTTCTTCCAAGCGGTTACACTACGGACGGCTGGCTTTTCAACGGTGTCCTTTGCTTCGCTGACCAATGCAACATTGCTGATGATGATTTTTGTAATGTTTGTAGGCGGCGCTTCGGGCAGTACGGCAGGCGGTATTAAGCTGAACACCGTTGCGGTGGTTTTTGCATTTTTCCGCTCATTCTTAAAAAACGATCGGACAGTCATCATCAAAAAAATGTCGATACCCGATGAACAGGTAAAAAAAGCGTTTCTTATTTTAGGATTTGGTCTGACGATTGTGTCCGCTGCCATATTCGTATTGACGGTAACCGAATCGCTGCCGTTTTTACCGATGGCGTTTGAAACGGTTTCCGCCTTTGCAACAGTTGGGCTTTCTACCGGTCTAACGGCGCAGTTCAGTGTTGCCGGTAAAATGATACTGATCTTTCTCATGTTTATCGGCAGGGTAGGACCGCTTACCATTCTCACCGCCGCTGGAAAAAAAGAACACAGCGACACCATAGAATATCCGTATGGCGCTATTTTGATTGGGTAGGGGAGAGCGAAAACATAGCTTTTCTATAAGTGAGGGAAATACGAAAGAAAAGAAACAGAGAAAACTTAAATATTTATATTTACTCAAAAAAGGACACAAGGGACTTGTACGCGCGCTGTTTAGTCGTTTAGGAGTGTTTCTTGTCTTATTGGGTTTGCAGGCGTTTATTTTATTGAGCATCCCGTATCGGTTTAAAGAAATCTTCTCTTATTATTCTTTCGTTCAGTCCTTATTCATTGTTGCGATGGTGCTGTATTTACTCAATTCAGATATCGATCCTACCGCAAAGATTACATGGCTAGTTGTTATTATGCTGCTTCCGGCATTCGGGGCTTTATTGTTTTGGTATACTCAAAGCGATCTTGGAAACCGTTTGGCACGAAAACGGCTGAATAATCTTTTAGCGCTGACGCAAGACAGTATTCCGCAAGATATGCAGGTTGCAGAGGCTCTGTCGGTACAAGATAAGGGGATAGCGGGGCTCGCTCATTATATGCGTCATACAGGGTGTCATCCCGTGTTTAATCAAACTGAAGTAACCTATTTTCCCTCTGGAAAAGCTAAGTGGAAAGAAATGCTTATTCAACTGAGACAGGCAAAGCATTTTATCTTTTTGGAATATTTTATTATAGAAGAAGGGCTAATGTGGGGGAGCGTTTTGAAAATATTGGCGCAAAAGGTGAAAGAGGGTGTAGATGTCCGGCTTATGTACGACGGAACCTGCGAATTTTCTACATTGCCCCATGACTATCCTGATCGTCTGAAAAAATTGGGTATTAAATGTAAGATATTCGGACAGCTTACTCCTTTTCTTTCGACACATTATAATTATCGAGATCACCGTAAAATTCTAGTTATTGACGGGAGGGTCGCGTTTAACGGCGGTGTTAATTTAGCAGATGAGTATATCAATGTTATTAATAAATACGGATATTGGAAAGATGCTGCCGTTATGCTGCACGGCGCTGCGGTTAAAAGTTTTACATTGATGTTTTTGCAGCTATGGAGCCTGCACGAAAAAGAATGGAATTTTAATGAGTATTTGGATGTTCCCATTAAAGCCTTGCCGGTTTCTGCAGCCGGTTTTGTTATTCCTTACGGCGACAGTCCTGCCGATGAAAACAGAGTCGGTGAGTGTGTGTATATGGATATCCTTAACAGAGCGCATCGGTATGTACATATTATGTCGCCCTATCTTATTTTGGATGGGGAAATGGAAACGATGTTAAAGTTTGCTGCAGAGCGCGGTGTGGATGTTAAGTTGATTTTACCGGGTATACCCGATAAAAAAGCTCCCTATGCATTGGCAAAAACGCATTATGCTTCTTTGTTGGCTTCGGGAGTACAGATTTATGAATATACGCCGGGCTTTGTTCACGCAAAAGTTTTTGTGTGCGATGATCGGGAAGCCGTTGTCGGTACCATCAATTTGGATTACCGAAGTTTATATCATCATTTTGAATGCGCTACGTATTTATACGGTGTAGACTGTATTGAAGATATTGAAACGGATTATCAATCCGTATTAAAACAGTGTCGTGCAGTAACGGTTGAAACTATCCGGCATGAAAAATGGACGGTTAAAGCTTCCGGCATTGTTCTTAAAGCTATTGCGCCATTGATGTAACAAGGAGAATACGATGGATGTACAACAAAATTTTGCGGTTATCGGATTAGGTGAATTCGGTATTCGAATTTGTGAAATGCTTGCTGAGGGAGGCGGTTCGGTTGTTGCGTTTGATCATGATGCGCAGGCTGTCGATCGGGTAAAAAAAATTGTTCCGGCGGCAATGGTGATCGATACTACCGACGAAAACGCACTCAGAAAGGCTCCGCTCGACGATATCGATGTTGCCATTGTTGCAATCGGCGATAATAAGGAAGCAAGTATTTTAACAACAACACTGTTGAAGGAACGGGAAATTCCCTATATCGTAGCGCGGGCGGTTTCTCCCTTACATGCGATTGTGTTGAAGCGGGTTGGAGCTAGTAGAGTATTAAAGATTGAAGAAGAATCTGCCTCCCGTATTGCCAACGAATTGATTAACCCCGAAGCGCTTAATTCGCTTTCGGTTATCGAAGGATATGGAATCTGTGAAGTAAAAGTACCGAAGTTTTTTATTGGGAAAACACTGTCGCAGGTTGCGATCAAAGAAAAATTCAATCTAACCTTAATTATGGTTGTCCGTCTTGAACTCGATATCGATACGGTTGGCAATCCTTTGAATCGCGAAGCGATGTATGAACCGGATGATAATCTTGAATTACAAACAGGCGATAAACTATTTGTTTTCGGCAGCCTCGAAAAGATTGCGGAATTTAGAAATATCTAAATAATAAGGATACATTCATGATTATTATCGGAAAAAAGAAATTGATCGGTGCGGTGTTTTTTTCGTTTGCACTTATTTTAGCAACTGCAATTTGGGGATATAAAGTTGGAATGCAGAGTTCGCTTAAAAGTGATTCGGAACTCGTGCTGTTTTTTGGATTTATCGGAGCAGGGATAGAACTTTGTTTATTAATTGCAATGTTTGTCTATGCAAAGAGAAAAGAAAACGACTTTTTAATGGTTGCAAAGGCTATTCAGCTGAACGGCGTATTGTCGGATTCTCGTGCAAAAAAATTGGGCAACTTAGGCATTACGCTGCAGGAATCTCTTAACGATGCGTATCAAATTACCGCACAAAAAAGTTTAAAGATTGCGGGATTAAACGGTCTTGTTGATGAACTCTTGCTGATAATCGATCGTCCGCTTCTGGTTGTAAGTCTGACCGGAAGTATCCTTAATTTTTCTGCTAAAGCACATGAGAAAACGGGATGTAAACAAGGCGATGCGCTTTCCGACATTGCGCCTGCCATTAGTATTAAAGAAGCAATTCAGAATGCTTCACATACGCATACTGCCGTACAGCAAGATACGCATATCGTGTGTATGCCGGTGTTCTCTGCTACCGGTACTTTGTCATTCTTTTTGGTTGATTTATCCGATCAGCCGATCGTGAGCAAGGTAATGGAAAACGTCAAGCATTTAATACAAAAAACGGATACCGAAAAAAAACAGAAAAAGCCGTTTTTAAAATTCTTCCAAAAAGGGCGTGAGTAGCTAAGGGGAAACGCATCAGACATTTTGTTGATAGTCCCGCAGAATAAGTAAGGTTGGGGATGTCCCAAAAGTTGGTTACTTTCGGGACATCCCCGTCGAGTTTAAAATTAAGTCTTTATACAGCAATGACTTAATTTTAAACGTCGCATCTAAATCTAAGGAAACTGTCCAAAAACTGAAGTTTTTGGACAGCCCCCTCTTCGCGGTTCAAATGGTCTCGCAACCTCACTTATTCTGCGATTTTTATATGCTGGTCTGATGCGTTTTCCCCTTCTTCTTAGATAAAGTGTGCGAAATTTTATTTCCTTAAAATGCAACAGTTGAACAAAATATGAATTTTGGAAACTGTTGCATTCGTGCGCGAAAAGCGCACACATCAATATGCAAGTTTTCGAAAGAAAACTTGACGGTTAAGGTAAGCGGCGTCATTGTAGACGCTCACCTTATACCTATGAAATTTTGCACAAAAGGAATACAGCCGCTTAAAATATTTAAGAGCGGTTGCCTTCGGGAACAATATATGAAGTATTTGGATTTTATAAACGAAAAAAAAGAAAAAACGGCGATTGGGCTTATGAGTGGAACGTCTGTTGACGGTATCGATGCGGTGTTGCTGACTATTACCGGCAGTGGACTCGATACGCGCATTGCGGAGTGTGCTTTTCTTACTGTGCCTTATCCGCAAGAAGTACGACAGCGATTATTGGCGCTTGCTTCCGGTTCTTTCGGCGGCAGCGAAGAATTAAGCGCGATGAATGTTTATCTTGGAGAGCTGTCAGCAGAAGCATGCTTTGCCGTATGCAAAAAGGCGAATATCGATATCAGTACGGTTGATTTTATCGGTTCGCATGGACATACGGTTTTTCATGCACCGAATGAACGATATTATTTTGGCAAGAATATTAAAAGCACGCTGCAAATCGGTGAAGCCGCTGTTATTGCAGAGAGAACCGGATGCGTTACGGTTGCCGATTTCCGCGTTCGGGATGTCGCGGCGGGCGGGGCAGGGGCGCCGCTTGTTCCGTTTACCGAGTATCTCTTATACCGAGAACCCGATACGGTAATCGGCTTGCAGAATATCGGCGGTATCGGCAATATCACGCTTTTGCCTGCCGATGCCGATATGGACGGTATTATCGCTTTTGATACCGGTCCGGGCAATATGCTGATAGACGGCTTGATGCGGCTTATCACCGGCGGTACGCAAAACTATGATGAAGACGGCAAATGTGCCACCGCCGGTGCCGTCGATTCGGTATTGCTTGATTTTCTTAAAACGGATCCTTATTTGCAATTAAAACCGCCAAAGACCACCGGCAGAGAACATTATTCCGAAGCGTTTATACAAGCGTTGTATGATAAAGGTACATCATTGCAGCTGCCGCCGGAAACAATTGTGAGAACGGCAACCTATTACACTGCGTATTCAATCGCGTATTCGCTTAATACATTCGGATTGCCGATGCCGCAAAAACTGATAGTCGGCGGAGGCGGCTGCAGAAATCCTGTTATCTTAGATCATCTGCGGCAGCTGCTACCTGAATGTTCCGTGCTAACCAATGAGGATATCGGTAAAAACAGCGATTCAAAAGAAGCATCTGCTTTCGCTGTACTCGCAAACGAAGCGCTCTGCGGTAATCCGAATAACGTTCCGTCTGCAACAGGTGCAAGGAAGTTTGTCGTGATGGGAAAGATCAGTATATAAAAGGGACGGTAAAGTTTTAAAAGACAAAAACAATTTATACGAAATGGATGAAAAAGCGCTTTAGGGCAAGAAGCTGTGGGAGGGGAAAATATGATTGAAAAAACGTTTAAGACTTTAAGTGGTAAAGGAGCCGGTCACAATTCAAATACGGACAGACCTGAGATTGTAAATGATTTAATTGATAGTTTTGTAGAGAAATTAGATAGATTTGCATTATAAATTCTTATTTAAGGCAGTTATTCCATAAATCATATAAAAAATTTTTTAAAAGTGCCGATGATGATGATATGGAATCTACGAAAAATTTTTCTGAAGAGTTAGAGCACCACATAGCTATACAACGGGAAGAGTTTAACAAGCATTTACTTCCGCAGTTGCAGCAAAATTATGCAGCGCTCGGCAGTGTGGTAAAAATCCTCCGCAGCAATTTGTTAAAAAAGGGTTTGGTCTATGACGATCCGTATAAATACGACAGCCGTATGACCGAAATAAAAGTTCCCAGCAATGAAGCTTTTGCAGACGGCGAGCGGGCTGCTATCGTCGGTTCCAGATTGGCACAGTATCAAACGATGCTCGATTTTTTAACTAACTCCTATCAGTTTAATTGTTCATTCCTGACGCCACAGCGTATTGCATCAATGCTTGCATTGAATAAAACTTTCCAATGGTCAGCGCTTAATGAAAATTCAACGCTTGCAAATACTCGTGCACTAGCCGAGATTTGTAAATCGCTCCACTCCGTCTCCGATACGCTGACCGGCGGGCTATTGCGAGATTCACTTGGACACCTTGCAAAGCTTGATACGGAGATCAATAAAACACTCCGTCAACTTGCTCGTCTACATCGTGAAGAATATAAACTAACGATCAGAAAAAATTTACCGTCCGATTTAACGGTTACGCAAGCGGATATAGCAAGTCCGATTAAATTATTAAAAACTCTTAAAAAAGCCCTTACAACAAATGATGAAAAACTTCCCTTTTATCATGATCTTGTAATGGAAGTTATTAAAGAAGATTACGGTCCCGATTCGGCACATCTGCAACGGGAAGTATTGCGCCATTTGAATGTAGCGCAAAAAGAAAATGTAAAAAACAATAAACAGGAAAATATGCGACCGGTGCTTATAACAGGACTTCGTATTCTCGGTACCACCGGTAATCATTTCGACACTTGTCTCACCAAACTTATGGCTAACCAAGAAGTAGTATATAAATCGCGTACGACGATTTTTACCAAGTTTTTGGAAGCTTTGAGGCGTGCTTTCAATATGGAAGAAAGAAAACATGAAATCACTATATTGATTAAAGACCCTATCAGCAATTTGCAAAAAAAAGAAATAATCGTACTGGAAGATTTTACTGATAATTTAGCAAAAACAATTCGTATTTTTAGAGTTCTTGCATCGGGTACCTCCGACTTACAGCAGCGTTTAACCGGTATGAACAATGAACAATTACTTGAACTCTTAAACAAATACATCGTTATATGTAATGGATATTTAAAAACCCTCGGCGGATTGGATGATTATTATAAATCCACTGACGTTATACTGCGTTCAAAAATGAAAGGAATAAAAATAGAATTGACCACAATTCGAAACGCTGTTATAAAAGCAAATCAATGCAGAGCAGAGTACAATGCGAGTGTTGAAGAATATTTAAATATGAAAGAACTTGGATTGATTCATGAATAAAAAAAATATAGTATTGTTTCTTATTTTATGTATATTTCCATTTGTTGCATGTGCAGAAAGTGAAACTTATCCTCAAAACGAATTTATCGTTTCGGTTACTACCGGTATTCCAAACTTACATCCTCATGCTGCATATAATGCAAATGAGGCGCAAATTCTAACCGGCTTGTATGAAGGACTGTGTACCTACGATCCTTATACGTTACAGCCGGTCGCCGGATTAGCAAAGGATTGGAAGATCAGCGCAGACGGTTTAACGTGGACGTTCACATTGCGGGATAAGCTCACATTTGAAAACGGCGATCCTATCACCGCTCAAGTATTATGCGATTCATTTATCAATTTGTTAAACCCTAAGCTTGATTTACCTTATGCCTCACTTTTAGATTGCGTTAAAGGAGTAAAAGAATATCGTACCGGAAAAAGTTCCGATATGTCGGCTATCGGCTTATGTGCGGAGTCCGATACTTCATTAAAAATCTCGCTTATATATCCGGCAGAACAATTAGCTAATATACTCTGCCATCATGCATTTTCAGCAGTACATCCTTCGCAGTTTAAAGCAATAAATCAATGTGCGGGTAAATCTTCATTTGCGAAGCCTTCCGAAGCTTTTAAACCGATCGCGAGCGGTCCATTTAAAATAGAAAGTTTTACCGCCGAAAAAATTCGTCTCATAAAAAATTCTACTTATTGGGATTCTGAATCGGTACGGCTCCCTGCAATCAGTATACTATTGGATGAAGATGCCGATAAAATGACGGAAGCATTTAATCAAGGAACTGTTCATTGGCTTTGCGGGTCAGTCAATTTAAATAAAGTAGCGGCGGCATATACCATCCATATTACGCCGATGTTTGCAACCGAATTTTTTTATTTTAAAACAAACACAGCGCCATGCAATAATCAAACGCTCAGAGAAGCGCTGCTTGCAGCACTCCCTTATACCGAATTGCGCAAGGATTATTTAATTCCTGCTAAGACGCTGGTATTTCCTCTCACAGGATACCCCACAGTACCGGGTATTGATAAACAGGATACGGCAAAGGCGGAAAAGCTTTTAAAAAATCTGCCGCAATCACAGACAACAGAACCGGTAAAAATTCTCCTGCCGGAAACAGCATTCTATACCGAACAAGCGGCATTGCTGAAAACTGCATGGCAAAAAATAGGAATTTCAGCAGAAATTACAACCGTTCCTTTTGAAGAATACTACGATCGGTTAAAAACAGATGACTATCATTTAGCCGTTATTTCGTGGATTGGCGATTTTGCAGATCCGCTTGCTTTTCTGGAATTATTCAGGTCGGATTCGACTTTAAATGATTCAGGCTGGCATAATACCGACTACGAAAACTTTATCAAAAAAGCATCGGCGGAACAAAACCGTAAAACCAGATTTGAATATCTTGCAAAAGCGGAACAGTTGCTGTTGGATTCGTCAGTTCTTATCCCGCTTTCTCATATTCCTGCAATCAACGTAATCGATTTAAGTGATATAAAAGGCTGGTATGTAAACGCAGTTAATATCCATCCGTTTAAATGTATCCGCTTTGCACAGCCGGATCCGCTCCCCGGAGTTGCATTACATTCCAAAGAGAACCGCTGAACGGAAATGTGCAGCGGCTCACATCAGTAACGAGCCGACAAAACAGATTACTCCGGCAAGCAATGCATACATAACAAAATATTTAAACACTGCCGCGAGAATTTTGCTGTCGGAACCGGTAATACCGATAGCTCCTGCACCGATTGCAATATTCTGCGGACATACCATTTTACCGATACCGGCGCCCATCACATTTGCTGCAGTAATCCAATAGGGATTTAGATTGAGCGACAAGGCGGTTTCTAACTGTAAATTCCCAAAGAGGACGTTGGTAGAGGTACCCGATCCTGTTATAAACGCTCCCAGTACGCCGATAAGCGGTGCAACAAAGGGATACACAGGGCCGGTTGCAACAACAGCTGAGCGTGCAATATCGGAGATCATCCCGCTGTATATCATCACCTTGGCAGTTGCTAAAACACTGCAAATCGTTACAAAGGTTCTCCAATATTTTTTTAGGGTAAAGCCTAACACACCTGCCATTTCGGATAACGAAGCCTTTTGAATAAGCCCTCCGCAGATAGCCGCTATAAATATCACCACTCCCGGAGTATTTATCCAGCTGAATGTGAGCGGCTTGCCACCGTCTCCCGTATATATTAAGAACGAATGTTTGAAATCCTTGATGGCGTTGTGTACGGGAGGGCAGATCTTGGAGGTAAGAATTAACAATATAAAGATGAGTACAAACGGCGCCCACGCTCTCAGGCCTTCGGCAAAACCGATATGTGCAGCTGGAGCTGGTATTGTTGTCCCTTTCGCAGCAGTTTTTACGGAATATTCCGATTCTATTTTTGCGGTACCGCAAGCCTCGTTACCGTTTCTTTTGCTGAATTTTACTACAATGATTACGCAGAGCATCGAACAAATTGAACCGACAATAGTCGGAAGTTCAGGGCCTAACAACTGTGCAAAAAGAAGATAGGGAGCAACGAACGACAGCGATGCGATTAACGTAATATGCCATACGCCTTTTAATGCCTTTATTCCTTCGCCGCAGATCACCACTGCAAAGAATGGCGAAAGAAATGTATGCACGGCCTGTATGAGCGCGGCATTTGCAGCAAGCTGTTGCAAGTCCAACCCCGTAATGGAGGCAAGTGTTGCTGTCGGCACTCCTGCCGAGCCGAACGCAGTCGGTGTCGTATTTGCAACAAGACAAGCTGTTACCGCGTTGATGGGATTAAGACCTATTCCGGCAAGAATCGATGCGGGAATAGCAACCGCAGTACCGAACCCTGCCATGCCTTCCATAAAATTACCGAAACCCCAGCCGATAATCAGCATCAGTATTCTTTTATCATCGGAAATACCGATCAACATCCCTTTGATCATTTCCATAGCGCCGGTTTTTATCGTTAAATTGTATGTAAAAAGAGCGGCAACAATAATCAAACATATAGGCCAGAGCGCATACGTCGCTCCTTCGAGCATAGCGGACGAGATATGCAGGAGAGGTAATTTCCAATACAGCGCCGCCAAAATCGCTGTTATAAGCAACGCAATACCGCAGGCATTACAACTGCTCATCTTGAGCTTGCTTAAAGAAATAATAAGCCAGATAATCGGTAGCATTGCAAGTATAAAATTAATCAGTGGCATACATCATTCCATCCTTCAGGGTAAACACATCATCGGTTAATATGGTTGAACAAATCTTGATGCCGGTCGAAAAAGTTTTGCATTGCGGTAAGAATCATTGCACGGATTTTTTCTTTATTTTGATTAAAGATGTTCTTATCGCTGAATAATTCATGCATTACCAGCATACCGTGAAAAATTTTAAGAAGGAAATACTCTTGATGCCGGATGATATTCATAATTTCTAATTCTTGTTGGGGCGGGTAGTGTAACGTTTTTATAAACAGTTCAAAAGCCTGTTTTTCCAATTGAAAATACAGCATTTCATAATCGCGGTCATAAGGGATTTCTGCTAAAAACATCAAGTAGAGTTTTTTTTCGGGTACTTCATCAAAGAGCTTTGCCATACAAGCGTCTGTCATAACCTCGGCAAGCGATTCGGTACCTGCCGATTCTTGCACAATCTTTTCGGTTCGTTCGTACCGGAAATAGTTCCCGTTTTGCATAATATCAAAAAGGATTGCCTTTGTCGTTTTATAATATTGGTATACGCCCCCCTTGGAAAGCGTTGTGCGTTTTACCACATCTTCCATTGTTGTATAACGAAAGCCCTTCTCTAAAAATACTTTTTTTGCAGCTTCTTGTATCTCCGCCTTTCGGACAGATTTCGATTGCCGTTTAAACTTAGCCATAGAATATATACATCAGATAGACTTACGTGACCGCAAGATTGAAAAGCTTCAACACAAACGGCTCGCGCGTATCTATACATTAAAGTCCGAGCTTATCGGCGATGCCGCACATCGCTGCAAGGGCTAATTCAGCAAATTCCGGAAACGGTATCCCGATATTTTCTATTGACATCATTGCGCCTCTATCGGCGCCGGCCGCAAATCCGGTTGCTTTCATTTTCTTGACAATGGATTTAACCTTAACGCTTGTAATCTTTTTATCGGGATAAACAAGTGTAACGGCAGTAATAAATCCGGTAATAGGGTCGGCTGCATAGAGTGCTTTTTCGAAAAGCGTTTGCGGTACGGCGCCCGTATCGGGATTGTGAGCGATAATGGCGCTGTACATTTCCTCGCAGCCGAAATTCTGTTTCTTTAACAGCTCAACCGTTACGGGACCGTGCCGTTCAGGGTGCTCTTGCCAGTTTGAAACGTCCATATCCAAATCGTGAAGCAGGCCGGTAATTCCCCAGAGTTCCTCATCTGTCGGATTAAGCCGTTTTGCGAGCGCACGCATAACAGCTTCAACAGCAAAGGAATGCGCTATGATATGTTCAGTTGTAACATATTGGTTGAGTAATGCCTCTGCTGTATTTCTATCAATGTTCATAGATGTCTCCTAGGAACCTCTAAAAAACTGAAAATTTCTATCGGCTTTTTCTTTACGGAAATAATTTATCATATTACTTTTTAAAGGCTCTTTTTATTCGTGCACAGGTGGTAATATTCCATCACTCTGCGTCGTTGTGTTTTAATGTGCGACTAAACCGGCGTATTCCGAATGTTTGTTGAACCAATCGGCTGCATACGAGCATTGAGGACGTATCTTCTTCCCGTTCTTTTGGGCATAGTCTACGACTTCTTTAACGAGTTTCCCTGCAATGCCTTGCCCGCGTAAAGAGTTATCGACAAAGGTGTGGTCGAGGCAAACTGTCGACGCATTCTCCTGCGGAAATGTGACCTCGGCAATAACTTTTCCGGCATCGTTTTCCGCATAAATTCTATTTTCTTGACGTATAAATTCCATCGTACCCTCCCAAAACTTAGGTAAATAAAAGCCGTGCTATTTGTACGGCTTTTATTTTACACTCCTTATGGAACGTAGTATGCCATAGAATAGAAAAGAATTTCAATATGTACCCGGCATTATCATCATAGTAACAGTAATTAGACTGGGTTGACAAAGCGAATGGCTCAATTATAATAGTGCCTTCGATTCCGAAAATTTTTATAGGAGGAAAAAATGAGCAATGTCTATAAGACACGCCCGCACAGAGTACTTGTGAATCTTGTTTTTGGTGCGGGGGCAGCTCTCTTTGTGACTTTTATTGCATCAATTTGGCTTAAAAGTTTTGTATTGTTGCTATTGATAGCTTTAGCAACTTTCGCCGGCTATATTTGGTTGGTAATTATCGGTAATATGATTGTTATAGAAACCGACGGCGATACATTGACAATAAAAAAGGGTAATAAAATCGATACCTATTCGATTTCCGCTACAGCGATACGGGCAAAAACCGTTAGTTCGGGCGGTGATACGGAATGTTCGCTCTATCTTACCCGGCAGGGAGAAAATGAAGTACTGATTGACTGCGAATTAATCGGTATTACGCAGTTTATAAAGTTATTGGATGATTTGGGAATCAATAGAGATTCCGTAACTAAACTCAACACGGAAAATACTGATGAACCGGCTAAATTGACAACCGTAAAGGAGAAAACACATGGACACCATCATGAGTAATACAAGTTTTTCACATATCTATTATTTTATTCTTATTCCGATAGGGCTGCTCGCTTATTTTGCATTTGCAATCTTTAAAACAAAGAAGGATAAACAGCGTGTTACAAATTGGCTGAATGAGCATCCCGATGCGGTAAAAGTGTATATCGGTAAAACAAGTTCGGTAACCGGTATGCTGGCGAGCGCGGCACAGCAGATAACCGTCAGCAGTGTTGACGGGGAGCCTCCGCTCTACTTTAGAGAAAAACTTTCAACCGGATTCTATGTTACTCCCGGAACGCATATCGTCGAATCGTCTTTTTCAAAAACTCGACCGGGGGTTCTGTCTCGTTCCGTTACAACAACCTACGGTGCAAGTAAACAGGAAATTACAGTAGAGGCTTCCAAAGCCTATAACTATTTCTTTAATACGAAAGAAGAAGCCTACGGGTTTGAAGAATTGCATTAAAAACGAAAGCCGATTAGACTGTACGGTTTAATCGGCTTTTTTTATTTTTATCGGCTCCGTTATTTTGAGCAATACCCCTTAATACGCAGGATTATCCCATGTTCTGCTGCAGAACTTCGGTTTGCGCTTTTGCTCTTCGGTCATGTCGATGCCGAGGGTGCCGCCCGGGTTCATAATGTTGTCGGGGTCAAAATGCTTTTTTAACGCACGGAAAATGTTCAGCCTATCCGTGCCGATCGACTGCTCCACCCATGCCGCCGTCATCTTGCCGACACCGTGGTGATGGCTCATTGCAGCGCCCTGTTCCATGATATTATCAAAGATACCGAACTGATATTCTGCATATTCTTCTTTATCACGGAATTTCCCAATAAAGATAAAATAGAGATTGGCTCCCTGCTCATACGCATGGGAAAGGTGTGTCATACAGACCGTGTGCGGGCGGGATTTTGCAAAGGCGCGTACCTTTTCATGCACCCTGCCCATCATCTCCCATGTAACGGAGCATTCCATCGTGTCGATGATAATGCCGTAGTCCTGCAGCGATTCCCGTAAATAGGGGTCGGTAAAGCGGCCTTCTTCCCATTTGTGCGCGGGATAGCCGGTGAGGTATAATCCACCGTGAGCTTTGCTGATTTTTTTTACGATGCGGAAGAGATTTGAAGAAAAGCCTCGTTCTCCTTCCGTCCAGCCTAAAAACATACAGCGGTCATGCGCTTTGTATCCGCGGAGGTTCATCAAGCTTTCGAGCGGGGTGCCTTCCACGCCGTAGAGCTTCATCATTGCATCGGTTTCTTCGGGGTCGGATAGGCGGAACACGGAAGGATAGCCTGCTTCGGCTTGCATAATTTCCCGCGCGGCGTCGCGTCCGCTCTGCCAGTCCTTAAACATAAAACTGAAATACCGGCGGTTCTCCGCAGTCAGGCGGGAAATTTTCAGCGTTACATGCGTCAGTACGCCGAACGCTCCCTCCGACCCCATCATCAGCTCATCGATATCAGGGCCGACTGCGTGGGCGGGAAGTCCGTAGCTTTTAATGATGCCGGCGGGGGTAACATAAGTCTGCCCCATCACGATATCGTGAATATTACCGTAATAGGTTGAGTTCTGACCGGCGCCCCTCGTTACCGTCCAGCCGCCGACGGAGGAGTATTCAAACGACTGCGGAAAGTGTCCGCAGGTGTAAACGTGCCGTGCGCCGAACCGGGTTTTTGCTTCGCTCAAGATTTTTTCGAGCTGGGGGCCGGACATTCCCGCTTCAACCGTGATGGTTTGATCGGTTTCGTTAAAGTTAATCACTTTATTAAAGTTCCGCCGCATATCAAGGCTGATGCCGCCCTTAAACGCTTCCACGCCGCGGGTAACGGAAGAGCCGCCGCCGTATACATAGAGGGGGATGTGCTGCTTTTGGCAGTATTCGACAATCTGCACGATTTCTTCATGACTTGAAGGATAGAGCACTGCCTGCGGGGCATTTTCGGTGATGTTCTCCCGCAGCCGGTAGAGGTCGTACATGGTTTTGCCGTAAGCTACGGAAAGCCGGTTGTATCCCTTGGTGCTTACATTCTCTTTACCGCACACGGATTCAAAGAATGCGACATGCTCCGGTTCGAGCGGCGGCGTCGCTAATGTTTCGGGTACCGCTTCATGTCCGTCGGCGCCCTTCCGCTGAAAATCTGCATCGGTTAAGCCGAGCTCACCTTTCATAAAGGTAAAGAGCCTTTCATTCGGTTCTTTAAATTCGTTGGGATCTCCCCATTTTAAAATCGAACGGAATGAAGCCGGCGGCGGGGGAACTTGCTCCCATTCCGGTTTAAAATTCTTGTATACCTTACGTTCTGCCATAGCCATCTCCTATTTGAATTTATAATAGAGCACCTCTTAAAACTCGATGATATTTTTAGATGCTCTCGATACTACTTTTTATGACGGATAACCGGTTACTTCCCGTATCCGTTTATATATGTGCTTGAGGATAGGATATATCTGCGTGTATATTTTATAGAGTTCATCATATAATTCACGGTTATCCGGTGAAGGGGTAAATTCCCGTGCGATATGAACCATGTTTTTGGCGCTTTCTTCGATGCTGGAATAACACCCTGTTCCGTACGCCGTTAAGATTGCGGCACCCAGTGCGGAAGTTTCCGTTGTCGCACCGCGGACAAGCGGCTTGTTTAAAATATCCGCCGTGATACTGCAGATACGGTCGCTCTGCGAGGCGCCGCCCGAAACGGCAACCTTTTGTACGGGAATGCCGCTTTGCCGTTGCAGTTGTTCCAATCCCTCCCGCAGCGAGTAGGCAAGCCCTTCGATGATTGCCCTGTATATTGCGTGCCGTCCGTGTACGTCACCGAACCCGATCATCGAGCCTTTTGCATAATGATCTTTGAGGCTTGCTCCCCAATACGGTTGCAGCATCAGGCCGTAGCAGCCGGGTGGTGAGGAGTCGAGGAGACGATCCATAATTTGCTCCGGAATAATACCGGTTGCCGTCGCCTTTGCCCGTTCCTCATAGCCGAGCTCGTCCTTAAACCAGCTGATCATCCAGTAGCCGCGGAATATTTCGATTTCCGGTACCCAACGCCCGGGATAGGCGGCGCTGTATGCGGGCAGGAAGCGGATAGGTTCCGTGTAGCGGTCGGTGCATATTTCTACCGTCGCCGTTGTGCCGAAACTGAGGGATGCCGTTTCCGCATCGAGGCATCCCATACCGAGCGTTTCGCATGCCTTATCACTGCCGCAGGCGATGACCGGTATACCGGCAGGAAGCCCCGTTTCCAGAGCGCCTTGGGCGGAAACTCGTCCGATCTCTTTCCCGCTTTGGACAACGCTGCATTTTTTATCATCATCTATCGGAAATATCTTTGCCGTGATGTGTCCGGGCGATGCCCACTTTTGTTTTTTGTGATCAAAGGGAATGTGTCCGACCAAGGATGAAGGGGAATCGGCGGCAATTCCCGTAAGCCGGTATTGCAGATACCCCGATACCATCAGTACCCGCCAAGTTTTCTTCCAAATTTCCGGCTCGTTTTCCTGTATCCAGTTGCACTGACCGTCGCTTTGAGAATGCATGATTTTTTCGTAGTAATCGACTGCTTTCAGCGCTGCCTTCATAATGAAATTCGGATGATACCGGCCGCGTGCCTTTCGGGTATCGAGCCATGTGATTGCAGGGCGCAGCACGTTTCCGTCTTTACCGATGAGAATAACGGTGTCCCGCTGAGCTGTTACGCCGATTCCCTTTGCGCGGGCAATTAAATCGGGATGACTGCTTTTAAGTGCCGCTACGCCTGTGCACAGCGCACCCCACCATACTTCAGGGTCTTGTTCCGCCCATCCCGGCCGCGGGCTGACGCACGGTTTATACATGATCTGTTTCTTTGCAAGTACCGAACCGTCTTCCGCAAAGATGATAACACGTAGGCTCTGGGTACCGCAGTCGATTGAAATAATCGTCGATTGATTGTTCATAATCATTTGGCCTCCGTACTTGCACAGGCGAGAATCGGTATTTTTGTCCCGTTTTCAGCGGTAAGCTGCGCAAGACAGTCGCCGTACCGCACCGGCGCTGCGGCGGTAATACTGCGGATTTTTTCTATCATAGATGTCATCTCCTCAAGCGGAATTTCGCATCCGGTTTTTACCGGCAGGCGGATAAACTCAGGCTCACCGAATCCTGTCGTTTCCCCATTATGCCGAGCCGGCTTGCAGGCAACGGTAGTAGTGAGCGTTCTCATAGGACACAGCACTTCCTGTTTGCCGTAGATGGCTCCCTTAGGACAGCTGTTTCCGCTTACTTCTATTATATTCGTTGCATCATTGATTGTCACGGTTAATACACAGCCGCGCGGGCACGCAATACAAATCAGCTCTTTGGTCATTCCGCCTCCTTTGCCCGATGCGCCGGTTCTGCGTCTATCAGCGAAACGGACAGTTGCTGCGTGTAGGCCGGTATCGATGCGGTATCCACTATAATCCGCTCCATCTCCGGCGGTTTTAGCGACCGGTATGTTTTTTTTAAAAGAACCTTTGAGCCTGTTTTTGTTTCCGCTGTAATCGTCAATATCGCTTGTTCCCGCTGTGCTGCAGATCGGAAGTACAGCACCGCTTGGTTTCCGTCCGGTACGATACGGGCAGGCGTTTGATACAGCAGCGTTTTATCGGCACAGATGGGAATATCCGCAGGATATTTAGTAGGATACTCAGACTGTGCTGGCTGCGCCGCCGCACGTTCTCCCGCAATACTGCCCGACTCGGAAACATAGTCTACAAGGTCGTTTACATGCAGGGCATTTCCGCAGGAGAAAAGCCCCGGAACGGTTGTTTCCATATATTGATTAACCTGCGGCCCCTTTGTCCGCGTGTCCATTTTCGGCGCAAGACTGTCGAGGATGTCATTTTCGGGAATAAGCCCGACGCTCAATATGAGGGTGTCGCAGGGAATATACCGCTCCGTACCGGCGACCGGCTGCATCCGTCCGTCAACCTGCGTTACGGTTACGCCCTCCAAGCGTCCTGCCCCGTGCAAAGCGCTCACCGTCGTAGAAAGGTGGAGCGGAATACCGTAATCTTCAAGGCATTGCACGATATTGCGGGTAAGTCCCGACGGTTCGCTCTTTACCTCGTAGACACCTTCCACACTACCGCCAATATGTGCGGTTTCGAGGGTGAGCCGCCGCGCCATAATAAGCCCGATGTCTCCGCTGCCCAAAATGACAAACCGCTTACCGGGGATGTATCCCTTTAGGTTGATAAAGGCTTGCGCCTGCCCTGCGGTGAATACCCCCGAAGGCCGGTCGCCGTGGATAAACACCTGCCGGTCGGTACGTTCTCTACAGCCCGTTGCGGAAATGAGCGCCGTGCAAGAAAGGGTAAAAATACCGTTCTGCGGATTGGTAAAGGTCAGCTCAAAGCCGCCGCCGTTCTGCTGCACGATACGGATAACAAAGGTGGATACGAATATGTCGATGTTAGAGTGTTGGATGAGCATATCGCGGTACCGCCACGCATATTCGGGACCGGTCAGCCGTTCTTTAAACCGAATAAGTCCGAAGCCGTCGTGAATGCACTGCTTTAAAATCCCACCGATATGTTCTTCTCGTTCTATCAGTGCGATGCTGCACTGAGGGGCTTTTTCGGCAGCGGCAAGAGCGGCAGCCATACCGGCAGGCCCCGCTCCAATCACGATAATATCGTAAAAACGTTTCATAATGTTGCTTTCCCTTTGTCTGCCGGCAGCGGGTTGTTCAGTATATACGACGAGCCGCCTTTTTTAGTAATGCGCTCAAGCGGGATACCGGCTTCCCTGCTGATGATTTCCATTACCCGCGGCGTACAAAAACCGCCGTGACAACGCCCCATACCGGCACGGCACCTCCGTTTTACCGCATCAAGACTGATATTCTGCATACCGAGCGCAAGGCAGCTGCGTACCGCATCCCGTATCTCCCCCTCGGAAATTTGCTCGCAGCGGCAGACGATTTTACCGTAGAGCGGATCCTGTTTGATAAGCGTATGCCGCTCGGCATCGTGCATGGCGGCTGTTTCGCGGGGTGCGGCGCGGCGAGATACAAAGTCCGGTTTTTCTTTGAGGGTGGCAGGAAAGCGCCGGAGGGCAAGCGCCGCAATATCTTCCGCGATTGCCGGAGCGGAAGCAAAACCCGGCGATTGAATGCCCGCCGCATGAATCAAGTTGGGTACCTTTTCGGATGCTTCAACGATAAAGTCTTCCTCCCACGTCGCTGCACGGATCCCGCTATAATACGCGATGATATCTCCCCGCGAAAGCGTTTTATTCATAGACATCTGTTCAAGCAAACTGCGTTCATCTTCGGCATCGGTACCGTAGTCTTCGCGGTCATATATCTCATGCGCAGTCGGCCCGACAAGGATATTCCCTTCTATACAGGGGATAATGCCGCCGCCTTTTGAATGTTGTTTTGAAGAGTTAAGAAGATTGGGCTTTCCGATAATGGTGTGCTGGAAACTTTTTTTCTTTTTATCGAGGATGATATCCATACCCTTTCGGGGATGAATGGAAAAAAAGCGGTCTCCGGCAAATTCCGCAATTTTATCCGACCATACGCCCGCTGCGTTAATGACGAGGCGGGCGTTCAGCGTACCGCGGTTTGTGTGCACTGCCGAAATCAAGTCGTTCGTTTTATCAAAACCGGTTACGGCGGTTTCAAAGAAAAACGATACGCCGTTTGCCGCAGCGTTTTCTGCAAAGGCAATTGTTACTTTAAAAGGGGAGGCAATGCCGGAGTAGGGCATCCAAAAACCGCCGTAGTATTCCGTACTCAGGTTCGGTTCCATGTTTTGTATCGTTTTTTTATTTCGATATCCAACCCGCCCGTCAACACCGTTTTTTGCCGCTCTCCAGTGCATAAACGGCACAAGGAGTTTCAGGAGCGGGGAATCAAACAGCATAAAGCTGCCCGGCCATTCGGTTTGAAAACCGAGTTCTTTGTCGAGCTTGCGGTACAGACGATTGCCGCGGGTGTTCAGTTTGCCTTTTATTTTGGAAGGACTGTCTGCAAAGCCGGGATGAATCATACCGTCGTTGCGGGAGGACGCCTGCATTGCACAATCACACTCTTTTTCGAGAACGGCGATTGTTAAATCATAGCGGGATAGTTCCCGTGCGATTGCGCATCCGACAACCCCGGCGCCGATAATCACGATATCGAAAATCTTTCCTTCCAAAAGATTATCCCGCGCTTCCGGCATCCGCATCGGCGGTTCAGCCTTTCCTGCAACGGTTATATCGTTGACTAAACCCTTATATCCGGGGCGATGCTTACATTTTTTTACAAAAAAAACACCGGCTGCATATCGTTCTTCAACCGTAGGAGCGTCTCCGGTCAATATTACCGACCGGCCATCCCATTCTGCCGAAAGTTTCAGCTGAGGATGTTGTTTCATAATCTTTTGCTCGAGTTTTTGCAGATATGTTTTCATGATACTATACTCCATTACTCGATTCTAAAACGGTATATGCGCCGATTGAAGTCATTTTCTCAAGCAGCGCCACTGCCTCTTGCCGGTTGCCGTCAGCAATGTAAGCAATGAGTTGAGATTTTAAGGTTGCAGCCGTCTGAATACTGCCGGTATTTTCGGTAAAAAACTGCTCAAGTTTTTGATGATAGATTTCTCGTGCCGAATTAAAAAGCAGGAGAAATATCGTATTGCCGCCCGCTTCGATAATTGCACGGTAAAAGAGAAAATCCAGTTCGGTGAGTCGCCGTATTTCGGCAGGGCGTAAACGTCCTTCATTATTTTTCTTTTCTTCTTTGTAGATTTTGTCCAATTTTTCGATGAGAGACGAATTGGTTTGTTGCTGCGCCATATCGGAATCAAAATACTGTTCCAGAGACTTTGTCAAAATCATCTGGCGGACTTCTTCCAAATCAGCATCGATACGGGCGGCAGACTGAGGTGCCGAAAAACGATAAAGGCTTGAAAGCAGGGGCAGCGCACCTTCTTCTGTAAAGTTATTGACAATCCAGCCATGCCGCGGCCGAATGGAAATAAGCCCTCTCGCACCAAGTTCCAAAAGCCCCTCGTGGATGACCGGTCGAGAGACACCCATTTGCTGTGCCAGTTCCCGTTCAGGCGGCAGCTGCTCTCCCGGTAGGATAAGGTGCATTAACAGCAGCGTTTCCATCTGTTCTATAAAACGTTCTTTATTGCTTTTGACAGTTGCTTTTTTTTTCTTTTTCATGTAATCTCATATATATAATAGCAGTGTGTGGTAATACCACCAATTTTCTATCTACTATAACATGGAAAAAAACGATTTGTCAAATATTTGTCAAAATTTTTATAACTATTTTAAAAACCGGCTGTTTAGTATGGTGCGTTAAAAAGCATTTCGTACCACCTACCATGATTTTTCCGTACTTTCCTTGTTTTTCATCATGATGGTTTTTATTCGTGCGGAGGGTTTAGCCCCCTGCAGCCTGCGTTGGATAGAACACACAGTGCGAAACATTGAGGTTTGTACCCCGATGCTTTCTTTGTAAAGGAGAGAACTATGAGTATGAGATTACGTTGTAAAGTAAATCAAAAAGAGGCCGATAAAATTGCAGCTTTTTTAACGAATGTGTCGGATCGGCTGCTTTTTCATATTCCTCTCTATGAAATCGGTAAAGCTTTCGATATATCGCGTGAAAAAATATTGGATATTTTTATTCAAGGTGTTTATGACGGAGTGTTCGTATTAGAGTGGATTTATCATTGCCCTACCTGTGGGCACATTGCGTATGAGGCACCGTCTCTTCATCAAGCTTCGTCACAAAATTTTTGTACGGTTTGTAATAAAGTCTTTAATAATACGCTTGACACCAATATTGAGGTTTGCTTTTCAATTCATCCCCGGCTCAAGACGCTTGATCCTATGTTTAAACTGAATTATATTGCTGATCTAGGTAAAAACATCCGGGACGGGAAATATCGGACGTGGGATACCCCCGATGCGGTACGGGGCGTTGAGATTATTCAAAATAATTTGTATCGTGAATTGATGAGTTCCGAAGTGCTTATCGGTGACCAATCGCTTCCGCTGACAAATGTAACGATCCTCTTCGCGGAGATTACGAACTCGACGAAACTTTATACTTCATTAGGCAATAAAAAAGCATTTTCAGTGATAAAAGAGTATGTGAAGCTTCTTTTTGGTGCGATTGAAAAGTGCCGCGGCGTGCCGGTTATGAAAAGCGGCGATGTCGTTATGGGGGCATTTATCGACCCCGGTAAGGCTTTCCAAGCCGCTGTGAAAGCATTGTGGCAGTTGATAAAATACTCTCAAAATAAGCCGATAAACGAACAACTGGAAATTAAAATGGGCTTGCATAGTGGTCCCGTGCTGATGGTAACGTTGAATAATCGGCTCAATTATGTCGGTTTGACTGTCAATACTGCCATAGATATAAAAAATACTGCGCTTCCGAATGAGATTGTTATTTCAGAAGCTCTTTTTAAGAACCCTTCTGTTAAACATTCTATTCTGTCCTTTACTGATACTGTACAGAAACAGCAGATACGATTTAAGGGAAATCCGGAGAATCATACGCTCTATCATATAAAAATACCAAATTAAAGGAATCCTGAAAACGTAACTTTTGGGCGGTTATGTTTTTCTTAGATTTCCTTTGCCGCTGATTTGTAGCCATTTTGCGCCTCGTGTCGTATAAGAAATCGTAAGAGGTAAGTATGGATAGACATGTTGTTCCGCCTGTTACGATCATAGCCGTTGCGGCGGCGGTGTTTTTTTACGGGTTGTATGTATTTGCGCAAACTGACGGCAGAATTACATCTTTTGTCTTTATAACGACATTCTTATTACTGTGTGCTTTCTTGCTGTTCTTAGCGGCAGTACCGATAGCCGCTCAGTTGACGCACCGAAAATTCCAACCGCAGCACTGTCGTCAGAAACAAGTACGAGCCATGGTACGGTTTGCGCTGTGTATAATGGCCGGTGCTGCAATCGGCTCGTATGCTGCGCGTACTCTGCAAAGAGAACAGCGCCCTCCGCAAACGCTTGCTTCGCTGTCTACGGTACGGACGCTTATTGCAGAGTTAACCGGTGAGGCTGTTCCGGCTGGATCCGATTATTATCGCATACCAGTCAAATTGATTGCGTGCAGTACCGGCCGCAGTGAACAGTTTTCCGCATCGGGTTCCGTGCAGCTCTTTGTTCCGACAGCGCTTGTCCGCGGAACATATTCAGGAGGTATTACCCGCATCGGCGAAGCGGAACAATCCGAAAAGACGATTCCGTTGTTGCGCGGTACGGCGGCCTTTGCTGACTATTTGCAGAATCCGCAAGAATGCCGGTTTTATGTACAGGGAATGAAGCTTGCAGTTCAAGGAAAGTTCGGTAAGACGGGAACGGTATTTTATGCGCGGCCGGTGCAGCCGGTATTTCTCGGATGGGACTCTCCGCTCAGCCGCCTTCGTGCGTTTTTCCGCTTTGCTTTTATGCGGATGCTATACGGTTGGGGGGAGGCGGGCGGTCTTTTGCTTGCGCTGCTTGCTGCAGATAAGGTGTTCTTACCGGCGGAATGCATCGCAGCGTTCCGCAACGCCGGACTTGCTCATATTCTTGCGCTGTCGGGGATGCACCTTTCGCTAATCGGGACGGCGGC
Source organism: Treponema medium (assembly GCF_017161265.1). Taxonomy (NCBI): domain Bacteria; kingdom Pseudomonadati; phylum Spirochaetota; class Spirochaetia; order Treponematales; family Treponemataceae; genus Treponema; species Treponema medium. The sequence continues at coordinate 2,283,555 of NZ_CP031393.1, read as the reverse complement.
GCTGCAAGGCGGCAGAATATTCGGGCATAAGAGCCGAGCTGCATGGTTTTCGCTTGCGGCGGTTTTCCTGTTTGTCTGGTTTGCGGGCTCTGCTCCTTCGTTAAACCGTGCATTGGGAATGGTATGTATCGCTGCTGCAGGAAAAGCGATCGGGTTAAAGCCGCCGCCCTTGTCCGTGCTGTGCGGTATGTTGACTGTGCATATCGCAATCGCCGGCTCCGAGGCAATAACGCTCGGGTTTATGCTTTCGTATGGAGCCTGTGCAGGGATTATCATCTTTGGCGATGCGTGTGTCCGTCTCATGGCAGGAAAAATACCGCCTGCTCTTGCAGGCAGTATTTCAGCGTCTGTCGGCGCACAGCTTTTTACCGCTCCGATTGTTATCTCTGCAATCGGGAATATCGCAGCGGCGGGAGTAATTGCTTCATGTGTGGTTAGCCCGCTTGTTTCGGTTTTCCTCATCGCGGGGCTTATCTGCATTCCGCTTGCGCTTATCTTCCCGTTCAGTAGTCCGCTGCTGGGATACGGATTGAACGCCGCGTATCGGATAATTTTTACAGCAGCGGATTTTTTTGCACGCCTTCCGGTTATCGCGCCGAAAAGCGGAATGCAGCGTGTGATATTTTCAGCCGCGGCGTTTGCGGTTGGGGTATGCTGTGCGGTTCTGGCGTATGTTCAGCGTAAGCGGACAGCAGCCGCTTTACCTCGATTGACATAAGCACGGGAACAGAGCTTAAACTAAGCCCTGCTGCTGAACGGGGCTGGCAAAAAAGTAACCAACTTTTGAGACATCTCCGTATGTTGAAGTCGAATACCGGGCATCTCTAAAAACTCGATTAGCTTTTAGAGATGCTCTACTATATTTCCGCAAATCCTATGCCTCCATAATGGAAAAATGAGAGGTGTTTCCTTTATGCTCGTCGAATGCAGTGTCGATGCCCGGTTTATACTCTTGTGCCGTTTTATTGATATGCTCATATTGTAATTTTGCATAATCTTTGCTGAGAATTTTATGCGTGTCGATTTTGATAAAATCGGGATCACCTAAGCCGATACTTCTGTCTGCAAAAGCAATCTTCATTGCTTCCGCCAATAGATGTATGTACTGTGCCGAATTATGTCCTGCTTTTTTTATATCCCCATTTTCCAACTTGATTGCATCTTGTGCAACCGCTTGCATTGTCATTGTACCGAATTTTTTTAACAAGACATCTAAGCTTTTCAATAACCCCGGAACGGCAACCGATCTTCCGCCTATATCCTTCCATGTTGATAGACGGCCGATCCCATGCAGACGGCCACATATACATTTTCTTTTCCTGCATACGATTATTTACCGCCTTCTTTATATGTCAGTAACGAAACGATTATTCCAACGCCGTATGTAACGATGACAACCGTGTCGCAGCGATAATCATTGTAACGAATGCAAAGATAATACCGCCGAAGAACGGTGAGGTAAAGGTTTTAATCGCATAGGCAAATGCGCTTGTTCCGTCGCCTAAATCAGCTCCCGAAGCTTTTGCAAGCATTCCGCAGGTTGCCGTAAAGAAACAAATCGGTGCTGCAATAATATATCCGAGAATGGAACCGGTGCGGGCTGCTTGCGGGGTTTTTGCCGCCAATAACGGCTGAAGTACCGATTGCATAACAGCCGTACTGATACACCCTCCGAATATCCATGCGATGATTTGCAACAAAAAATGCTAAAAAAATGTTTAGTCTTGTTTCGCAACTTGAATATTTTTAATATTCCCCACATACTAATAGGGTTAGGAGTAATTTATTATGCGCCGATTAGCCGCTTTCGCATTTCCTATTCTTTTTTCGTGTTGTGTTATCGCTGCTTCTCTACAAACCGATGATAGCCAAACCGGTTCAGACGATACCGTTTCTTCCACAAATAATAGTACTCGTTCAATTCGAAATTCCTCTTATGCGCCACCGCTTGTAATGACCTTTGCCGGCGATCTTATGGCTCATAGTATAAATTTTAATATGAGTATGTATGATTTAATATACAAAGATGTGGAAAAAATATTACATGATGATGATTTAAGTTTTGTAAATATTGAAACACCGGTGTGTGATACGCTGCCACTTTCGACCTATCCCTGTTTTAATGTGCATACGTCGTATTTACGCGCTGCCGTCCAAGCAGGTTTTGATGTACTCGGCTTTGCAAATAACCATACAAACGATCATGGTAGAACAGGTATTGACGGGACACTTACTGCGGTGCGGACAGTACAAAAAGAACGGACCACCGCCGATATACTTCCTCCATTCTTGATATTTTCCGGCTTAAAAAACTCTGAAACTGATCATATACAAGTAACACCTTTCTTCTATAAAGGTTGGAATATACTTTTTTGTTCCGTTACCGAGATTTTAAATTCTTATGATTCATCAAAGAATCGGCTTTATTACAGTGCACCGACACAACAGGGGAGGGCAGCGCTCCTTTCGGCTATTAAAGAGGCTCGCACCCGATATCCTTGCGATTTATTTGTCTTGGGGCTTCATCTCAATGAACCTGAATACGGACGTACTGTTTCCAAAGCGAAAAAAAAGTGGTTTAAACAACTTGGGGAAGCAGGAGTCGATATTATTTGGGCGCATCATCCGCATGTGATGCAGCAGTGGGAGATGATAACGGTCGAACGACCTTCTCTTTTGCACGAAACCGTTATTTCGGAACAGTGTAATGTCTTTTGTATGTATTCTATGGGAAATTTTATTTCAGGGCAGCGTTGGCACACACGGTATGACGACCCTGCATTCTATCGTGAATACACTGGTGATGCCGTGCTGTTGCAACTAACATGTACGCGGAACAAAGCGGGGAGGGCGGATTTTTCGGTTTTTCCTATGCTTATAACCCAATACAACGAGCCGGCATATCCGGTTGTTAAGCGTTTTACGCAAGAGTGGATCGATACACTCAACGAAAAAGAAAAAAAATATTTTACGAAAAGGCTTGAGCTTATGCAGGACTACCTTCCGATAAATATGACCGTCGAATAAGGCTTTTTTGGGGTGTCTTCAGCAGTATTAGGGCACCTCTAAAAACTCGGTTAGATTTGCTTTGCATCCTTCGGAATAGAGGTGCACATTATTCATTTCGCGTTTTGGAAACAAAACGGGTACATTCGCTGATAAACTCAAGATTAACGGTTGCGACTGGACCATTACGCTGTTTTGCAACAATCAGCTCGGTATCGGGGCTTTCGCGTTTTTCTCGGTGTAAAAACATGACGACATCAGCATCCTGTTCGATTGCGCCTGATTCCCGCAAATTAGCAAGTGTCGGTGCAGTTCCTTCAGCATCGCGGCCTACCTGTGATAGTGCTATGACGGGAATGTTGAGCTCGCGGGCGAGGCTTTTAAGCGATTGAGAAATCTCTGCAAAACGTTCATGGCGTGGGATAGCATTATTTTCCGAAGAAATTAAGCCGAGGTAATCGATAAAGATAATCTTTACCCCTTCCTGCAAACAGAGCTGCCGAGCCATCGCCCGCAAATCGAGTAGCTTCATATTAGGCATATCAACGATATAGAGCGGTGCATCATAGAGTCTGCCTGCTGCATCTTGAAGTTTTTGAAAATCGGCAGTCTGTAAGTTCCCCGAACGGATTTTTGAAGAAGACACCCGCGATTCCAGAGAGAATAAACGGTGTATTAGCTGCATATTGGACATTTCAAGTGAAAAGAAAGCCACCGGTATTTTTTTTGTTACTGAAATATAGTCGGCAATGGTGAGCGCTAGCGCCGTTTTTCCGATTGAAGGGCGTGCTCCGATGATAATAAGCTCAGAATTTTGAAAACCGCTGGTAAGGCTGTCTAAAAATTCAAAGCCGGAAGGAATACCGGAAAACTCATCGCGATGCTTTGCTCGTGCTTCGATAATCTCAATAGCTTCAAGGATAAGATCTTTTGGAGTATGAAAGGTCGCCGATTGCCCCGCATCGGTTAAATCAAAGATATTTTTCTGCGCCTGTTCCAATACGGAAGAGTATGCAACGGTTTGGTCAAAGACATCGGCATAAATCTGATGCGAAACTTTTAGAAGCGATCGTCGGATAGCCGCATCAAGGACAATTTTTGCGTAATAGGCAACATTCGCAGTGCTTGGGACGGTATCGGTGAGTGAAGCGATATACGCTGTGCCGCCTACGGAATCGAGGAGCCCTTCTTGCCGCAGATGTTCGCTGATAACGAGAAGATCAACCCTGTGTCCCCCGTTATAAAGATCAACAACAGCTTGAAAGATTTTTTGGTGGGCAATGGTATAAAAACTTTCTGCACGGATATACTGCAAAACCGTCCCGATGGCGTCAGAATCAAGTAAAATAGCTCCGAGTACGGCCTGCTCAGCCTCCGTATTATTCGGCGGTATTTTATCCTTTAATGAAGACATCTGCTTTATCATATCCGACATTTTATTTTCCTCGATATTTTTATATATGAGGGCATCTCTAAAAAACTGAGGTTTTTAGAAGGTTCCCATGTTGCCCTAAAAAATAAAAGAGAAGCTCTTAACAGAACTTCTCTTTTATGATGGGTGATACACCGCTGTTTCTCTATAAATAAATATAAGAGAAGTAGGTTATTCTTGCGTTTCGGCAGGCTCTTCTGCTTTTGCTTCTTCTTGGGTAGCTTCAGTTTGAACGCCTTCCGCTACTTCCGGCTTCGTTTCGGTTTCTTCCTGACGGCGGCGTGAGCGCTTCTCCGGTTTCGCTTCGACTGCTTTTTCAGCTTCAGGCTGAGCTTCTACCACGATGGGGAGAACTGCAACGGCCGCTTCATATAGTTTGAGGGTTGCGCTATAATGTCCCACGCTTTTAAAGGTAAGACCGGGCAGTTCAATGCGCTTCCGTTCGATTTCAAATCCGAGTTTCTGCAACTCGTCTGAAACTGTTTGGTTGGTAACCGCACCGTACAGCTTCCCGTTGGGGCCTGCAGGCATTACGATTGTCAGTGTCAACGCTTCAAGCTGCTCTTTTAAACCGGCAGCATTTTGCCGCTTAACAGCTTTCCGCTGCTCTATTTCTTCTTTACGGCTTTCAAAATGGGCAAGGGTAAAGGAATTGCAGGGAACCGCTAAATTCCGCGGAAACAGATAGTTACGAGCATATCCTTTGGCAACGTCCTTAATATCGCCCTCTTCTCCGAGGTATTTGACATCTTCATTTAAAATTACTTTCATTTCAAGCTCCTTATAAGCGTACCGATAGAACGGTACATAATGATAAAAAACAGCCAACCGGATTCCAGGAGTTGGAAGCCGGCAGCAGATAATTTAAACACTCCTAAAAACCGGTGTTTTTAGGAGTATCAGCTGTTAGTCCACAACGTAGGGGAGTAACGCAAGTGCACGTGCACGCTTAATTTCAAGCGCAAGCTTACGCTGATGTTTTGCGCAAGTTCCGGTAATACGGCGCGGTAAGATCTTTCCGCGTTCGGTAATAAAGCGCCGCAAAGAATCCGGATCCTTATAATCAATTTTTGCTTTTTGTGCACAGAAGCGGCAAACTTTTTTACGGAAAAACATCTTTCCTTTTTTATTACCTTGCCGTTCTTCTCCTCCTTCACGAGGATTTTCCTGTGTATTTGTATCTACTTCAGTGGTATTCAGTGCTTCATCTGCCATGTTCGATTCTCCTTAAAATGGAATATTGTCATAATTGGCGTTATCAAAATCGGCTTCATAACCGTCATTCGACGGCGGCGTATTTTGCCGAGCCTGATATGCCGAAGGTGCATTTGATCGCTGATATGTTTCCCTGTTGCCGGTATTCATCTGCTGGCCGCTTCCGGAACCGCCCCCTAAAAGCTGAAGATTATTCGCGATAATTTCTACTTTACTGCGGGATTGCCCATCTTGTTCCCATCGGTTTTGCCGAAGTTCACCTTCAACAGCAACCTGCTTTCCTTTTACAAGGTATTGATTAAGCGCTTCGCCCTGTCTGCCCCAAAGTACGATGTCGAAATAGTTTGCTTCTTCAACCCATTCTTCACCGTTTTTCCGCCGCCGGTTAATTGCAATCGAAAACTTGCATACGGCAGCTCCTCCTTGGGTATATTTTAACTCTGCATCACGGGTAAGCCTACCGACAAGTATGACGTGGTTTATATCTGCCATCAATATTCTCCTAAATTATTCATCAATTCTGATAAATAAAAAAGTCAAAAGGTTTTGATTGAGCTTAAACTTGCGGTCTATTTCGATAATCCTATCCGGTTCGGCATGAATATTGAACAATACATAGCGACCTTTTGTTCTTTTTTTGATTTCATACGTTAATTCGCGATCTCCGAACGGGTCTTCGGAATCAATTTGGACGCTGAAGTCACCCAAAACGGATCGGACGTCTTCAATGCCCGGCTTGAACTGCGCTTCCTCAATAGGAAAGACAATCATCAATTCATACTTTCTCATGTGCCCTCCTGATGGCCATTAGCCCCGCATTTACTACGGGATGGAGTTATTTATCGGGTTTTAATCCCGAAATAGCATTTACCGCCTTTTATACAGCAAATAGTAATAAAAGCTATCATAAGAGGCGTAAAGCATGCGTTCCACTATAGTATAAAAAGACTGGCTTAGTCAATTGCCCGCATTGCATCACGTTAAATCTAACCGAAAAAGATGGGATATGAAGAGAGATGGTATCCCCTTAGCTCAAGCGGAACCGGTTAGGCTAACGTATCAGTCTGTTTTTTTAATTGATAATTAAGAATGTGCCGATAGGCTAAACACACTGCGCGTTGTATGATATACTATTTTTGCTGTGAAACGTATTAAGCATTTTTATACTATTTTATCTTTGTTTCTTATTTTATCGCTTTCCTGCCCTGCTCAACCGCTTACCGGTATTTGGGAAAATTCGGAACGCTTTATTGAATATACAGGGAAAGCAGACGGAACCACAGAAGATACGCTGCGAATAGTCTTGAAGACATATTATCGCTTTGTGTATGAGGATATGGGTACCTACCCCGTCAAGGTAAAACAAGAAGATACGGGAAATATTTATTCATTGAATATCCGTTATCAAGGATTTAGAACACCGGTTACGACGAGTGTATGGGTACATAACACTGGATTATTTTCATCATTTTATAAAAAAACACCCCATAATATTGTTACTGACACACAACAAAGCCGATCCTCTTTAGTATCTGCAGGGGCGAATGCAGATACGCAACCGATGCGCTCCCCATTAACGGCGATTTTGGACGGCTTTTGGGTTGAGCAAGGCTTTCGAGATGGTATTTTGATATATCAGCAAGAAGCTCCGGCGTTTTTCGATGCCTTTTTCTTCAATGGTACACAGTACATAAAATTCCGCTATTGGACAGGTGATTTTGAATATAAAGAAAAATATGCAAGGTTTGCATTCGATGACGGATTACAAGTAACCGTACCGAAGTTTATCCGGCAATATGATACCATATACAGCTGCATAACTGATAACGGGTCAAAGCTTAAAAACTATGAAAAAGGCAGCGTATTGATCAGCGATGGCGGCAATGGTATACAGCAGCTAACGCTTACACCGCAAGGCGGCGGGGCGGGAACCCATGCCGTTGGCGATGTGTATCCTCACCAAAAATACCCGAAGATACAAGGTCTTCCTTTATATTATGATGAAACGGATGGCGCTTTTGCATTCGGCGAACCTTTTTTAACCCGATCATCAATTTCAGACTTGCAGGAAGAAATAAAACGGCATAACAGTCTCAAACGGCCGCCGCCTGAACCGCTTCTTAAAGCCGATGAACTCGATTTTTATTGGGAGCGGATTAAACAAATACGCAAACAAGACTAATGTAGAGCAACCGCATCGAACTCTTTCTGCTATGCATAATTATGAATAGACAAGACAATGCGCGCTCCGTATTTACTCACGTAAAAATCTAACCGAAAGGATTGCGGTTACTCAAGTAAAAATCTAACCGTAGCACTCTATGTCCAAGGTTGAGCCATAGAGATAAGTTTACTTTGCAAGCTTTGCGTTGTTTCAAGCAGCTGTTGTAAATCCAAGTTGTTCTTCCTGCGGCACAGCTCAGCTTTTACCGCCTCGCTTACATCAGAGCTTTCCATCAGCCTGCAATACGGAGTCTTTGCCGTATCATATTTTTTTATGACCTTTGCGTCTATCCGTTTTTTTGAAATAATTTTCATCGAAGGAAAAAAGAAATTGACGAGCTTATTATACTGCTGATAAAGGTCAGCCATAACCGCTCGCGCAGCTTCTCCCTCAAAGCGATAGTAACCGACAATGTGCCTTACGACACTATCATTTTTCTGTTCAACAAAACAATTATCATTCTTTTTATACGATCGGCTCCGAGTGAAGATAATCTCATTACTTTTACACCATTGCAACAGCTGTGTATTTTTGAACTCACTTCCGTTGTCGCTATCAATACCTTTCATCTGAAACGGGAGCTTCTCTTTCACATCTTCTATTGCTTCTTTTACCCAACGATGAGCTTTGTTTAAAAGGGCTCTATTTTCCGTCCAGCCTGAATGAACATCGGTAAGGGTAAGCGTGCAAATATACTGTCCTTGGGTACTTATGCCGCAGTTGGCAACGGTGTCAACCTCAAAAAAACCCGGCTTCCGTTCATCCCAATCGAAAAAGGTACGGATGGGGATGAGCTTATTAAGATTCTTTACAGGTCGTGTTGTTGAAATACCGCGGATGGAATGTTTTGGGATTTCCGGTTTAAGAATCCTGCCGACTGTCGCGCTTGATATGCGGGCGAGTTTTGCTTTCAGTTTTTCATCATAGCTGAACTTTTGAGCAAAGTAATCGATATTATCCCGAATGAACGGCACGAGCCGTTTTGCACACAGATACATCGAAAAAATCCACAGCCGGATGACTTCTTGTTGTACGTCTTGACCGTAGTATTTTTCATAGTTCCGCTTTTTACGTGTCTTTGTAATAACCTGTACGCTCTGTCTTGCGACATTGTTAAAGTGCGTGAGTTTTACGTATGCACTGTTTTTCAGAACGTGAATGGCATACTTTCGATTGTAACCGGTTGTTGCGATGAACTCATCGAGGATTTTCGTCTTTTGTTTCTTTGCTGCCGTACAATACCGTTTTGCCGTTTCTTCGCTCAATTTCTTTTTTGTTTTCATGTCTAACCCCATTGTGCCCTTCCTTTGGGCTTCTATTTTGGGTTAGATTTTTACGTGATGCACCGCTTCTTTTTCGGTTAGATTTAACGTGATTCAATGCGCGCTCTAGCTATAAAAATAAAAATACGGTACACTTATCGTACACTCAAATTTTTCTTACTCTGCTGGAGAGATTCTATGAAAATACGGACATCAGTTAATTTGTTTTTGGTAACGACGCTGGTTATTGCTGTTTGCGGAGCGTTAGCTTTTAGCGTTATGCAAGCGAGGGCGTACATTGAAAATAATTTTTACAAAACCGTACCGTTTATGCTGGATGCTTCGTCTTCCGAATTACAGACAAATCTTACGGTTGGCTTAGCGCTTTCACAAGATTTAGCGGAAGAGCCTTATTTGATAGATTGGTTTGAAGCGTATGAAAAAGATGAGAAAACCGGTACTCATGTTATCGATAAAATGCTAAAACTTAGTAAAGACGAGCAGTTTTCTACCTGTTTTGCTGCTTCGAAATTAACCGGTGGTTACTATGTTGTTGATAATAATAAACAGATAAAAAAAGATGTGCTTACCGAAGCCGATGATTCATGGTTTTTTACCATGCTGAAAAATCCGCAAACGTTATTTTGTAGTGTCGATTACAATAGAACACTCAATGAAATAAATTTTTGGTTTGATATAAAAATATTTAATTCGGCAGGAGAAGCAATCGGATTCGCCGGTATGGCGGTTGATTTGCAAAAAGCCGTTGCTAAAATAAATAAATCACTGCCCAGTCCGCAATCTTGGATCGGCGTTATCGATAATACCGATACAATATCGCTTTGTTCAAATGTTGACTTTACAAATAAAAAAATCAATACGGTAACAGGTACTCTTTCAGACTTAACGGGCTATAGCAATCTTCAATACTATGATGACGATTTGCTCGGTAGAGTTATTATTGTAAAAAAACAGCTCTCCGATTTGCCATATTATACTATCATGGCAGTTCCTGTAAAAGATTTTATACCGCCTATTCTTTCGATTTTAGGATATTCTCTTTTATGGACAGCTGTTCTATTGATACTTATGATCATAATTAATCAGTTTATGCTCAGCTATTTATTCGGACGGTTTATTAAGCTCCATACTATTTTTGATAAAGTTGCGGAAGGAGATTTTACCGTTCAAGCTGCAGTGCATTCTGATGAACTCGGTTCTATCGCATTATCGATGAATAATGCAATAGAAAAAATCCGCGCTTCTTTTTCGGTCATAACCGATACGGCAAAAAACATGCAGTCAGTTAGCCAGACATTGTCTACGCGGATGCTAGATTCTGCTGCAGCGCTTAATCAAATAACAGGAAATATTGAAAACGTGAAAGATAGAGTAATGGTGCAGCATACGGAAGTTAATGAAACCGCTGCAAAGATAGATGCTATTACTCAAACGATGTCAAGTCTTGATTTCCACATTGACAATCAAGCTAAAAGTATCTCAGGTTCATCCCTTTCAATCGAAGAAATCATAAAAAACATTCAGACTTTACAGGAACGGGCTGAAAAGAATCTTCAATCGATTAAAACCCTTGAAAAAACAACGCACACCGGTAAAGAGACCGTTGCTATGGTTGTTGAGGTTACAAAAGTAGTAACGGAGCAATCCGAGGGGCTTCTCGATGCTATTACGGTTATCCAAAATACGGCAAGTCAAACAAACCTTCTTGCGATGAATGCGGCAATTGAGGCAGCGCATGCCGGAGAAGCGGGAAAAGGGTTTGCAGTTGTCGCTGATGAAATACGGAAGTTGGCAGAGGAATCGGGTGCTCAAGGAACAAGTATTACAAAGGTCTTGGAAGAACTCAAACATAAAATCGAAAGTCTTAACGGTGCCGGCCCTCTGGTAGCGGAGCAGTTTGAAAAAATCAGTGCTATGATGGACTTTATCTATCGGCAAGAAGACGGCATGATCCGTACTATGAAGGAGCAAATGCAGGGTGGTGAAGAAGTTTTAAATGTAATTAATGGAATGAATACCATAACATCTAAAGTAAAAACAGATTCAAATGAAATACTATCCGAAGCGACCGATATTTCTGCCGGTATCAGAAAACTTGCCAATCTGTCGGAGGTTATTACACAAAGTATGGCGGAAATGGCGACCGGAATAGCGGAAGTCAACAACGCGATGAAAGAAGTAAATACTATCGCGATAAATAATCAGAAAAATGCAGCGAGCGTTACCGGAGAAATCGGAAAGTTCAAGGTGTAAAAAGCTCGTGCCTTTAAGTGCCCGTTTACCTAAAACGGGTACTCGAATAATTTACAAACCGGTAGAGTAAGGAGCATACATGGAAAGTTTCTTTGTAGCATTTAATGCAGTTATGCCGGTCGTTCTCTTAGTTGTTTTCGGCTATTTTCTTAAACAACAAGGGTATTTTAGCAAAGAAACGATAGCCCAATTAAATAAGTTATGCTTTGACTTACTCTTACCGATCGTAACCTTTAATAATATCAGAAAGACAAATTTAAATGAAGTTTTCGATTTGAGGTTTGTTCTGTATGCCGCAGGAAGTATTGTAGCTGCTATCTTCTTGCTTGTTTTCATCGTACCGCTTTTTGAAAAAGATAAAAAAAAGCAAGGTGTTATGATACAGGGAACATTCAGAAGTAATTTTGTGATGCTTGGGATTCCGCTTTCTTCCTATATTGCAGGAGAAAACAGCGCAGTGTTGGCATCAATGCTTATTATGATTATTATTCCTATTTTTAATGCTGCAGCCGTTGTTCTGCTCTCAATTTATGGTGGCTGTGCTGTCAACAAAAAGAAGTTGATAATAGATGTATTAAAAAATCACATGGTGATTGCCTCTATTGTAGGGATTATGATGTCCTTGCTGCACCCTCCTATTCCGCATTTTTTAGATAAGTCGTTGATGGATATCGGTAAAGTAGGCAGTATATTCCCCATTATCGTACTGGGTGCAATGCTTGATTTTTCAAAAGTTTCGGCAAATTTTAAAAATCTGTTGATTACCGTTGCAGGCAAGCTCATCGGTATGCCATTGATCTTTATTACGCTAGCTGTTTATCTCGGATTTCGCGCCAATGAGATTGTGGCGCTCATCGCTCTGTACGGTTCTCCTACGGCTGTTATTTCAGCAGTTATGGCTGAACAACTCGGTTGCGATTATGAACTTGCTGCTCAAGTCGTTATTTTCTCAACGGTACTGTCGTGTATAACTATTTTTGGGATTGTCTTTATACTAAGCTTTTTGAAAGTAATATAAGACCATCTTTCATCAGCTACCGCATGAGCCGCAGGTACTGCATGGACTGCCGGTTAGTGGCGAGCGCGTACCGAAGACTTGCCGTTCAAAGGTTTGACCGGTTGGGGTTATCGCTAAACCTCCTTGAGCGGTTTCGCGAAGCGATGCCGGAAGTCCGTCACCAACCCGTTTGAGAGATTCGATGGTTTCGTCAACGGGAATTGCGCTTTTAATCCCTGCAAGTGCCAGTTCCGCAGCGGTAAAAGCAAGTGTCACGCCGGAAGCATTCCGTTTAATGCAGGGGATTTCCACGAGGCCTGCAACGGGGTCGCACACCAGACCCAATATGCACTTGAGGGTTATTGCCACGGCATGCGCTGCCATCTCCGGTGTGCCGCCTAAGAGTTCCACAATACAAGCAGCCGCCATTGCGGAAGCGGTGCCGCACTCAGCTTGGCAGCCGCCTGAAGCCCCCGCAATCGATGCCTTATTTGCAACCACCATGCCGATAGCTCCGGCGGTAAACAGCGACAGTACTACTTCTTTCCGCGGGATACCGCGTACTTTTAACAAGGCGCCTAATGCCCCGGGTAAGATTCCACAAGAACCGGCTGTAGGAGTTGCAACAATTTTCCCCATCGCGGCGTTTATTTCGGATACTGCCATTGCCATCTGAATAGCATTTGACATAAGATCTCCGCAAAGGTGTTTACCTTCCGCAATCGTCTGTTTTAGACGGTATGCATCTCCACCGGTTAATCCGCTGGTCGATTTAACCCCCTGTTTACTACCGTTCTCAATTGCCTCTAGCATGACTGTCAAGTTTTCTTCCATTCGCATAATAAGCGATTCTTCCGGCTGTTCAAGCTGAGCTGCTTGATCTTCTAATACAATCTCCCTGATACGCTTATGCTGCGTTTCCGCCGTTTTATATAATTCGCTGATTGATTCATAACTAAGCATCGCTGTCTCCCTGCTCCGGGTAAACGCATCAGACTATTTTTGACGTCCCCTGCAGAATCAGTGAGGCTGTTCAACCAGAATTTCGTCGCTTCGCGTCTCAAATGGTTGCCCTGCCTCACTGATTCTGCAGCATTTTGTCTACACGTCTGATGTGTTTACCCTCCTTTTAAAATAAACTGCGAGAAATTTTTTCGAAATTTCTCGCAAAAGGAAAGCAACTGCGTCAGATAGTATTAGCGCGGTTGCCATGAATTCCTTTATAGGTTGCCGTTTTTTAGAACGGTCGAACAAAAATCACCTTGGTAACGCCGGGTATTTTCTCGATAGCGGCTTGCAAGTCTTCTCCAAGGGAGCGCCCGTCAATCTGTAATGTCATGATTGCGGTTCCGCCCTTTTTGTCCCGAGCAAGGTTGAAATTATAGACATTGAGTTTATACTGAGCCATCAATGCAGTTACTGCGGCGATCATTCCCGGTATGTCATTGTGTACCACGATAATCGTCGGAGATTGACCGGTAATTTTTACCTCCCGACCATCTATTTTAGTGATAACGATGTTGCCGCCGCCGACGGATGCTCCTTGTACGCACACGGTTTTTCCGTTTGCATCGGTTAAGGTGATTTCAGCCGTATTCGGATGAGCATCGGGAATTACCGTCGGTTCAAAAGTAATGGCAAGTCCGATTTCTTTGGCTATTTGCAAGCTCCTTCTGATGCGTTCATCATCAGTTTGCATACCCATAATTCCGGCTGCGAGTGCACGGTCAGTTCCGTGCCCCTTGTACGTTTGCGCAAAAGAGCCATGCAGTCTGATATATGCCTTTACTGCAGGGGTACCCAGCAACAGTCTGCTCATTAAACCAATTCTTACCGCTCCGGCTGTATGGGAACTGGATGGGCCGATCATGATGGGACCAATTATATCAAATACATTCATTGTATCATCCCTCTTTTGTTTATTAAACCTGTTCGGAAACTTCCGTTTCGGAACAGGTTACCTTGAAATGCGATGTTCTAAATCGTACCATTTGTGCGATTTAGAACTCGGCGACCTGGGGATGTCTCAAAAGTTGGTTACTTTTTCGACATCCCCGCGAGTTTAAAATTAAGTCTTTATACAGCAATGACTTAATTTTAAACATCGCATCTAAATCTAAGGAAACTGTCCAAAAACTGAAGTTTTTGGACAGCCTCAGATCTATTATAACCGAGAATATGTAATAAAAAAAGTCCCGATTCCGTTTACGCTGTAGGATAGAACACGGCAGGTAGAACGGTCCCCTTTAAAAACCGGTAAAGGTACGGTATAATGAAATATCTGAAAGTTTTTATAGGAGCTATGATAAAAAGCATCGCCTAAAATTGCGCCGGTACTTTTTATCTCAAGTTTGCGGTGCAAACTTGATTCGTGCGGAGGGTTTCATACCCCGGCGCTCTGCGCCGTAATAAAGGGTATGAAAGCCGACTGCAACCACCTTATGAGAACAACATACCCCGATGCTCTGCGTCGGGGTTGTTGATTATTTACATGTGCGCGTAATGCGCGCACGGCTAAAAACTTTTTCGGATGTTGATTCGCTGTCCGCTTAAGCGGACAAGTTAATGAATTTCTTTGCAGAACAGAGCCGAAGGCTCTGATATTTCCTGCAAAAGTTTTTATAGGAGATGAGATAAAAAGTACCGTCTGAGATGTCGCCGGTACTTTTTATCTCAAGTTTGCGGTGCAAACTTGATTATTTACATGTGCGCGCATTGCGCGCACGGCTAAAAACTTTTTCGGATGTTGAAACATCCTGCAAAAGTTTTTATAGGAGATGAGATAAAAAGTACCGTCTGAGATGTCGCCGGTACTTTTTATCTCAAGTTTGCGGTGCAAACTTGATTATTTACATGTGCGCGCATTGCGCGCACGGCTAAAAACTTTTTCGGATGTTGAAACATCCTGCAAAAGTTTTTATAGGAGAAGGTATGCGTAGATATTTTATTGCAGGTAACTGGAAAATGCACAAAACAAAGGGAGAAGCCGTAGATTTGGCAAAAGGTGTGGTGGAGGCTGTCAAAGGCGGAAAGCACAAATACATGATTGCTCCTTCCTTTACTGCTCTTGATGCCGTTTCTCAGGTAGTAAAAGGAAGCAATGTTTTGCTTGGTGCGCAGAATATGAGCACCGATGAGCAAGGCGCTCATACCGGAGAAGTGTCCGTATTGCAGCTCAAGGATCTCGGTGTACAGGTTGTTATTCTCGGCCATTCGGAACGGCGTCATATTTACGGGGAAACCGATGCAATGATCAACAAAAAGGTGCGGCTTGCATTGCGGCACGGGCTTGAAGTGATTCTTTGTGTCGGCGAATTGCTGGAAGAACGCGAGGCAGGTCAGGCGGAAACTGTCTGCGCAACTCAAACCGAAAAAGGATTGGAAGGCGTAACCGCACAAGAACTGGCACGGGTTACTATTGCGTATGAGCCGGTCTGGGCAATCGGTACCGGAAAAACGGCAACTCCAGAAGATGCCGATGCGATTCATGCGCATATCAGATCCGTCATTGCGAAGTTATACGGAAAAGCTGCTGCCGATGCAATGGTCATTCAGTACGGCGGTTCGATGAAAGCCGAAAATGCCAAAACATTACTTGCTAAAGAAAATATCGACGGTGGCTTAATCGGCGGCGCCGCACTTAAAGCCGAAACCTTTGCTCCAATCGCTCTATGTGAATAACGCGGAACAAGGCAACCGTACCGCTACTATTTTCAAACGATTGCTTTCTTTTTCATTCGAAATTTTGTTAAAAATTTCGAATGGTTTATTTTAGAAGAAGGGCAACCGCATCAGGTAGGATAGATAAAAATCGCGGAAAAATTGAGACTATGAGACCATTTGAACCGCGAAGAGGTTCAACTCTGGTCGAATAGTCTCAATTTTTCCGCGGGATTGTTAAAAAAATGCCTGATGCGTTTGCCCTGACAGTCGATATTGCAAAGAACGATTTTTCCGTATATACTAAACTCGTTTATTACTTTATAGGAGGATCTATAATGAACAAGAAAATACTTGCGCTATGCGCATTTATGTTGCTCGCTGTTGTCCTGTCTGCACAGACTGTACAGCCTAAAAAGCAAAAAATTAAGGTTGAAGGGCGTGCAAATGCCTCTCTTTATCTAACTGAAATTTATAAAACCGATAACTGGGCAGAATACTATTGTGTATACGAAGAAGATAAGAACACATTTGACGAAAATGAAGCTGAAAAGGTTATGTATGAATTCTTTTCAAATTACAAACGGGATAAAGGCTTTTCTTCCGTTGAAGTTGAAGATTTGAAAGGAGCAACTACCGGTAAGACTACAACAACAATGGAAAAACGTGTTATTTTCCGTCACGTAAACAAACGGTAAACATACGAAAACCTCTAAAATCTTGAGTTTTTAGAGGTTGCCTTTAAGCTTATGTGCATTTAGGGTGTTTTTATAGTGTGATTAATGAACTTTTAGAACGCTGATTGATCCTGAAACGGGTTAATCGGCGTTTTCTTTGAAGCGTTGAATGTATAGAAGTGAGTATTTATGGAGGTAAAATAGAATGAAACCTACATTGTTGGTTTTAGCAGGAGGAATGGGGAGCCGTTACGGCGGTGTTAAGCAAATAGATGCGGTGGGGATGCATAATGAAACATTGCTGGATTATGCAGTCTATGATGCCATGCATAACGGTTTCGGAAAAGTAGTATTTGTTATTCGAAAAGATATTGAAACAGATTTCCGTGCCCGTTTATTTGACCGAATTGCTCGCAATTGTGATGCAGAATATCTGTTTCAGTCCATTGATTCACTGATTGATCCTAAAGAACTCCCTCAAACGATAAACCGCAAAAAACCGTGGGGTACCATTCACGCCGTGCTTTGTGCGGAGAATTCCGTTAAAACTCCCTTTGCTATTATCAATGCAGACGACTATTACGGGCGTAAGGCATATAAGACGATGGCAGATCACTTGTCAACTTTAGACAATTATTCCCCTAACCATGCGATGGTCGGTTATATTTTGGAAAATACGATGAGCGAATCCGGTTCCGTATCTCGGGGGGTATGCAATGTTGAGAACGGAATGCTCGTTTCTATGAAGGAACATACCAAGATTTCTTACGGTGAAGAAAACGGCAAGAGAGTGATCCTTTCCCAGCTCGAAAATGGAGTAACCCATTTAACCGGTAAAGAAACCGTTTCTATGAATCTCTTCGGCTTTAGTCTGAAAGCGTTTGAAGGTTTCCATGCATTCTTTGAAGCATTTATTAAAAAGAATATTGCAAGCGAAAAAGCCGAATGCTTACTGCCGGAAGGCGCCAGTACGCTGGTTACCAAAGGACTTGGCACAATCAAATGTTATACCACCGATGAACGCTGGTTCGGTATGACCTATCCCGAAGACCGCGAAATCGTGAAAAAAGAAATAGCACAAAAAATTAAAGAAAACTATTATCCCGAATTCTTGTGGAAATAATCGGACATATTATTCGGACATATTATAGAGAGGGATCGTTTTGAATTTCCTGAAAATGCAACAACTGAACAAAATTTATACTTTGTTCAGTTGTTGTATTATTGAACATTCTGCGGTCGAAGCATCATTTGTTCCCGTTCGATTTGCTCCATCTCTACCGCATATACTTTATTCAGCTCTCGATATTCGTCGGCAAGGGAACCGCTGATCAACCGCAATAAAGTCATACGATGCGATACTTGTTCATTCAAAAAGCTGTTAAATTCCTCCAGTTTGTTTTCCGTATCGATGGCGGCGAGAGTTTCGCAGCCGGTAAGAAAGGTGTGCGTCATATACAGTATGCGGGCAACAGGATCGGCAAATTGATAGCATTTACGTCGGTTTTTCCCCGCAGCTTTTTTTAGTGTATCTTCGGCTTCCACCATTTCACGGAAAAGTTTTACCGCTTTAGTATTTCCTGCCCGTTTAATGATTTCGCGTATTTCTTTCGATTGTTCTTCTGCCGGCAGCGGTCTAATGCTGCCGGATTCCGTTTTTTCTATCAACAATGAGCTTGCAGGTTTTTGCGGTGCAATATAGTTTGAAAGTTTAACGAATGGGATTGCAAAGGAATCGGCAAGCGACCGAAGTTGTTTGATCTCCTTTTTTGATAATATAAAGGTAAAAATAACGCCGATTATCATAACAGTGAAAGCAAGATGTACCGGATTGAATTGCAGCATAAATCCTCCGTATCTTTTGTACCGCAGTTCCGTTGACTCGTCAATAGAAACCTGCTAGGCTGACGGTGTAAACGCATCTGGTACTTCTTTGAATACCCCCGCAGAATAAGAGATGTTATTCGACCAGAGTTGAACCTCTGCGCGGTTCAAATGGTCTCATAACCTCTTTATTCTGCGCTTTTCATCTAATCTGCCTGATGTGTTTGCCGTCTGCTAGAAAAAAATGTGCGAAGTTTTAAATAAATAAAACTTCTCACGAATATGGCAATTCACGAGGGGATGTATATATAGAATGAAACAAAATAAAACAAATACCCGTGCGCGGGGCGGGGTGACGGTTATCTGTTTTCTTGTAATTCTTGTCGGACAGTTCTATCTGTTACGTAATGTAATTCATACGGAGTCTTTTTCTTTTATTATGATGCCTTGGAGCGCCGAACTTTTTTTTGCATTGGTTTTGATTGCAGCGATTATCTATTTGTTTATTCAGCCGATGGGATGGTACACCAAAAGACGGCTTGCTGCGGCGTTTATACTCCTTATCGCATATAGTGCGCTTACTATTCTCTATTATGAGGTGTTTAAAACCGCTTATCTTACCGGCGCTTCTTTTGAATACGCGAGCAGTGCAGGCGGACTTGTCGGACTTAAATTGGTGCTTGCGGTTGTCGGCGTTACGGCAGGTATTCCTGTCGCAAAACCTATCGACGGACGCGAATATGCAAAACGGCTCCGCGAAAAGGTGGAAAAAAACAATGCTCAACTGACAAAAGAAACCGCGAGCGGTGCGCAGCAAGATTTAATCCGTACAATCAATACATTAAAAGAGACAATGTCCCCGGAGGAATTAGCCGCTTTCTTAAAGGAATTAAAGAGTGCCGATATAGAAAGCGTCTGCAATTCCGGTACTCCTGCTAAAATTTCTTCTGCCCCAGCAGATTCCGATGCTACTTCTTCGTACTCCACATCGGAAGCACAAACCCCGCTTGCAGAAAAATGGCGCGGATGGGGCGGGGGAGCGTAAGCGGATTGTTTTTCTACAGATTAGGTGGTACTCTGATAAGCTAAAACCACCCATGGATTCCGCATCATAATGGCCTAAATTATTGTATGATAATGACTTGCTATAAAATATAATAAAAAATGAGACGCATAAGTTATTATAATATATAGCTTTATAATTTAAATGCGGAAGCCCTGTAAAACCACCTTCAATCCTTTGACAAAAGCTTCTTTTTCCGCTATCGTTTTTGCCAACTATGAATACATTGACGATAAAAGAATGTACCGATATGACGGTGAAAACTCCTGCGCAGCATTTTCTGCAGAGCCGTTTTTGGGCAGAATTTAAAAAGGAGCAAGGCTGGACATATCGGCAATATGAGGTACATAGTCCGGGTACCCGTTCTTTTTTACTCACGGTTTTATTGCGGCAATTGAGTCCCTTCGGTTTTCTTGCCTATATTCCGATGGGTCCGTCTATCCTCATTACGAATGATCCGAGCCTCCCCGAAACGGCGGAAAAACGGAAGCTTTTTCTGGTAAACCTTGCGGAAAAGCTTGTACCGTTGCTGCCTGCTTATGTTTTTTTAATTCGCTTTGACCCACCGTGGGAGTGTGCAATGAAAACTGGAGAAACACAAAAGTTTTCTTCTCAAGATTTTCCGCTTATACCTTGTACCGGCGGAAAAACGCCGTGCAGCTTGCGTAAAGCAGCTTCCGATATTCAGCCGCCCGATACGATTCAGCTTGATTTACAACAGCCGCTTGACGTACTGCTCGCTCAGTGTAAACCGAAGTGGCGCTATAATATCCGGCTTGCCGAAAAAAAAGGTGTGCAGGTACGCTGTTTTTCCGGAAGCCAGGCCGAAGACGCGATACCCGTTTTTTATCAGATTTACCGTGAAACTGCGGCAAGGGACGGCATTGCTATCCATAGCGAAAACTATTACCGCTCGCTTTGTCGGCTTGCCGTCGATCCTGTATTCGACGCCGAACATATTCTTATTTCGGTTTATATTGCTTATTTTGAAGAGAAGCCGCTTGCTGCGATTATCACGCTTTTTTCTTCGAGCGGAGCCGTCTATCTGTACGGCGCTTCTTCAAATGAACACCGTAACCTAATGCCTTCATACCTACTGCAATGGCAGGCAATTCAGAATGCGCAAAAATACGGCTGTAGCTCTTATGACTTCTACGGAATTCCCCCTACTGACGATTCGCACCATCCAATGTATGGTCTGTATCGGTTTAAAACAGGATTCGGCGGAACTATTATTCATCGAGTAGGAACACTTGATATTCCGGTACGAGGCTTCCGCTATCGCCTCTACTCTTATGCGGAGCGATTACGAATGTTTTGGTTTAAAACCGTCAAAAAGAAGATTCGCGTTCATAATCGAAAATCGTAGTGCTTCGGTTTCATATTAGATTTGAGAGGAAAAATACGGCAACCGCATCGTAAATATTTTAAGCGGTTGCCTTCCTTTTGTGCGAAATTTTGCTTAAAATTTCGCACAGTTGATTTCGAAAAAAAGAGCAAACACATTAGACAGGCAAATCAAATTTCGCAGAATAATGAGGCTGGGATTTTTGAAAATAGTCTTACCGTTTGTCTTTTAAAAAGAAACGGGGCATATCCAAGGAGCGAAAACAAATTAACCGCAGGCGTATCTTTGATACGTTGAGGATTAATTTGTTTGCAGCAACGAAGGAGATGGCCGTTTATTTTTAAAAGACGTCTAATGTGTTTGCTCCAGCATTGGAGGAAGTATGCCGGTACGTGTTATAACATCGGATAACTTTGGGGTCAATTTTGTCAATAAATCTTTTCTTACTTCAGGGCGGGATGAATATACCGTTCGTTTTATGCAGAATCCTGCCGAAAAGCATCGATGGCGGCCGCTCACCTTTAACGAAGTTGAAACGCTCATCAAGAACGGAAACACCTGTACTAACTGGAATACCTTTTTGGTGGAAGATCCCTTTACGCCGTCGCTCATTAAAAACTCACTTTTTGCGGGATTGGTGCGGATTTCCTCTTTAACCGAATGTTATCTGCGCTACCATGATTTTATTGTTCCCGCGGGGATTACCAACAGCAAAATTATCTCCTGCGATATCGGAGCAAATTGCGCCGTGCATGACTGCGCCTATCTTGCGCACTATATTGTCGGGAATACCGTCATTTTAAACAGAATAGATGAGATGGCGGCAACCGATCATGCCAAGTTCGGCGAAGGGGTCATTAAAGACGGGGAAGATGAAGCAGTCCGCGTTACAATCGATGTGATGAACGAAGCGGGCGGACGGGAAATTCTCCCCTTTGCGGATATGATTTGCGCCGATGCGTTTATGTGGGCGCGGTACCGCGACGATGCAAAGCTGATGGCGCAGCTGAAAAAGCTGACGCAGGATTCTTGCGATTCCGCCCGCGGTTATTACGGTACCGTCGGCGATAACGCAGTGATTAAAAGCTGTAGGATTATCAAGGATGTCCGATTCGGCGAGGCGGTCTATATTAAGGGCGCCAATAAGTTAAAAAATCTGACCATCCGGTCTTCCGCAGCAGAAGCGACCCAGATTGGGGAAGGAGTTGAGCTGGTCAATGGGATTATCGGATACGGCTGCCGTGTGTTCTACGGCGTTAAGGCAGTGCGCTTTGTGCTCGGAAATAACTGTACGCTCAAATACGGCGCCCGCCTCATTCACTCCGTAATGGGAGATAATTCAACCATCTCTTGCTGCGAAGTATTAAATGCGCTGATCTTTCCCTACCATGAGCAGCATCATAACAACTCATTCCTTATCGCTGCGATGATTCAGGGGCAGTCCAATATGGCGGCCGCCGCTACGGTAGGTTCAAACCACAATACCCGCGGCAACGACGGAGAGATTATCGCCGGTCGGGGATTTTGGCCGGGACTATCCGCAACGCTCAAGCATAACTGCCGGTTTGCTTCCTTTGTGCTGTTGAATAAGGGTAATTATCCTGCCGAACTGGATATTCCTTTTCCGTTCAGCTTGGTCAGCGATAATCTGCGGGATGACTGCCTCGATATTATGCCTGCCTATTTTTGGATGTATAATATGTATGCGCTTGCCCGCAATAACGATAAATTCAAGAAACGGGATAAACGGAAAACAAAGACGCAAAAGATTGAAACCGAGGTGCTTGCCTGCGATACCGCCGGAGAAATTATGTATGCAATGAAATTGCTGGAACACATCTTTGAAACTGCATGGACGGCGGCAGGAAATCAACCCGAAAGCGCTCAACATCTTTTGAGCCATAAACGGGACGAACTGAAAAAACTGCCCCTCACTGCCGAAAACATCGAACATTCCGCCCGCCCGGTGAAGATTCTGCACGGCATTGATGCATGGTATGCGTACCGCGATATGCTCGTATGGTACGGGGTAACCGTTTTGGCAAAATACATCGATGAAACCGGTGCCGACGGTGAGGTGCTTAGCCGTAGTGGTGTATGGAGCCGGTTCAATATTCAAAATGGAACAATCCCGTGGGTCAATGCAGGCGGGCAGCTGATACGCGAGGACGAATATGACCGGCTTCGCAGTAGAATTGGGGCAGGGGAGCTTACTTCGTGGCACGCAATCCACGCCGAATACGACCGGCTCTGGGAACGGTATCCCTTTGACCGCGCAGAACATGCCTATAGCGTACTCTGTCGGCTCGTCGGAGTTTCCGCCCTTACCGGATCGCACTGGCAGGCTTACCTTGACGAAGCGCTCCGCTTGAACCGTTACATCGAAGCTCAGGTTCTTATCACCAAGAAAAAAGACTACACCAATCATTTCCGCGATATTACCTACCGGAATCGCGCGGAGCGGGATGCTGTACTCGGCTATGTGGAAGACAACGCCTTTGTGCAGCAGTCCAAGCAGAATGCACAGCACTATGTTGAGCTTTTTGCACGGGTAGGGGAAAGGTTGTGATGGAATTATGACATGGAGAAAGCTATGGTTTGTAATGTAAATGAAAGGTTCTATAATCCGTATACAAAGAACGGCAAGACACCATGGCAACTGCATTAAAAATATCTTCAACGGGTGCCTTCCTTCTGTGCGAAATTTCATAGGTATAAGGTGAGAGTCTACAATGACGCCGCTCACCTTAACCGTCAAGTTTTCTTTCGAAAACTTGCGTATTGATGTGTGCGCTTTTCGCGCACGAATGCAACAGTTTTCAAAATTCATATTTTGTTCAACTGTTGCATTTTAAGGAAATCAACAACCCCGACGCAAGCGTCGGGGTATGTTGTTCTCATAAGGTGGTTGCAGTCGGCT
Organism: Treponema medium; assembly: GCF_017161265.1. NCBI lineage: Bacteria > Pseudomonadati > Spirochaetota > Spirochaetia > Treponematales > Treponemataceae > Treponema > Treponema medium. The sequence goes on along the minus strand of NZ_CP031393.1, from coordinate 2,259,653 downwards.
TTAATACCCTTTGTTACGACGCAAGCGTCGGGGTATTAAACCCTCCGCACGAATAAAATTTCGCACATTTTTTCAGCGAAAGGGTAAACGCATCAGACAGAGTAGAGGGAACCTCTAAAAACTTCAGTTTTTAGAGGTTTTCCTTGATTTTAATTTGCGACGTTTTTAATAAGTCATTTATATTTATAGACTTATTAAAAACTCGACGGGTACCTCTATTCCGAAGGATGCGAAGCAAATCTAACCGAGTTTTTAGAGGTGCCCTAGATATAAATCGCGAAAAAATTGAGACTGTGAGACCATTTGAACCATCTTCAACTGTTGTACATCCGTGTACAACAGTTGAAGGCGAGTTTTGGTGCGTACACCAAAACATCGCTGCACTGATAGGAAGTCAGTGGTTCCAAACAGTATCGAGTTTTTCATCAGAAAAACTCGAAGCTAAAAAATGTACAAGGATGTACATTTTTTAGCGATGCCATCCTTGGCAGTTCTGGTCGAATAGTCTCAATTTTTTCGCGGGGATATTAAAAAAGCGGCCTGATGCGTTTACCCTGTCTCGTTTATCCTTTATCCTTTTTTTATTTTGCCGATATTGATTACGGAGAATATACTATGAAAAAGCGGATACCGATAGTGCTTTTATGCTGCACTATGCTGTATGGTGCGGTATATGCGAAAACAATCGGTTTTGCTTGTATCTATAATTCCGATGCACCGACCGGAGCAGACGAGCTTACGGCAGCGCTTGAAACAGAGCTTTTTGATTTCTGTTTTGATCAAGGGATGATAGCAACCAGTAGCGAATATATAGTAGAAAACTATGAACGGTACAAGGATAATGCTTCTCTGCTCAAACGCTTCGATTCATCGATTGACTATTTAGTTGCGCTGTATTGCGAATATCAGCAAGCTTTTGGCGATACTGTAAATAGACAAAGACCGGTCATTGAATGGAAGAACCTCGAATGGAAGTTCATCGATTTTTCCTCTCAAAATATCATTTTTGAAGAGAAGATCGACCCGAAAACAATACCGGAAATTGAATTAAGGCGGAAAATAAAAAGCGCCGGTCAAGCTATCGGTACAAGTATGTTGGAAACTTTATAGGGTAAAAAGGGGATACAGATGATCAAAAAAACAATAACTGTCCTGAGTATGTTGGTACTAAGCGCTGCACTGATGTGGGCAATATGGGAAGGTAATGCGGCTGCGGGATCACAGGAAGATTTTCCTTCAGGGCTCTTTGCCTCCAGCGATTTATTCCCTAAGTATACGCTTATCGAAATTACCAATTTGGAACAAAATACCACATCCCGTGCCGTGGTTATTGGCGATATGGGATCTGACGGATTACTGGTAAAAGTGTCACCCGATGTGGCGAAAGCTTTATCAATCAAAGAGGGAAGCATCGCGCGTGTGCGAGTATCAGTACCGCCGCTTGTAGCCGAGGAAGGCGCCGATCCGGTACTGTTAGGTAAAGTTGAAGAAAAACAACCTGTTCCAACGGCGACCCCTGCAAAACCGGCAAAAGAGAATTCTCAATCTATCCCAGCAGAGGAACCGGTGCAAACCGAAACGGAAGAACCGATATCACCGATAGCTGAAGTTGAAGAACCTGTACAGCCTGAACCCGTACCGGAGGAACCGGTGGCTCCGATAGCCGAAGTATCGGAACCCGTTTTACCGGAACCGGAAATCGTACCGGCTCCTGCTGCCGTTTCCGAGGTACCCGAACCTGCAGTGTTTTCTGCATCATCCGAATATTCTGCAGAGGCTGAAAAACCGGTGCCGGATGCCCCTCCCATGCAAGAACCGCCGATGCAAGAAGGAAGCGAATCTTCCGGAGAATATACAAAACCGGTACTACAAGTTGCAGAAATAGCTGCTCCGGAAACTGCGTCGGAGTTAAATGAGTTTCTGTCACCGGTACCGGAAGTGTCAACGCCAATTGAACCGGAACCGGTAATTGTCGATGAAGCGAAACCTGAAAAAGACGAGGAAGAGCCGGTAGCTGAACCGGAGCTTCTTGCTGTTGAGCCGACTGAAGAACAGGCAGAAGAAACGGAGGAATTGCAAGACGAACCGGAGGTTGTTGTCGCTCAAGAAACTGCGGTAGAGAAAGAGTTGGAAAATAACACTACTGAAAATGAGTTGATGACAGAAAATCATGTTATGCTGGTGCCATCGGAGCCGCGCGAACCGGTGAGAGAATACATCCCTGTTCCGAAAGAACCTGAAAAACCGGCAGTACCTGTTGAACCGGTCGTTACGCAGCCTGCAGAAGAACTCTATACTGCGAATGTTTTGACAAAGGGATCATTTTATGTACAAGTCGGACGGTTTAAGGATATTCTGAATGTGGAAAGCTTTGTACAAATGTACGGTAAACGGTATCCCGTTGCTATAGAAAAATCTTCTACAGTGAAAGATGTCTTTTACAAGGTTTATATCGGACCGCTGAAAAAAGATGAACGAGGCGCAGCCTTGGAAACCTTTCAAAAATTAGGCTTTAAAGATGCTTTCTTAAAAAAGGCGCCATAAGATACAACAGGGCGCTGCGTTGCTAAAGATAACAAGGTGATGAGCGGCGTCCTAACATAAAAGGGGTGGGAATGGATTTTCAACGGAAAAAAGACTTTTTAGTCTGTATCGACAGCGACGGCTGTGCTATGGATACAATGAACCTCAAGCACTACCGTGCTTTCGGGCCGGAGCTGGTAAAAATATTTAATTTGCAGGATCATGCGGAACCGATTCTGCACTATTGGAATAAGGTAAACCTGTTCAGCAAAAAGCGGGCAATAAATCGCTTCAAGGGCTTTTTTGAGGTATGTCGGTATATCGATAAGCATTTTGTTCCCGTTGACGGATTGGAAGCGTATGAACACTTTCTCAATTCGGGCGGACAGTTGTCAAACGAAGGCATCAGGCAGGCATATCAAACTATCGGTCATCCTATTTTTGCACTCGCAGAACAATGGTCGATTAATGTAAATAAGACTATTGCTTCAATACCGCTGGAAGATCGAATTCCATTCCCCTATGTTTACGAAAGTATCGAAACCATTTATGCCGTTGCCGATATAGCTGTTGTCAGTTCTGCCAATAATGCGGCGGTTACTGCCGAATGGGAGCAAGCCGGTTTAACAAAATTTGTGAACGGTATTTTTACGCAAGAAAACGGCAGTAAAAAGCAAGTGCTTGCCTCATTGAAACAGACCGGCGGATATAAAGACGGATGTATATTAAAAATCGGTGATGCTCCCGGAGATTTACAGGCAGCGCAAAGTAATATCGTGTTCTTTTATCCGATTATTCCTGAAAAAGAAGCAGAGAGTTGGCTTCAGTTAAAAAACACCTACTTGCACCTCTTTATCAATGAACAATATGCCGACTGTGAACAACAGCTCATTGACCGATTTTATTCTGAACTTGAAGATTAACTTTTGAGGATTAACCGTGAATCAGTATAGAAAAAATATATCGAAATTATTAGTAATATTCTGTTTTTTCATTTCTGTAACAGCTCCGGCGTTTACAGAACAGCTTCAGTCTGTCAAAACCAAGTATTTTGAAATTATCTATAAGGAAGCATCGGCTCCTTCTGCAGCGCTGCTGACAGAATATGCCGATGGTTATGCCGATGAGATATGTGCTGCTCTACAGCAAAAAATCAAAGGGCGCATACCGGTGTATCTTGTATCCGATACGGAAGAACTCAACGGATATTTTACACGGAGACCGCATCGCCGTATTGTCATCTATGATGCTGGTATTACGGATGGAACACTCGGTAATTTGCCCGACACACTCTTGCAAGTTTTTTACCATGAACTTACTCACGCCCTTACGCTTGACGTTCCTTTTTCTCTTTTAAATATTTTACCGATGTCTTTTGTAGAAGGAGCGGCTGTTTCTTTTGAAAGTTTGCATGGACAAGGGCGTTTGAATGATCCGTTGATTCGGCAGTATTTAATTCAGAATAAAATCGATGGTACAACTCCAACGTGGAAAGAAGCTGCAAGTGCACGGGATATGTATCCAACCGGATTATGGCCGTATATCTATGGCGGTTATTTTGCCGACTATTTGCAAAAACTGTATGGCATGGAGACATATTCAAAACTGTGGAAACTGGGATGGAGACTTTTTATACCGGGAAAATTTAAGTCTATTTATGATAAAGAAGTAAGCGCCGCATGGAATCAATTTATCAATACTATTCCGATGCCGGAAAAACTGAATGAACCGGTTCCCTTTGCCCCTCAGACAAAAAAATCGGGATATAGCGCTCTTGCAGCTTCCCATGACGGTTTTGCCTATTATGATTTTGACAATCAAGCAGTATATTTTACGCACGTAAACATCGATAATGCAGATAATACCATTGAAGTCTCCGCCCCTATTAAGCTTTTTACGGCGGATTTTTCGTTAAATCAACTGTCTTTTTCGGAGGACGGCTCCCTTCTTGCTGTCTCGGATTCTGTTGAAACAAGTAGTAAGACATGGCAAAAACGCTCACGTATTTTTGATATGAAAAAACGTCGGTTTATCGGTAAACCGATACTATCAAGTATGGCGGCGTGTTTTGTCGACGATCAGACACTCTGTTCAATAATGTTAAAAAATCAATCGTTTTCTGCAGTGTTGATTGACCGCACTACACAGGAAGTTAAAAAAGTTTTATATACGGCCGGTCCCGGCCAATCCTTTGCCTCATTATATAGCCCCTGTTATATCGGAGAAGGGCAGGTTGCCCTTATTGCAGCAAATGGGGTAAAACGTACTATTTTACGTATCGATACCGAAACAGGCATGCTATCATCATTGCCCGAACAAGACATCCCGTATGCAATCCGCTACTTACAATCGGTAAAAAGCGGTAATGAGTATGTCCTTGCTTTCTCTTGGGCTGAGATGAATATGCTCTATCGGCTCGGCCTTTATTACCCTAAAAGCGGCACCGTAAAAACACAGCAAACCGATATTTCCGGCGGTGTGTTCTTTCCTATTCTACTGCCGGAAAAACAGCAGCCCTCGAATGAGGTCGGCAATCATTCCATCATTTACGTAGGGCAGCACGGTACCTATCACCGTTTATATACTATAAAGGAAGCGGATCTTACGGTAAAGACTATCCAGCCGGCAGCTATGACTATTCAGCCGGATATACCGGCATCGACCACCAAGCTTCCTCATCTTGAGCTTCTCAATCCGAGCAGGTATCAGCCGCTCACATGGCTGTGGCGGGCAAAGGTACGGCCGACAGCCAATATTCCTGCCAATATACGGCGTTACGGAGGATACGGTATCGGGATAAAACTGGCTATGCTTGATCCTACGGAGACAATCGAAGTTAATTCTTCATTGCTATTTCTGCTAAAGCCCTTTTTTACACAAATAAAAGCCGATGCAGCCCATCACTTTAAGCCTATTTCGTTAAATATGAATGTCTTTGATCAACTTGATACAAAGACGTTTACCTACCGTAAAACCGGATTTGGCGTCGGTGCAAGCAGCGTTATTCCGCTTTCCTATTCATGGGAAATGTTTAAACTCTCTTATATGGCAACAGCAGCATGGATAGCGCCTCTATCCGATATCGGTAAAACCTACTATCCGCTTCCATACAAGTATACGGTACTTGCACATGAAGGGCAGCTTTATTACCGAAATGTCCGCAGTTCCCGCATAATACGCTCTCCTTTTTTTGCAAAGGATTTACAGGGCGTCATCATATCAAGCTCTCTTGCACATGCATACTGCGTTGAACAAAAAGCCAATGCTGCCGTTTTTCAGGCATCGTTTGACGGCTATATCCCTGTAGTACCGCTTCGCTTTACTTTGAGCGGTTATCTTGGATTCAATGCACAGTTTAATCCTTTAAACGGAACATATTCGCATATTGCTGCTCATTACCCTGTTACGGAAACCAATTATTTTCCCTCTTTTGCGGCATATAATACCGATGCAATGCGGCAGAAATTTGATTCGCTTGGAACAGGTAAAGTGTCGGGAGGAATATCCGGTGTATGCGATCTTACATTTTTCAGCTATGACGTGCAAAACGGCAGTTCTTTCTTACCGCTGTTTATAAACCGTATATCCTTTCATACCGGCTATGCATGGATACTGACAGGGAATTTCGCTTCAAAAGCGCATAGCGGCGGCTTTCTCTATTTGGATACCCTCTATGTAAACTGCCTTGTGGCATTAAACAGATCGGTAGAGATTGGGGGAGAGTATATGCATCCGGTTCGGACGTTTTTACGGCCGGGAGTTTTCCGATTTGTCGTTGGCGTAAACCTGTAAGAGCTTTGTTTTCAATGTTGTCTGCCGGTTTACTAGACCTGTTCGATAACTTCGTTGTCGAACAGGTAGACGAGTTCAAAATTGCACAGATAGCATGATGCGTGAACATCGCATTTCAAGGTAACCTGTTCCGAACTGAAAGTCTCCGAACAAGGTTACTCCGCACCCGAACCGGCGGCATCGGTAGCATGTGCCGCAAACTCATCGAGCTTTCTATGCAGGGTTTTGCGCCCGATGCCGAGTATATCGGCGGTTTTCGATTTATTCCCGTTATAAGCTGCGAGGGTTTCCATGATGATGTGCCGTTCCGCTTCGGCGAGGGGAGTGCCGATTTGGATGCGGATGGAAGAGGTTTGCTCCGCTTCGCGTACCGGTTCGGGTAAATCGGATAGGCGAATGGTATCGTCAGAACTCATCACGACAGCGCTTTCCAGACAGTTCCGCAGCTGCCGGATATTACCGGGCCAGTCGTAGGCGTAGAGCGCCGCGCGGGCTTTCGGCTCAATGGCGGTAATCTGTTTTGCGTTTTCTTCCGTAAATTCCTTGATAAAGGCGGCAATCAACAGCGGGATATCCTCTTTCCGTTCCCGCAGCGGTGGCACGTGGATGTGGACGACATTCAGACGGTAATACAGATCGCTTCTGAACGTACCGGCGGCGACTTCCTTTTCAAGATCGCGGTTGGTTGCCGTAATAAGACGAGTATCTACCGTGATTGACTTTTCGCCGCCCACCCGCTCAAACTGCTTTTCCTGCAGTACGCGCAGTATTTTTATCTGCAAACTCTGATTGATTTCTCCAATTTCATCCAAAAAGATCGTGCCGCCGTCCGCGAGTTCAAAGCGTCCCCGCTTTTGACTAACCGCACCGGTATATGCGCCCTTTTCGTGCCCAAACAGTTCGCTTTCCAGCAAGCTTTCCGCAAGCGCGGCACAGTGTACCTTAACATAGCTGTTGTTTTTCCGCGGAGAAAGGTTGTGTATTGCACTTGCGATCAGTTCCTTGCCGACGCCGCTTTCGCCGGTGATAAGCACGGAGGCGCGGGAGGGCGCCACCTTTCTGATCATCTCAAAGACATGCTCCATCGCCGCGCTCTTCCCGATGATGTGCTCGAATGTTTTATCCGACTGCATTTGCTCGACAAGTTCACGGTGCTGCAATACCAGTTCACGGTTCTGGAGAGCGCGTTTTACTAGCAAAGAAAGCCGATCAAGGTCGAGCGGCTTGGTTAAAAAATCGTAAGCGCCCATGCGCATCGCTTCGACGGCGGTTTCGACGGTACCGTGTCCGGTCAGCACGATAACCGGCACGCCCGGTGTTTCCGAAGTTACCCTGCGGAGAATTTCCTGCCCGCCGACGCCCGGCATCCGCAGGTCGGTGATAACGAGATCCACCACCTCAGACAGCGCTTTTTGCAGGCCGTCAGTTCCGTCTTCCGCAGTCAGTACCTCGTACCCTTCGTCCTCAAGCGCCATCTGGAGTCCTTCGCGGATATTTTTTTCGTCATCGATAACTAAAATTTTAAACTTCATGCCTTATACTCCTGTGTTGCGTGTACTGTCGGTGCTTTGTGCGGTGCGGGCTTCCAATAAGAGCGGTTTTTCGCTGCGGGTAATGGGTAAAATAAATGTGAAGCGGGTGCCTTTTCCCACTTCCGAATGTACCTGAATATCTCCGCCGTGCTCTTTCATCACCTTATACGTCATCGTAAGCCCAAGCCCGCTGCCGTCCGGTTTTGTTGTAAAATAAGGTTCAAAAATTTTATGCAGTATATCGGGTGGAATGCCTTTTCCCGTATCGGTAATGGCGATATATACGTTTTCTTCGTCATACCGTGTGGTGATGCCAAGTTCTCCGCCCGAAGGCATCATCGCGGCTTTTGCATTGGTTAAGATATTCATCAATGCTTGCCGTAAAAAGCGTTCGTCCGCTTGAATAATCGGTAGTTCACTGTCAAGCTGAGAAACAAAAGAGATGCCGGCGGCGGAAAATTCTTCCTGAAAGGTTGTAAAAAGATTTTTGATAAGTTCGTTAACATTGACCGGTGCAAATTCGCATTGGAGCGGTCGCACAGCAAAGAGAAAATCTACGACTATCTTATTTAACCGCTCGATTTCTTCTTCCACTACATCAAGGTGTTTTTGCGCCTTTGCGTTAATTTCCAAATTACATGCTTTAAAGTTTTTCCGCAGCAGTTGGACGTGGATACTGATGGCCGCAAGCGGATTTTTTATTTCGTGAGCAACTGCCGCCGCAAGGTTGGTAAGGCTCGCAAGGTTTTCAAGCCGCCGGTTATTGATTTCTTCCCGCTTTCGCTGCGTAATATCTTCAACGGTAATAATCGTACCGCGTACTCTTTTTTCTTTTACGAGCGGCAGTACCGAAATTTCAATATATTGGTTCCCCTCGTCGGCAACAATAACAAATTCCTCTGCCGTTCTCGCTTCTTCATTCCGTATCACCATATAGATAAAATCCGCTAACTTTGCATCGGAAATAGATTTCCACAACGGTCGGTCGGGGCTTTCCGTAAGCGGGATGCCAAGGATACGTGAAGCAGCTCGGTTGGTTTTTATGATCGTATGATCGGAATCCAGAATGATAACGCCGTTGGTAAGCGAATCCATCATCGCATCAAAGAGCGCATAATCATCGACAATCAACTGAATAAAAGAGCGCAGCTGCGAATCGTTCATACGCGGCAGTTTCTGCAGCGCACGGCTCATAAATTCTCTCATGTAGCAAGTATAACGCAAAACGGTAAAAAGCGCAAATTTTAGCACTATCTTATCGGGATAACTACATTCGGTGTTTTTTTAAATTAACTCTTTTCTTTTGAGAATTTCAGTGTATAATATTCGATAATGAATAAATTAAAAGCGAAACTGAACAAACAAAACCTTAGACGATATTTAGGTTTGATGGCGAGTTATACGGAAATTTTACTCGCATTGGTAGTCATTATCGGGATATTACTCCTCTGTATTCGGGTTCTGGTACAGCTGAAAGGCTTTATCATCAGTACGTTTGCAGGTACGGAGGTTCCCTCATTTGCGGAATTTCTTTCGACGGTATTCGAGCTGGTTATCGGTATCGAGTTTGTAAAGATGCTCACAAAGCATACGCCGGGTAGCGCTATCGAGGTGCTTTTGTATACGATTGCCCGTGCGCTCATTATGGATCATAGCAGTATGCAGAGTTCTCTGTTAGGTGTTATCGCTATCGCAATCCTTTTTGCCGTCCGTAAGTATTTCAATGATCCTGAAGTACATAATCATGAAACCGGCGGTGATTATATCGTAAACGGCGGTATCAGTATGACAGAGGTTAATAAGCGGCTTGATGCCGATTTTGACGAATCCTACGGGCACACCGTTGCGGGTTATCTATTCAATTATTTACAGGCGATTGGAAAAAAACCGACAGTCGGATGCGAAGCTCAAATCGGTGAGTATATGTTCCAAGTATATGATATGGAAGGAGAACTCATCCGGCATATTAAGATAACTCCATTAAAATCATAAAAAAAATAATAGAGAGGGTCGCAGATGGCTGAGTATGAATGTTTGAGAAAAGATTCTTGTCCGATCCGCTTGGATGCGGAAAAACAGCTTGATTCCATTATTGAAAATATGTTTGACGGTATTTACATCACTGACGGAGATGCCAATACGTTGCGGGCAAATAAAGCTTATGAAGTGATTACCGGTATTTCTCGCGACGATATCATGGGCTGTAATATGAAGCAGCTTGAAGAGGGCGGTACTATCTCTCAGTCGGGTTCTTTAATCGCAATCCGGACAGGTAAGCCGGTAACGCTCCGGCAAAAATTCAGTACAGGGCGTCAGGCACTGATTACCAGTACGCCGGTATTCGGCCCGAACAATAAGATCGAAATGGTAATTACTAATGTCCGGGATATGACTGAAATTCATCATCTGAGGGAAGAAATAGAATTCCGGAACGAGGAACGGCTGCGCCTGCATAAAGAATTGGAGCATATCAGAACTCAATTCCTCGATAAAACGGATTTTATTGCCGCCGATAAGGTAACGCTTTCCCTTATCCGTATGGCGGATAAGGTTGCTCCGCTTGATACAACGGTGATGATCAGCGGTGAAACAGGTGTCGGTAAAGAGGTATTTGCCCAATATGTCCATAGCCAAAGCCGCCGTAATAAAAAATCGTTTATCAGTGTGAACTGCGGCGCTATTCCCGCAAATCTGATAGAAAGCGAGCTATTCGGCTATGAACGGGGCGCTTTTACCGGTGCTGATAAGAACGGCAAGGCAGGGCTTTTTGAGGTTGCCGATCAAGGAACCATCTTCCTCGATGAAATCGGTGAGCTGCCCCTGAATATGCAGGTAAAGCTGTTGCGGGTTTTGCAAGAACATGAGGTAAAGCGTATCGGCGGTACAAAACCCATTCCGGTAGATATACGTGTCATTGCGGCGACAAACCGTAACTTAGAGGAAATGGTCAAAAAAAAGAAGTTCCGCAAAGACCTGTATTACCGGATGATGGTGTTTCCGCTGCACATTCCGCCGCTCCGCGAACGCCGCAACGATATTATCCCGCTGGCGGAGCTGTTCCTTGAACAGCTCAATCGGAAATATGCATTCCGTAAATACTTTTCTGATGCGGCGCTCCGGCTGATGGTTGAGTACGAGTGGCCGGGAAACATCCGCGAGCTGCGGAATATTGTGGAACGTGCGGTTATCGTTACCGACAGCGACGAGATTACGGCTATGAATACGTTTATTACTCCCTGTAAACAGCAGGCAGAACCTTTGTACATACCGGTAAAGCAGCCTGATAGCGTACACAATTTAAAGGCTGCGCTTGCGGATATAGAAGCAGAATATATCGATTTTGCGTATAAAACCTACGGTAATGTGCGGCTTGCGGCGGAAAGTCTTGGAATGTCTCATGCGACCTTTGTCCGTAAGCGCCAACGGCATACCGCATCTCGCGAAATAAACGAAAAACCCTCAGCATAGCGAAGCAATTAAAACCTTAATACTGCCGGCTCCTTGATTTTATCAATCATTGCCTGTATGCTTCTAGCGTATATGCAAGGAAATAACATCACCTTGAGGAGTAGTGCAGCATGATATGTCAGATATGCGGAAAGCATAATGCCTCTATGCTCGTGCGGCAAATTATAGACGGAAAGGCTAAAGAACTGTATATTTGCAGGGCATGCGTTAAAAGGCACCATCTTTATTCCGGTAACAAGGAAATGCATCTTTCGCTTAAAGCTATTTTTGACGGGCTTATACCTCAATTAGAAACTTCGGAAGAGGCAAGGGATAGTGTTCACCCTCTGGCGTGTCCCGATTGCGGAATGCCGCTCAGCCGTGTCAAAGAAAAGAAAATCCTCGGCTGCCCTCGCTGTTTTTTTTATTTCCGCGATACCGTACTAAAACTTATGCAAGAAACTTCCGGAGAGGTCTTTTATGCAGGAAATCTCCCCCCTCAGCCGGAAACGTTTTCGGGCACGGCAGTTTCGTTGCAACATCTTGAAGAGGAACTGCAAAAGGCGGTAGAAAATGAAGAGTATGAACTGGCAGCATACCTCCGCGATAAGATAAAAGAACAGGAGGTGTCATCCTAGTATGTTTGCCGCTTCGAATGCATGGTATACCTATTCCGGAAACGACAACGATACGGTTCTTTCTTCGAGGGTACGTATTGTACGGAATTTAAAGAACTACCGCTTTCCTCCGACACTCGGAAAAGAAGATGCGGAAACGGTATACCGGACTGTCGTATCTGCATTTCAAGATCTGCCTCCTTCCAACGGTTTTCATCCCATCCGGCTCGATACCTTGGATGCAATAGCAAAAAAGATTTTTGAAGAGCGGAATATCATTCCTGCCAATCTGGAGCGAAATTTCGGTACGGGGGTTATTGTCCGTGACGATGGTATTCTTTCGGCAACTGTGAATGTGAAAGATCATATTAGGCTTTCAGCATTCTATGCGGGTTTTGAACTTCAAAAATGCTTTATGCTGGGAAAGAATATCATCGATACATTGGCTGAAACGCTGGAGTTCAGCGCAGTGCAGGATTTCGGGTATTTATCTTCGGATGTGATGAATATCGGGAGCGGGATTAAATGTTCGGTTTTGTGTTCGCTGCCCGGTCATTCGCTGACGAACAAAATACAGGGAAAGATAGAGGCGCTTACAAAGCAAAATTTTGAAGTACACGCCTATTATGCACAGAATACTAAACGGCTGCTCGGTTATTTGTACCTCATTTCTACTAAAAGCGCCGCGGGCTATACCGATGAGGTGCAAATCAGTATGATAACGTCTGCGATTCGGGAACTCATCAATGAAGAGCGGGAATTGCGGGATTCATTGGTAAAAACGCAGCTGTGGCGTATTCAAGATGATGTCATTAAGGCGTTTAGTATTGCGAAAAATGCATACTTGCTCGATGTAAAAGATACAATAGACCTTGTATTCAAGATAAAACTCGGCATCAATCTCGGCTTTATCGAAGGTTTAAGTCCGGAAGCCTGTCTTGCGCTTCTGTATCAAACTCAAACCGCCCATATCGCCTTTTTGATGTTGAACGGTACGTTTCATCTTGAAGAACCCTTTCAGCTGGATGAACTTCGTATTGAGCGTATCCGCGCGATTTTAGTACAGGAGATCTTAAAACGGGCTGAGCTGCGGATACAAAACTCCGCAAAAAACGGACTGTAGAAACAGGAGACATACTATGCATACTCTTTCACAGAATCTTTATGAATTGTTGACGGTTTTTAGCCAGCAAGAAGCTCGGCGAGTGAATGCCGACACGGTAGAACCTGAACATATACTGCTTGCGCTCATCACAAAAAAACTGGGGCGCGGATACCGCTTATTGGAGAATCTCCATGTCAATTTTTTGACACTGCAGCTGCGGCTGGAGCAAAGTACGCCGATACGGGAAGGCGAGCCGGTGAGGGGAGAAATTCCTTCATCAAATAGGGTCAAACAGCTTGTCGATACCGCTGCCGCTCAAGCCCGGATACTACAGCAGGAAGCCGCCGGAACGGAGCATCTTATTCTGGCCTTTGCTCAGATACAAGAGAGTATTCTTGCGCATTTCTTTTTACAGCAGGGGATTTTTCTCGATGATGTGCAGCAGACACTGAATCAACTGCGCGGTACGGATACTCGGCGTGATAAACAGCCGCAGGAAAAAAAGAAACACAGTATATTATCCGAATTCAGCAGAGACCTCACGCAGATAACCCGCGAAGGCCTCCTCGATCCCGTGATCGGTAGAGAACGGGAAATGCGCCGTGTGATGCAGATTTTATCCCGCCGCAGCAAGAATAATCCCGTCTTAATCGGAGAACCCGGCGTCGGAAAAACCTCGATCGTCGAAGGGCTCGCGGCGGCGATTGTGAATGAGCAGGTACCTCGCTCGCTGTTCGGGAAGCGGGTTATATCGCTCGATCTTGCCTCCGTCATTGCCGGCACCAAATACCGCGGACAGTTTGAGGAACGCATCAAGCGCATCATCAAAGAAGTCAGCGAGGCTAAAAATATCATTCTATTTATCGACGAGCTGCATACCCTCATCGGTACCGGCGGCTCTCAGGGTGCGCTCGATGCGGCTAATATCCTGAAGCCGGCGCTTGCCCGCGGAGAAATACAGTGTATCGGTGCAACAACGCTTGACGAATACCGCAAGTATTTTGAAAAAGATTCCGCCCTTGAGCGGCGCTTTCAGTCCGTGCTGATTAAAGAGCCGACAAAGGAAGAAACCTGTGCGATTCTCGGAGGGCTTAAAGCAAAGTATGAGCAGCATCACCATGTTCATTATTCCGACGAAACCATTAAAAAGATTGTAGAGCTTTCGTCCCGCTATATCCCCGACCGTTTCTTCCCCGATAAGGCAATCGACGTGATGGACGAGGCGGGCGCTTTGAAGAAAATGGATACTACCGAGCTGCCTCAAAATATCACGACCATCGAACAGCGGATTGCGGAGCTTGCCGGCGAAAAGAAGGACTTGGTTGCAGTACAGGATTATGAACGGGCAGCTGTCGTGCGCGACGAAGTAAAACTCTTAAAAGTTCAGCTGGAAAAAATCAAAATGCGCTGGTTGAACCAAGAAAACGAAACAATGCTTGAAGTAGACCCTGCCGACATTGCCGAAACCGTCTCTTTAATGACGGATATTCCGCTCAAGAGTGTCGGCTCCGACGAAGCAAAGCGTCTTGCCGAAACCGAAAAAGAGCTGCACAAAACTATTATCGGACAGGATGAGGCAATCGGTATTATCGCAAATGCGCTGCGCCGTTCCCGCGCAGGAATTGCATCGGCTGACCGGCCTATCGGCTCGTTCCTCTTTTTAGGACCGACAGGGGTAGGGAAGACGCTGCTCGCAAAGGCGCTTGCCGAATTCCTCTTCGGCTCTGCGGAATCCCTTATCAGGGTCGATATGAGCGATTACATGGAAAAGCATGCCGTTGCACGGTTGGTCGGAGCGCCTCCGGGGTACATCGGTTTTGAAAACGGCGGAATGCTGACGGAAAAAATCAGACGGAATCCGTATTCGGTTATCCTGTTTGATGAAATCGAAAAAGCACACCCCGATGTCTTTAACCTGTTATTACAGGTGCTGGAGGAGGGGGAACTGCGGGACAGCCTCGGCCATACAGTGAGCTTTCGGAATACGGTGATCATTCTTACCGGCAATGTCGGCACGCGAAATTTGATGGACGAACCGCTCGGCTTTGCACGGGAAGAAAACCGCACCATCGACTATCAGAGCATGAAGAAGTCTGCAGAACTGGAAGCAAAAAAAATCTTTAGTCCGGAGTTTTTAAACCGACTCGATTCGCTGATTGTCTTTACTCCGCTTTCAGAAAAAGAGATAGAGGCTATTTTCGAGTTGGAGCTTTCCAAATTGACAGGCCGCCTCGCTGCAAAACAGTTACAGCTTAGAATCACTGATAATGCCCGCGCCTATTGTATAAAGCACGGCTATGATCCATTGCTCGGCGCCCGTCCGATGCGCAGGCTGTTGCAAACCGAAATAGAAGATGTCCTCGCCGTCAAAATCATTGCGGGGGAGTTTACGCCGGATACAACCGCTGTCATCGGCACGGACGGAAATACACTTACGATAAGCATTCAAAACGACAGAGCGGCGATTCCGGCAACAACCATCACCTTACTTCCCGCCGTGTCTACGGAACCGCAGGAAGGGTAGTTAAAACAGCGCTACCTGCATTATCGGAAGCGCCGAAAATGCAGGAATTATGATATATACCTGTGAAGAGGAGCGTTTCGCTTATGCTCATTGTAAGCGCCTGCCTTGCAGGATTCCCCTGTAGGTATGACGGAAAGAAAGCAATAAATCCTGTCGTGCAGCAGCTTGTAAAAGAAGGAAAAGCAATACCTGTCTGTCCGGAGCAGCTTGGAGGCTTACCGACACCGCGTTCGGCAGCAGAAATAAAAGCAGGAAAAGTCATCAACAGTGACGGCGATGACGTAACCGAAGCATTTGAAAAAGGTGCTGCTGTAGTTTTAGAAATAGCACAGCAGTATGGTTGTACAGATGCCCTGCTAAAAGCTCGTTCCCCTTCATGCGGAAAAGGTTTGGTTTATGACGGGACTTTTTCCGGAATACTCACTGCAGGAAACGGGAAAACGGCAGGTTTACTTATGAAAAATGGGATAACCGTAATGACTGAAGAAGAATGGAGCGATATCGATCTCCCTTTGCGCTTTTTGAAGCACTAAGCGAGTCCTAAGCGAGCGCTAAACGTGCTTTCCGCGCTGCCCGGCGGTGTGCCAACATACCGTATTTAGGAGCAAACACCATCGCGCAGGCAAAAAAGAACGACTCCGTTAAAATGATACAGGCGCCGGTTGCTCCGTTCAGGTAATAACTCACGTAAGTACCAATCAAAGAACTCATCACAGCGGAGCAAGCGGAAATAAGGAGCATCCGGTTCAGCCTGTCCGTCAAAAGATATGCAATACAGCCGGGGATAATCAGCATCGCAACTGTCAGCAAAATCCCCGCCGCCTGCAGCGATGCAACAATGGTCAGCGCCGTCAGCGAAAGGAACAGGTAATGAATAGCCTGCACATTCAAGCCCACCGCCTGCGCATGGTTTTTATCAAACAAGTACAGCAGAATATCCTTCCGTTTCATAAGCACCACAACCAGCGTCACCACCGAACACACAATCGCCTGTATCATATCGCCTCGTTCGATTCCCAAAAGGCTCCCGAACAAAATATGCATAAAGTGAATGTTCGAACTCACCTTCGTCACCAAAATCAGCCCGATCGCCATCAGCCCCGTAAACACCACCCCCATCACCGAATCTTCATGGATACGGCTCCGGTCTTTTATCCACCCCGTCGCAGCCGCATTCAATAGCCCCGCCGTAAACGCCCCAACCCCAAGCGGAATATGCAAAAGATACGCCCCTACAATTCCCGGCAGCACCGCATGAGAAATCGCATCCCCCATCAGCGACCAGCCCTTTAAGATCAGATAACACGAAATAAGGGCGCAAACACCCCCAACCAACGCCGCTATTACGAGCGCCTTTATCATAAATCCATACGTAAACGGCTCTAAAACCGACATTAACCACATAGACCTCTCCTCAGTTTTGCGTCCGTTGTGCCTCTGCGGTGCTATTACACAGAGGCACAAACCTCATTCTTTTGCCCAAAAAATGCTTTTATCGAACGTGCTGCCGTCCGCCGCGCGGAGATGATGCCGTGATGCGGCGCAAAGAACAAAATGGCCAAAAATAAAAAGAATTGCAGCGCAACAATACACCCGCCTGCCGAGCCGTTCAGATAATAGCTGATATAGGCTCCTGCTGAAGCAGTGAGTGTCCCGATGACCGCCGCAAGCCCCATCATTATCGGAAATCTGTCTGTGAGCAGATATGCGGCAGCACCCGGCGTTACCAGCATTGCCACAACCAGCACACTGCCTACCGTTTGCAGCGCCGCAATCGCCGTAACCGCAAGAAGAGTGAGCAGCAACAGGTAGAGCGCATTGGTGTTCAGTCCTATCGAGCGGGCGTGCGACGGATCAAAAGAGAAAAGCCGCAAATCTTTCCATTTCAGCAAAATGATGATAAGACTTCCGCCTGCAATAATCAGCGTTTGCACAATATCTCTGTCGGCAATACCGAGAATATTTCCCATAATGATTGTCGTAAGGCTGATGTTACTTGGGTACAGTGAGATCAGCAGCACACCGAGCGCAAAAAACGTGGTATAGACAATACCGATAACTGCATCTTCGCGAATCCGGGTCTTGTTTTTAACAAAGCCCATAACCAATGCCGCAAGCATTCCGCTGATAAACGCGCCGACTGAAAACGGAATACCGATAATGTAAGCAACTGCGACTCCCGGCACCACCGCATGGGACAGCGCATCTCCCAAAAGCGACCAGCCTTTCAGCACAACAAAGCATGACAGCAGGGCGCACACCCCGCCGACACCTCCGCTCACCAAAATCGCTTTCACCATGTACTCATACTGAAAAGGAATCAATAACATATCACTCCATCAAGGCAAACGCATCAGACTATTTTTTTAACACCCCGCAGAATAATGGGGCTGTTCGACCAGAGTTGGGGATTTCCCAAAAGTTGGTTACTTTCGGGAAATCCCCGTCGAGTTTAAAATTAAGTCTTTATACAGCAATGACTTAATTTTAAACGTCGCATCTAAATCTAAGGAAGCTGTCCAAAAGCTGAAGTTTTTGGACAGCCTCAAATGGTCTCACAACCTCCATTATTCTGCGATTTTTATATATTTGTCTAATGTGTTTGCCTTTCTCTTCAAAATAAACTGTGGAAAATTTTTAATAAAATTTTCCACAGAAAGGAACGCAACCGCTTTAAATATATCGGGCGCGGTTGCTTTTTCAAAACCGCCACTACTCAACAACATTTCTTATGCCCTTGAGGTACGGTTTGCCCTCCTGCTTGGTAATTAACGCGCCTTCATCGTCGGTGAATACCCTTATTTCGTGCGAGCTTTCGTCCGGGTTGTCGGTATGATCAATCTTAATACTTCGCAGCGCTCCTCCGAATGCTTTGATCAGGTTTTCAGCGGTAAAGGTTGTTTCCGTCGCACCGGAAGCAATCACCGTCCGATTGATGATTACAACATGGTCGCAAAACTCAGGGATGGAACCTAAATCGTGTGTAGAAACAAAGATCAGATGCCCTTCGTTTTTGAGCTCACGCAGCAGCTCGATAATCGCTGTTTCCGTTTTAACATCAACTCCGGTAAACGGCTCATCGAGCAATATGATTTTTCCCTGCTGCGCAAGCGCCCGTGCCAGAAATACCCGCTTTTTTTGCCCGCCTGAAAGTTCGCCGATCTGACGGTCTTTAAAATCGACCATCTGTACCCGCTCTAAGCTGCGCTCGGCCATTTCTTTATCCTTTTTGCTCGGAATACGGAGAAAATTCATATAGCCGTACCGCCCCATCATCACCACATCCCACACACTAACCGGAAACGACCAGTCCACATCTTCAGACTGCGGCACGTATGCAAGTAAGTGCTGTTTTTGTGCCATACCAATCGGTTTTCCGCAGATGGTTACATATCCGCTCATCGGTTTAATAAAGCCCATGATTGTCTTAAAAAGCGTGGACTTTCCGCTGCCGTTTACCCCGACCAATGCGGTAATCGTCCCCCTTTGCAGGGAAAAGGAAGCATTGTGCAAGGCTACATGTCCATTATTGTACGCAACACTGACATCCTTTACTGTAAGTTCAACGGGATATTCCTGCTTACCGTCCATAATTCTTTCCTTATTATTCGTGCGGAGGGTTTAATACCCCGACGCTTGCGTCGTAACAAAGGGTATTAAAGCCGACTGCAACCACCTTATAGAACATACAGTGCGAAACATTGAGCACTGTACCCCGACGCTTGCGTCGGGGTTGTTGATTAGCCCGATATTGCAGCGGGCATATTTCCGTACATCCGCCATCACCGTTTATCTAAATCTCTGCGGATTACCGTGCAAGACTATCCTGAAATCCCTTCACTATTGCTTCCGCATTGTATTCCAGCATCTTGAGATACGTCGGGGCATCTCCGTCTTCGTAGGTTAACGAATCGACATATAACACACCGCCGTAATAGGCTCCGGTTTCCTTACAAACTTGCAGCTGCGGCTTATTGCTGATGGTGCTTTCGGAAAAGGCAACGGGAATATGATGCAGCCGAATGGTATCGACAACCTTTTGAATTTGCTGTGGGCTGCCTTCTTCATCGGCGTTGACCGGCCACAGGTACAGTTCTTTCATATTACAGTCGCGGATAAGATACGAAAAAGCTCCTTCGCAAGTGACCAGCCAGCGTTGCGATTCGGGAATTTCGGAAAGCTTTTCAGTCAAGAACGTATCGATCTTTTTGATGCTTTCGCTGTACGCAGCTGCATTGGCATTATAGGTCTCCGCATTTGCAGGGTCTAAACTCACAAAGGCTTTCCGGATATTTTCCACATAGATGAGTGCATTTTTCGGCGACATCCACGAATGCGGGTTCGGCATCCCGTTGTACGGTCCTTCCCCAATACCCATCGGTTCAATCCCGTCACTGAGCGTAACGCTCGGTACATCTTTTACATTGCCCATAAATTTTTCAAACCAGCGTTCAAGCCCCAAACCATTGCGCAGAACCAAATCAGCAGATTGAGCCTTCACAATATCAAGCGGAGTCGGCTCATATTCGTGAATTTCCGCCCCCGGCTTGGTAATTGATTCTACCAAAAGCTTATCGCCTGCAATATTCTGCGCCATATCCTGCAAAATAGTGAAGGTCGTTACCACCCGTTTGGGGCGTTCTGTATTCGCTTTATCTGCAACCGCACTATTCTTTTTTGAACACCCCATCATACCGGCTGCACCGATAATAAACGTTAGCGCTATGAATATAATTGTTGCCCATTGTGTATGATTTTTCATACAAGCTCCCTTTGGAAAAATTATTCCAGAATAAAATTTCTATTTTTAGTAGTATATACTACATAAAACGCTTAAAAATATGTAGTAAATCCTACATATTTTCTGCTATAAATGTAGTGCAGGCTACGGTTGTTTGTCAAGACTGTCACTGGGCATCTCTAAAAACTCGGTTAGCTTTTTAGAAGATGCCTCATCAACAAAGCTGATAACGAGTATTTTTTATAAATTGTTATATTATAATAATTTATAAAAAATACATCGCAAATAAATCTAAGGAAAACCGGTGAGCAAAGCTCACCTCTAAAAACTTCTGTTTTTAGAGGTTCCCACTATGATTTGAATGCTACCGATAGCATCTCGATTTTTAGAGGTTTTCTATAAACTTCTTCATACATTCCAATGTTTCGGAACTGATATGATGTTCCAATCCTTCGGAATCGAGTAGGGCAGTTTTTTCGCTTACGCCGAGTTTCAGTAAAAATTGAAGTACGATTCCATGCCGGATAGCACATTCGCGTGCTAATGCACAGCCTTCTTCGGTAAGATATATCGGTTTATGAGTACCGCTTTCAATCAAATAATTGGCTTTTAACCGTTGCAGCACCTGAATAACAGACACATGGCTTACGCCGAAATATCGTGCAAGATCCATAACGCGGCATTTTCCGTTTTCGTTACTGATTTTGGCGATAGCTTCCGTATAATCTTCCAGTATTTCTATTGCGTGATCCGCTCGCGTCCGCGAAAACGCCGCCGATGCTTCCGTTTTTTCTTCCATCATTATTCAATCCGATTTTTTACAAGATACCCCATTTAGAGGTACCTATAGTATATGCTTCGGCGGCTATCTTTCAAGTGGGTATAGGGTATCTCTAACAACCAGCCGAATTTTTAGAGATTTCTATTAATGCTTTTATAATGCTTTTAACAAAATATCGTGAATATTGAAAATGTCTGTATTGCATCTGAAGGGGTTATGAGATACACTTGAATATATGAATTACATTGATTTACGCAGTGATACCGTTACGTGGCCAACCGAGGCAATGCGGGAAGCTATGGCGAAAGCTCCGGTCGGCGATGATGTGTATGAAGATGATCCTACCGTTAAGGAACTGGAACAATATGCCGCAAGTATTACGGCAAAAGAAGCAGCGCTCTTTGTGCCTTCCGGCGTATTCGGAAATCAGTTGGCGCTTTTCACGCATTGTCCCCGCGGTAGTGAGGTCATTTTAGATGATCAATGTCATATCGTACAGCACGAAAGCGGAGCCGCGAGTATTATTGCAGGTGTACAACTGCGAACGATCGATGCGTACGGTTCTATTCTTTTGCCGGAATCAATCGAACCGCGAGTTCGCATTGGGGATGATATTCATGAACCTAAAACAAGCCTTATCTGTTTGGAAAATGCGCACTCAAACGGAAAAGTATTTTCGGTAGAGCAGATGGAACAGGTGAGGAGATGCGCAAACCGCTATCATATTCCCGTTCACCTTGACGGCGCGCGTCTGTTCAATGCAGCCGTTTCTTTAGGTGTTGAAGCGAAGGAATTGACACAGCATGTCGATTCTGTTATGTTCTGCCTTTCCAAAGGATTATGCGCACCGATCGGCTCTATTTTAGCGGGAAGCCGCAAATTTATCGACCAAGCGCGCCGGAACCGCAAGATTATGGGCGGCGGTTTGCGACAGGCAGGTATTCTTGCTGCTGCAGGCTTAATCGCTTTAAAAGAGATGCGATACCGCCTCGATACCGACCATCAGAATGCGGGAATGTTGGAAAAACTCTTAAGCGATGTTGATAAAATAGATATTGCGCATGATCGCAGGGACATTAACTTTGTGTTTTTCAAAAATAGCACAGATGCACAATTGGATACCGAAGCCTTTGTCGAATATATGCACGGAAAAAATATTTTGATCAATCCGTGCGACCGCGACGGATATTTCCGATTGGCAACGCACTATTGGATCACAAAAGAACATATTCAATATATTGCTGACACAATTAAAGAGTTTTACGCCTAAATGCAACCGACCGATCAAAATACGCTTATACAGGATACACGCACCAAGATTGTACGTACCGCCTCTTTTGTCGCGCTCGGCGGTAATTTACTGCTTTGCGTACTAAAGCTCACCGTTGGTCTTATAACCGGTAGTCTTGCGGTGCTGGGAGACGGTATCGATACTGCAACCGATGTCGGTATCGCCGTGATGGCAGTCCTTGTCAGCTTTATCATCAATAAGCCGTCTGACTCCCGCTATCCATGGGGGCGTCAGCGTGCCGAAACTATTGCTTCTATGGTGTTGGCATTTATCATTATGTTTGCCGGCATTCAACTCTTTATCGCCTCAATCAATAAACTGATACAGGTTCATAAGGGAGCATTGCTTCCGATGCCGCAGTGTATTGCGATAATCGTAACGGCGGTATCTATTGCCGGTAAGCTCCTCCTCGCGCTTAATCAATATCTCCTTGGTAAAAAAGCCCAGAGTTTGATGATACTCGCTAATGCACGCAATATGGTAAACGACATCGTCATTTCGTCATCGGTACTTGTCGGATTTATCATTTCTTTATTATTCCACGCGCCGTATTTTGACCCACTTGTTGCATTGCTGGTTTCCTGTTGGATTATCAAATCGGCTATTACACTCTTTATTGAACTCAATGTTGAATTGATGGACGGCAATACCAATAAGCAGCTTTATGAGCAGCTTTTTAGCGCCGTAGCCACCATCCCTGAAGTTAAAAACCCTCATCGGGCGCGGATACGCAAGATGGCGAATTTGTGGGATATCGATTTGGATATCGAGGTGGACGGTTCCATGCCGGTAAGTGAAGCGCATGTTATTGCAGAAAAGACTTCATTTGTTATTCGCAATGCTCTCGGAAATGTCTATGATATTGTGATCCACATTGAACCGTATAATTCCGATAGGGACGGAGAGTGCTATGGGTTATCGGTAGAAGATGTAGGGGGCATAGAATAGTGCGGAAAAAATGGTGCGGAGCATTTTTTTTATTGATACTGCTGCCGCTTTGCTCGGAATCTCTACGGGATCAAAATAAGGCGTATTTTGACTCCATTCAATGGGAAGCATTGGGTGATGATTTGACCATTCCGCCCATTTCCGAACCGTATACTATTGAAGGCGGTCGGCCTATTCCGTATGCAGATACTATCGATGACGGAGATATTTTGCCCTCATTACCGCAGCTTGGTATATTGGACTATCAGAATATTCCGGAAGATTTATTAAGCTTTTGCGATACCATTACGGCAGCGATTGTGGCAAAATCACTTGACCCCGCTGTATTCACTGTACAAAAAGCCTTTTTACCGCATCTCGGGCGTTTTATGATAGAACATTTTCCGGATTTTTCCTATGCTTTTTATGGGCGCCCATCATTTAAGCAGGACGGTAGCGCAATAATACTGATGCGGCTTGCTGTAAAACAGGTTGCTGTAGAAGTGCCCAATGAAAATCAAGATGCAGTGATACCACAAGATGCGACTGCACAGATTGGAGAGCCGGAGCAAACGCCCCTTCCTATGGAAACTACTGAAAGTACCAACGATACCGAAGATGTCAAAGAAGGTATCGAAGAAATGCCGGAGAATATAGCTGATGTTCCAAACCTGTTTTCCGATAACGAACAGCCCTTGTTTATTATGATGGAATTCGGCGCAGTAAAAGAAGATACTGTATGGAAAATTTCTTATATTGATTTTAAGGGGGCAGAATATGCAGATTCCGCTCTCACGGATTGAATATGACTATATCATTGAAGCATTCTTACAGGAGTTACCTCCGCTCCTTCTGCAATCAGGGGTGCTTTTTTATATGGTACCGTCCGGATCCTATACGATAAAAAACAGCAAGCTCTATTTTCAAGTACTTCCCGAATTTATCGGAAAAAAAACTTCTGTTTTTTTTGATCATAAAAAACGAAGCATTGTCTTTCATACGGCTGTGTATGCAGATGTCGGTAGCTGCTATGTAACGCTTCCCGATATTGCATATAGATACGACCCTGAAAAACAGCCCCAAAATAATGTTTTTGCAGAAATTCATATACCGGATAATCCTCCGATTACCGCACAGGAACACGAACATTTTCCCCTCGATTCGATTATCCACACAGATCTGCATCTGCCTCCCTTTACCGACTTTTTGCCCTCAGCGTATCAAACTGCCGCGCAATTTACGGCGGAAAAAACAGTAACACAGAATATTTTTCCGCTTTTCCTATACCGGTTGCATGAATTTGAGCAGCAAACGTTTATGATGTTTAACCCATACACATCAAGCGGGCTGTATATGTTGTTTGTAGACAGTAAAATACTCATCTGCGGATGCAGAGACCGTTATGCCGTTTCAATCGGAAAACGGCAATCGCTCAGATTTGTTCTGCATTTTCCTCACCGTACCATTCATAGCAAAGGACACAGCTTATTTTCCCATTTTCTCCCCAAAAGCAACTGTGCTGTTCTCGGCTTTGTGTTTGAAGATCTTTTCGAAGAGGATAAACGTTTTTTATATGAGAGGGTGTATCATGAGAAATACAACCCCTTGTCCTTTTGAAATATACGGTGCATCTGCGTTGCTCGTTCAGCGAAGTACATCCGTGTACTTCGCTGAACACAAGTTTGACCGGTGTCAAACTTGTTTCTGCTTAATACGCGCGGCATCCGTGCCGCTTTTGAAAGTGCTCAACGTAGCAGAACCGCCATGGACGGCGGTGGTTCTACGCAGCAGCGTGTTTGCGCAGCAAACACGTAGGTAAAAAATGTACAGGACGTACATTTTTTACCGTGCCTGCGGTTAATTTGTGCTTGCGCCTTGTATCTGCAGAACGGACAAGGATGTCCGTGGATCCCGCAGCAGCGATGTTTTTGCAACGCAAAAACTCGCGTCCAGAAGTGTACACGGATGTACACTTCTGGACAGGCTATTTTTAAAAGGCTGACGGAAAAGGACAGTTCAGAACGCCCACGGATGATGGGCGGGGTGTTAATCAGAAGCGAGTTTTGTGTACAAAACTCGTCTTTTTCCGACATACACGGATATATGTCGGAAAAAAGTGTACACGGATGTACACTTCTGGACAGGCTATTTTTAAAAGGCTTACGGAAGGAAAGGTGGCAACACACCCCCGATGCTCGCGTCGGGGATGTGTGATTATTTTATTCTATTGCAATACCGTGGCGTTTTTTAGGGTATTGTTTCAGCATCGCAATCGAGTTACGCTTATCACCGAATACGAAACCGCCGTTCCAGTACTCAAGGGCAGCAAATAATGCATTTCCACCGTCATTATCATCGCTCTGAGCCGTTCTAAAGGAAACATAATCGCCTAGATTGGTAAAATCCTGTTTATACAAACATTCAAGCCGTTTTCGGTTAAATTCATTCCATTTTTCTATATCTTTGAAGCCGGAACCTTCATCTTCTACGATGAGGTGTGCATGTTCGGGACTAAATTCGTACCACACCTTCACTTTCTTTTTAGGGTCGCATTTATTTCCATGCTTTACGGCATTTTTGATAATCTCGCTGATTTGCTGTTCAAGCAGGTTAATTCCTTTAATCTCTAACGGAGCTGACTGTACAATCAACAGAGTAAAATAGCGAATTTGCCGAAAATCTGACGGGAATTCCTTATATAGCATACCGGTCTTATCAAACAATGGATCATTTCCATCAACACGTAATTCTTTGATCATATTATAACATTCTCCTATTGGCTATCGGCTAATTTTTGCAGTGCTTCTTCCAAACTATTGGTAATTGGAAAGAAGCCCATCAACTTTGTTAATTCGATAACTTTTTTTACCGAACCATGAATATTGGTAATATATAATTTTAAGTTTTTCTTTTTTAAGGTTGAACATATATAAATCAATGCGCCGATACCGGAAGAGTCGATATATTCAACTTCTTCAAGATTGAGTACAATACATTGAATCTGACGTTCAAGCATCTTTGTAATCAACTCCTTTAGTTTATACGAATTGTATAAATCCATTTCTCCGCTTACATCGACAATGTATATATTCTTGTTTTTTCGGATTTTCAGTTCCATATTCTGTTCTCCTTACCTCTATTTCACTTTAATAATCATCACCGTCTGATCATCGTGAGGTGATGTTTTCCCGATAAATGTTTTTATTTGCTTATTAATTTTCTCAGTAATTGCTTTTGCAGGCAATGCAGCGTTTGCAGCCAAAAGCTCCGCAAGAGCTTTTAATCCAAACGGCTCTCCCCGTTCATTGAGTGTTTCAATAACACCGTCGGTAAACAAAACGGCTATATCTCCTTTTTCAACAGGAATCTTTTTACAGGTATAAACCGATTTACTATCCACACCGATAGGATCCGATTTTTGTTCAAGCCGGACTAATTTCTTTGTCGAATCTTTCCACAAGAGGAGAGACTGCGTTCCGGCGTTTACATATTCAATACTTTTCTCTACAGGAATATACGCCAATAACGATATACTTGCATAGTGGTCAATCGATATTTTTCCGGTAATACCCTTATTTAAAATATCGAGGATACTCTGAGTATTCTGTGCCGTATTGGTGATAAGATAAAGCAGTGAGCGAAGCATTACCATAACGATACAGGCGTGAATACTTTTTCCGGCAACATCTGCGATAATACAGAAAAGCCTATCTTTCTGATTCTGAATAATATCATAGTAATCACTACAAACGCCTCGCGCCTGATTAAAAAGCACTGAAAAATTCAAGTCCGCCGTGTCAACAAGCTTCTTAGGAAGCAAGATTCTTTGAATGCGGCTCGCAATATCAGTTTCGTTTTCGATAGTGTTTAATTCCGTTTCATCCTGCAAATCATATATCAGTCTAAGCGCCGCCGTTGCATAGCTGGCCAATATTTCGCCAATCTGTACGTCGGATTCTGTAAACGGTGCATGCTCGGTACTTCGTGATAAAGAAATCAACCCCGCTACCGTATCTCGATATACCATCGGAAGGGTTAGTAATGATCCCGGCATAAGAAACGGTTCTTCTCCGTTGATAACAATTCTACTATCTTCCTGTGCATGCGGAATTAAAATCGATTGTGCCGAACGTGCCGCCTCGCCGAAAAATGAATTATTGAGTGGAAATTCCGCATATCTAAAATTAGTGGCAACTTGTTCTTGCTGGTGCGGCACATCATTGGGTAATTTATACGGCGGCGGATAATTTCCACTATACGCTTTAACGCTGAGTACGTCTTCAAATTCACCGATGGTAAGAATGACACCTCCATCCGCAAAAAGTTGTTCGATCATTATTTTATTGATAAAACCGAGAATACCGGACGTATCAGTTTGCTGTCGTATCGCTTCGGCAGCTTTTATCAGGAATGTGTTACCAACCGGTAATAATTCTTTTGCCCTCATTGCGGTTTCATCAGGACGTTGTGCCTTAACCAGTTCTTCTTGTATCAACTCCATCTGCGTTTTGAGTGCTGTATATTCCCGCCGGTAAACCGCATCGTTTGACGCAATAACCACTAATAGTATAAAACAAAGAGCGCTGAGTGCCGTTGGCACAAGGGGAAGAGACGTATATCTAAATAACAAAGCGGCTGATATAGAAAAGAGCATAATAACAATCAGCGCAATATTATATAACCGTGCCGATTGCATTCGTTTTTTATTCTTTACTGCCCGTATTCCGAAAAACAAACAGCATATTATACTTACCACAAGAAACACCGTTGCGGCGGAAACCATTTTCATAAACGTAATTCTATCATCTATTGCCGGTATCGTCAATTATAAAACTTGGTCAACTTAGGGTAAACACATCAGTTCGTTTTTTAGCGACCCCGCGGAAAATTTGATACTATTCGACCAGAGTTGAACCTCTTCGCGGTTCAAATGGTCTCACAGTCTCAATTTTTCCACGGTTTTTATCTACTCTACCTGATGTGTTTACCCGCTTGCCGGAAAAATGTGCGAAATTTTATTCGTGCGGAGGCTTTAATACCCCGATGCTTGCGTCGTAACAAAGGGTATTAAAGCCGACTGCAACCACCTTATGAGAACAACAACCCCGACGCTTGCGTCGGGGTTGTTGATTTCCTTAAAATGCAACAGTTGAACAAAATATGAATTTTTGAAACTGTTGCATTGGTGCGCGTCAACACGCATCAATATGCAAGTTTTCGAAAGAAAACTTGACGGTTAAGGTGAGCATCTACAATGACTCCGCTCACCTTATACCTATGAAATTTCGCACAGAAGGAAGGCAACCGCTAAAAATATTTTTAATGCGGTTGCCCTGTTTCGCAACTTTTCACTCCGGAGCGACTTGTCTATATTGTTTTTTTTGAGTATGTTATGCCGTAGGGCATCTCTAAAAACTCGGTTAGATTTTTAGAGATGCCCGGCGAGTTTTAATTTAAGTCTTTATATCATAACGGCTTAAATTAAAACATCGCAAATTACATCTAAGGAAAACCTCTAAAAACTGAGGTTTTTAGAGGTTTTTCGTATAGATAGGAAACCTCCACTACCTTCACCGGAGTTTTGAGCAGAATCCTAGAGTAAAAGATGAGGCAATGGCAGTTATGAATCAGAATGATGATAAGAATAAACAGGATCCGAATGAACGAGATCCCTTTAATTTTTTTAAGTTAAGTCCTGAACCGTCTAATAACAATAATAACAACAAGGATCAAAAAAAACCTCGATTACCTTTTATCGCTATTATTGTCGGCGTGTTTATCGCTCTGCTTATTGCAAACCAGTTTTTGATGAAGCAAGATGCGAATGTTATTCCCTTTTCGGAGTTTAAAGATCGCGTTGCATCGGGTGAAATCGTCAAAGTCATTATGGGACCGACGTATTTTATCGGGCAAACAAAGACGCAGGCGAGCAGTGAGCAAACTCGCAGCAGATTGCCGTTTTTGTCGGCAGATACGGGAGACGCTTATCAAACGGTCGGGATCTATTCGGAATCTTTTTTACAGCTGCTGGATGAGCACAATGTCATTTATTTAGTACGTCCAAAAGAAAATAACTTTCTCGTCGATTTTTTGGTACAATGGATACTGCCGTTCGGTTTTATCTTCCTTCTTTGGCATTTTGTGATGAAGCGTTTCACCTCGAATCTCGGTGGTCTCGGCGGCAGTATCTTTTCCGGCGGGCAAGCGCGATCCGCAGCTGTCGAGGAAGGAAAAGTTACTACCCGCTTCAGCGATGTCGCCGGTGTTGATGAGGCAAAAGAAGAACTGGTTGAAGTTGTAGACTTTTTAAAATACCCTCAAAAATATACCGAAATAGGCGGTAAAATACCTCGGGGCGTCTTATTGGTTGGCCCGCCCGGTACCGGAAAGACCTTACTGGCTCGCGCCGTTGCAGGGGAATCCGGTGTTCCTTTCTTTAGAATCAGCGGTTCGGACTTTGTAGAGATGTTCGTCGGTGTCGGCGCCTCCCGCGTACGCGACCTTTTTAAACAAGCACGGGAAAAAGCTCCCTGTATCATATTTATCGACGAGCTGGATGCCATCGGTAAGTCTCGTCTGAATTCCATTCATTCAAACGACGAGCGGGAGCAGACGCTCAATCAGCTGCTCGTAGAGATGGACGGATTCGATAACAGCACAGGGCTTATTTTGCTTGCGGCAACCAACCGGCCTGATGTTCTAGACCCCGCGTTGCTTCGTCCCGGACGTTTTGACCGGCAGGTAGCGGTAGACCGCCCCGATATGAAAGGACGGGAACAAATCCTCAAGATACACGCCAAGAATGTGAAGCTTTCTAGCGGAATTGATCTCAGCGATACGGCGCGGATTACGAGCGGTTTTTCGGGCGCCGATCTTGCAAACGTGATTAACGAGGCTGCGTTGCTCGCAGTACGCGGCGGTCGTAAAGAAGTTGTTGCGGAAGACCTCAACGAAGCGGTGGAAAAGGCCATCGCCGGTTTGCAGAAGAAGAGTAGGGTAATCAAGGAAAAAGAACGCCAAATCGTCGCATACCACGAAACCGGACACGCTATAACGGCCGCCTTTACCGAAGGGGCGGATAAGGTACATAAGGTTTCCATTATACCGCGCGGTATTGCAGCGCTTGGCTATACCCTAAACATCCCCGAAGAAGACCGCTTCCTGCGCACTGAAAAGGAATTGCTTGCAGAGGTTGACTGTCTGCTTGGCGGGCGGGCTGCCGAATTTGTGCAGTTCGGCGTTGTTTCTACCGGCGCTGCAAACGATCTGTCACGCGCTACCGATATTATCCGCGGTATGATAACCGACTACGGTATGAGTGACCGCTTTAAAAACGTTGCGCTTTCAAAGCGGGGCAGCGGATACGGAGCAGGAGACCCTCAGCTGGTGCGCGAATACTCTGAAACGACGCAGCAGTACATCGATGAAGAAATTGCCCGCATTATGGAAGAGCGATACGCTGTAGTTGTAAACCGATTACAAGCAAAAAAGTCTCTGCTGGATTATATTGCAAAGCGACTGCTTGAGAAAGAAACGATCGATAAACAAGAATTTGAGGATATTATCAAGGCGGAGTCTCAGTTACCGCGGCAATCCGTCCTCGCAGAGCCGGAATCTGCACTGTCTGGGGAACCGGATATGTCCGTCGAAACGGATAAGCCCGCTGCCGATAGTTCGGATTCATCTACTTCTCATCAATAATCAACATTAAAAATACTATTGGGTGTTTCTAACAACTGGCTGAGTTTTTAGAGATACCCAATACCTAAAAATAACGCTTTCATCGACTGATAAACAAGGAAATTCATTAGTTTTTGAAGGTGTTATTTTGGACTCCCCCTTATATCTCCAAAACTCCGCACCAAAGGATGCATTCACTTAAAATTTTTCTGATGCACTTTGCCCTGAATACGAAATTTCATGCTTCCATAATCAGTCAAAATAGTATACAATAAATGTTGTTTTAGTAAGGATGATCCGTGAATACCTCAAAAAAAAATATGCATTTATGCTTTTGCGTACAGCTTTCTATCTCCTATTTGCAGCAGATTGATAAAAACGATAATGCATCGCTGTATAAAGCTTTTTTTTCCGGTATTCAAGCGGAAGAAAAGCTGCCTTTAACTATTTTTGCGACAGGCAGCTTTTTAGAGTGGCAAAAAGGGAAGCGCCAAGCTTATTCAATGCTGTTAAACAATATGCTCTCCCGCAAACAAATTGAACTCTTGAGCGGAGGTTACTACCAACCGTATCTGTCTCTATTACCTGCCTCCGATGTTATCGGTCAAATTGAAATGATGACTTCTGTCATCAGAACTCATTTCGGAAAGCGGCCGCGAGGTATCTTTTTAACCGCTTCTGCTTGGACACCATCGCTCATTACTCCGCTTATTCGGTGCGGTATGGAATATTGCCTTCTGGACTATCGCTTGTTTCCGACAGATACGGAACAAAACAATCAAAATGCATTTTTCTCTTCAATAATTGTTGAAGATAAGGGGAAAACGATTACGGCGTTCCCCTATATTCCCGATGATCCTGATTTTATAACCCGTACACCGCAAGAATTTTATGAAAAATTAACAGCAGAGGCTTCTTCAACCGGCGATTCTATGTGTCTCCTGTTTTTGCCGATTACAACATATATAAAATGCCTCGAAAAAAATAAAGATGGATCGAATTGGTTTTCTTCCTTTGTGGAGCTGTGTAATAAACCTGAATCGGTCATACGGCTAACCCATACGGCTGAATTGATGAAGCGCCGGCATCCGCATCCACCTATGTATATTGCTCCGAATACTATTCTCTGTGATACCCCGACGGGACATGCAACAAAACGAGCCGTTACGATGCAGCGTGATGCTTTTAAAATTTATTCGAAAATGATGTATGTGAATATGCTGGCAAACGGTATAAAAGGTGATAAGGCACGTAAAAAATATGCCTTGCAAGAGCTATGGAAAGCACAAAACGCCGAGCTTTTTGCACTGGAGCCTTGTATTCCGGAATATCATAATGAATTGCGCCGTATTGCCTACCGGAAGCTGCTTGTTGCCGAGAAGCAGACACGGTTACCGGGCGTATTTACTGAAGGGCTCACTCGGTACGATATCGATATGGACGGCCTTAAAGAGTTTTTATCTCAACGGTCATCATTAAATATGTATGTGCATCATCACGGTGGGAAGATTTTTGAATGTGATGTATTCTCCGCTTATAAAAACTATTTAGATATGCCGCTCGATCATTCGGGGATGTTTATCGATTATCTCTTATCGGAAGCATCTTTGCAGCGCCTCAAAGATGGGCAATCGGAAGCGCTAACAACCGTGTTTTCCGATAATACGTATCAGGAAACCGAAATTAATACAATCCGTTCTGAACTCAAACTGTCAACTTCCGGTTTATTTGACGCTGATATCGAACAATCTGTTTCATTACGTAAACAATATATGTTTTTTCCAGAAGGAACTCAGGTTCAATATATTTTAAAAAACGACAGCCCTTTTAATCTTTCCGCTTATTTTGTCGTTGAAATCGACATTGCATTGGAAGGAACCGATTCCATTATGCCTTCCTTATCGCTGTATGATTGTGAAGAAAACCAAAAAAAAGAGCGCAACCTTACGACAGAGGTATTCAATAAAGTATCATGGATACAGCTTGAAGACCCTGAAGGAAAGATCCAATTTACAATGGAAGCAAATGAAGTACCCGGTCTTATCGTTATTCCCGTTTATGGTATCTGCAAAAGAGCAGCTGAGCCGATCAGACAGCTTATACGCGGCATGCGAATGTTTTTTTATTGGCGAACAGACTTAAATCCGCATTACGAGACGGAGAAACTGCTCTGGTTAAAAATAAAGAATAGAAAAATATCGCGAACGACGGCTCCGGCAACCTCACACGCCGACTAACTTTTACCACTTTAGCAAAGAACTAATGAAACAATTACCACAATCATTTTCGTTTTCTACGCCGCACGGGACTACGCAGGTATGGTATTCGGATACCATTCGGCTTCCTCAACTTTCGGAAGAAAAGGGGAGGGTAAATGCATTGTATGTATGTGACGAACATACGCTCCCACTCTTACGACAAGCTGAATATTTTTCCGTGCAAGTACCGCTGGTAGTACTGCCGGCAGGGGATGAAGCAAAAAACTTAAGAACCCTTGCTCTTATTGCCGAGAAAGCAGCAGAATACGAACTTGACCGACAGGCCTGTTTTGTCGCCTTTGGCGGCGGAGTAGTATGCGACATAACCGCCCTTGCGGCTTCGCTCTACATGCGCGGTGTACAGTGTATTCTTGTACCGACAACCGTACTCGCGATGGCCGATGCAAGCATCGGGGGTAAAACGGCGGTGAATCTGTCAGGTTATAAAAATCTTATCGGTACGTTTTACGCCGCCTCATCGATTATCCTCTGTTTTCCGGTACTCCATTCCTTACCCGAAGCCGAATACCGTTCGGGACTTGCGGAAATACTGAAAACTGCCGTCCTCTACGATACCGAACTGTATCAAATGTTTGTAACCCAACATGATGATATTATCCACAGAGATAGTGCCTGTATTTCGAGGCTAATTCGTCGCGCCGCGGAGGCTAAGGCGCGAGTTGTCGAGCGGGATTTTACCGAACAAGGAGAACGCGCTTTTTTAAATTTCGGGCATACCTTTGCCCATGCGCTTGAAAGTTTGGCTCATTTTTCTATACCACACGGAGATGCTGTTGCATGGGGTATGTCCCGCGCCTTAGCCGTAGGACTTCGTCTACAGCTCACTGATAAAAACCACGCCGCATCTCTTACAAAGATTCTCAACTGTTACAACTGGTGTACAACTTCTGTATACTTTGGCATACAGGTTGACACCGATTCTTTTGCAGATGCAATTATTGCACGTATGAAAAAGGATAAAAAGAACCGCGGCGGGATGATTCGGCTTGTTCTTCAGGAAGATATTCTCAAAACACAGGTACGCGAAGTCGACACTTCTATAATACGGGAGGTACTGATATGATTTATTTGGATTGGGCTGCATCGGCAATGCCATATACCGATGAAATTGAAGCTGCTTACCGTGAGGCAACGGCGGTATTTGCAAATCCCTCGGCTCAACACCGGTTCGGGAAAGAGGCACGGGATATGCTAGAAAAAGCCCGCAGCCGCTGTGCCGCAGTGCTCGGGGTTCCCGCCGAAACGCTCTATTTTACCTCCGGCGCATCCGAATCAAACAGTCTCGTACTTCTATCATTATTAACCCGTCCGTCAACCGGTAGTCTTGTTATTAGCAGTATTGAACACCCATCAGTACGGGAACAAGCCGCCGTATTGGAGCACTGCGGCTGGACGGTTTTAAAAGCTCCTTCCGATAAGAGCGGCTGCATTACCCCCGATGCAGTATTGCATACTCTACGGGAAGATACCATGCTGGTTGCAATTATGGGAGTTAACAATGAAATCGGATCTGTTCAGCCGGTTCGGGGCATTGCAGAGGCTCTCAAAGCACACACAGCCGGAAAAAGACCCATTCATTTTCACGTTGATATGGTGCAATCGATCGGAAAATTACCGGTAGTGGAGCTTGGGCTTGCTGATGTACATTCCGCTTCGATGAGCGCCCATAAGATTGGCGGGCCGCGCGGTATCGGACTTTTATATCTAAAACAACCCTTAAATTCCGGTATCCGCGGAGGCTCACAGGAGCGCAACATTCGACCCGGAACGGAAAACCTTGCTGGAGCCTGTGCGCTTGCCCGCTGTCTTGAAAAAACATATACGGATTTTCAGCAAAAATTTGAGCGGGCAGGGGAGTTGTCTCGATTCCTCATCGAATCGTTGTGCCGAATCCCCGAATGTTCGATTATCCCTGCTGCAAGAACGTCGGTCGAAATATCGAATGACACAGTACCGAATAGTACTAAATGCGCCCATACATTTTCACCGTGGATTATACAAGTAAGTTTTAAAAATGTTCCGGCAGAAATTATGACACGATGCCTTTCTGATCGCGGTATCTTTGTTTCAGCCGGTTCGGCGTGCTCTTCAAAGAAAAAAGTTCGCCCGATATTGGCGGCTCTTTCCGTCAATCCCGAAATTGCGCAAAATGCCGTACGCATTTCCATCGGACAGAGCACGGAAAAGAGCGATCTGGAACAGTTTATTTTTGCTGTGAAAGAAATCATCAAAGATTTTAATTAAGGCATAAAGGATAAAAAAGTATAAAATGATGCAATCCGATACACCGATACCATATCCGCAAGAACAGCATCGACAGGTGAAGCGTGCGAAAGTGCTTGGTTATTGTATGGGGGTGCGAAGGGCGGTGGAAGCGGTATATCGCGCCCTTGCCAAATATCCTGACAAAACGGTTTACACATACGGTCCGCTCATTCATAATCCGGTAACAATGCGGCTCTTAGAAGCGAGAGGTGTGCGCATTGTTAATCCTGACGAGGAGCTGAAATCTCAGATTACGCCTGAGTCGCCGATTATTATCAGGGCACACGGTATTGCCCCACAAAAACGGCAAGAACTGATAGCCTGCGGTGCAATCATTATCGATGCAACCTGCCCGCGTGTTATCGCGAGCCAGCTGAGGGCTGTGCAGTATTCCCAAAAAGGTTATACGGTCATTCTTGCCGGAGATAAAAATCACGGAGAACTGATAGG
This sequence comes from Treponema medium, assembly GCF_017161265.1. Taxonomy (NCBI): domain Bacteria; kingdom Pseudomonadati; phylum Spirochaetota; class Spirochaetia; order Treponematales; family Treponemataceae; genus Treponema; species Treponema medium. Next base: position 2,223,699 of record NZ_CP031393.1, on the reverse strand, counting down.
GATTAAAGGATATGCCCTGTCAGTTCCACATAGCAAGTGTATTATTGTGCAGACGGCTGCAGAAGCAGAAAAGCTACAGTATGACAAAGCGCCTACCGTTCTTATTGCCCAGACCACCATTAAGCGGGAAGAATATCGTGCAATTGCCGAAATTCTCCGTAATAAAATTCCAAGCCTTGCCGTTTTAGAAACCATTTGCCCTGCGACCGACGAGCGGCAAGAGGCGCTCCTTGAACTTGTTAAAGAGGTTGATGCCATACTCGTTATCGGTGGCAGTAATTCAGCCAATACGCGCCGTCTGTTGCAAACCGCCCTCGATAGCGATAAACCGGCATGGCTTGTCGAATCCACCGATGACATTCCGCAGGAAGTTTATCAGTACAGAACAATCGGCCTTGCTGCTGGGGCTTCAACCCCTGACAGCAGTATTGATGCGATCGAAGAGAGATTAGGCAAATTACTGTAAAATTGTGTGCTACACAATATATCTGCCTTTATATCTATTTCAATCTATCAATAATGAACGTTCTGTCTACTAGATATTGTTGTTAATGTAGAAAGAAAGGTCATTTTGAGAGCCTCTCTTTACGTCAGTTTTAGAGGGTTTGAACAATATGGTTTATCTAAGCCACTCAAAGGTATAAGAATGAAGGGCTGTTTTGAGAGCCTCTCTCTCTAAGAAGGTTATATATTATCTCCTGTATCTCTTTTTGATAATATAGCGCTAACGGATCATCGGGAAATATTTCCAATGATTTTGCAATATATGTTTGGGCATTTGCATAGTTTTTTTCTTTGATTTTTTTTAATGCTTTTTCAATATACGACGCTGTTTTTTGCTTTTTACTCTGAATATCAGGCGCATCACAATCATATACTTCATAAATAATAGTTTGTTCCGTTTCAGTAACAACCGGCGCCTCTTGAATACACCGTATGTGAAAATTTTCAGGATGCTGAAGTGATTTTAAAATCGATTCGGAAATAATAATGGTGTTAGAATAAACTTTTGTTGCAGCCTGTAATTCTTCTGCCGTATAACAGGTATTCGAAATAACAACGCTGTCTAACCGGCTATCACTTCCGATAACTCCTAAAAGGATTTTTCCAGTATCAATTCCTATTCCTGCCCTAATTGCAGGGAGATTTCTTAATTGTATATTTTCTTCTTGCAGCTTTTTCTGAATTTCAATACCGCATAATACTGCCGCATCAGGTTTCTCGGAAAATAATGCGGTAAAACCGTCACCGAGAAATTTCATAATAACACCGCCATATTTTCGAATAATAGGAGCAACTAATGCAAAATATTTATTAAGCAATACAAATACTTCATCAGGTTCAAGTTGTTCCGATATGCTGGTAAAAGACCGAATATCAATTGAAAGTACAGTCATAGACAATTCCGAGGAATCGCCGGTATTTATTTCAGTAATACTGTTTTTCTGAAGAAACATCAGTAATTGATTGGGGAAAAATCGGCGTAACGCTGTTTGAATTTTTTTCAGTTCCTCTACCAGCTGTTCAATTTGATGTATTGCTTTCGCGTATCCGTCAATACTCATAATAACGGCAATAATAATTGCAACCATTGCGCCTTCTTGCAGGAGCAATTTCCCCGAAACAACCCATTGGCTTACCAGTGTATCATATAATGCAAAACCGGCAAGAATGCATAATACAAGGGCAATCCATACGGCAGATTTTTCTCTTTTAACTAATGCACGGATAATAATCGCCGCATCATAAATGATAGCAATGAATAAAAGTGCTTGTTGGATATATAAATAACAGGATACAAGAAGCGTAGGAGCTGTAACAATAAAAGCAGTTGATAATAGGCAAAGTACAATAATACCCCGATAAACAAATTTATACTGAATATTAAACATCTTATTAATAAATATCGTAAAAAATAATGCTGCTAATGGCATTGAGGTATAGCGTAAAATAAAATACAACTTCCATGGAATTGCAGGCCAAATATAAGCAAGAATATGCGGATAGAATACACTAATTCGGATACTAATCGTTATAGCAGTAAATGCGAACCACAGTATATAGGGCATTTTTTTATAATTTAAATGCAGTATGATAAAAAACATACTGAACAATAGCAGTACCGTTGATGCAATATTATAAAATAAAAGATTGAATACAAAAGATCGATTTAACATCTCAGCGGAACCGAGGATAATCGATTTGTCTGTTCCTCCATATCGGTTATGAAAATTAGATATATTTATGATAATATCAGCCGTACCGTTTTTTGACGGCTTAAAAGTTGCGATACTGATTGTTTTTCCGGGTATTTCTGTTTTAGCCGAAATACCGGGTTGCCCCTGCCCTGCCCTATCAACACCGTTAATAACAATAGTACAACTTGAAAGAATATGATTGACTTGCAGACCATATACTCTATTCGGATTGAGCCCTACGACACGCAGCCCGTATGAGGCATACCCTAAGTCGTTTTTCAATGAAGTTTCACTGAGTCTTCCCGGTAATGGTGCATATAACGGTCGTGTATTATCCCTAAAATAATAGAACTGATGAGGGGTAAAATGCCATTGACCTTTAATATTGAACACATCCCGATCGTTATGCGCTGGCAATGTTAACAACCCATGCTGAACTGTTACCGTATGTTCCCTAAGGTTCTGTATCGGCTTTTCTCTACTAATAAATGTTAGCATAAGGAACATACAGAAGAAGGGAGACGCGCCGAGAAGTATCTTTTTCATAGTAGATTAACCTCATAAACATTTATTAAATTTCTTTTACCCTTGAACTTTATTTTTCCGTAATAAAAGCAGGTATGGGTACGCCAGTAACTTTCAAGAAGCTGCTCCCTAACAGTTTCACTGATAATGATATTAACCTTTTTTTCAGTTGCATAGCTGTACATTCGAGAAGAAATATTTACCACATCGGAAATAACCGTTGTATCCATTCGTTCCGACTCGCCAATAGTACCCATCATTAATTTTCCATAATGAATTCCTGATGAGATCTGAAGTGGGGGTAAGGATTGTTCCTGCCTATGTATATTAATTGTTTTAATAAGCTGTGTAATTTCAATAATACAATCTACTGTTTCCTCTGCAGTGCCATAAAAAAGAACCATTAATCCGTCTGTTAAATACTTATCAATAAATCCGTTATATTTTTTAATAATAGGATTAGCAGCCTGAATGATGGTGTTATATAAAATTAACAGTTCTTCACGTGCGCTACTTGATGAAAGCTTGGCTTTAATACCGAGATGGATAAAAGCAATAAACATATTTTTATCAATATTATCGCCAAGCGAAACATCCGTAACGTTTTTCTTATTTAAAAATTGCAAGAACTCATCCGGAAAGAATCGTTGAAAAGATATATTTGTCTTTTGAATCGATTCAATCATCTGTTCTTGTGTTTTGAAAGCTTCAGAAAAATGCTTAATAACAATAAATGCCATCGGAATCATCAGCAGTAATAGTCCAAAATGAGAAATAAAGGGAGCATTAATAAGACCGTTTGAAATTAAACCGTCAAATATTGCTGCACTGATAAACAATAAAAATGAAATTAAAAATGTCAGTGCGAATGGTTTTCGTTTAATTAACGCATGAGCAACTACCGCACATACAATTGATGAAAGGAATAAAATATACAGCTGTACAATCAGTAATGCTCCGACAAATACCGGTAATGGCGTAATGAGGGTCATTAAAACGTACAAGAACAATGGAATAGTCAAAAAATAAAAAAACTTTGACGGTTTTTTGATAAACAGATTAAGAATAAAAAGGAATGTAAAGATGGCACAAAGTGGAAACGTCAAATACCCTACCCTATACATAATATCTGCCGATACATTCGGAAAAAAATCTCTTAACAAAAAATCATTGTAACAAAGTGTCCTAATAGCAAAGCTATAACAAAGCAATCCGAAGATGCCGGCAGTGGTTTCTCTCCGATAAAAGAGAAATAAAGAAACAAAGAAAGTAGCCATACTGAATAGGACAGAAAATATACTAGAGGAAACAAGTTTATCCAATACTGTTCTTGTTTGCAATGTTGAATAAAGACCGAAAAGGAAAGGCGCTTCCATCCCGGGATTTCTATCATGAAAGTTCGATAAATGAACGACAATAGTCGCTTCAGTTTCATTATTAAGCGGTAAGATAACCGTATCGTCATGCCAATCAAATATTTCTTCTTTAAAACTCTTTCCGGGAACTCCCGATGTATAAAATAAGTTGCCGTTTAGATATACGGTAAAAGCCGATGATGTACGTGTAAAACGAATCGCATATATTTTCTCTGGCTCAAATCCGCAGATTCTAACTGCATACGTAGCATATCCTTGTACCGGCTGGGGAGGCGTATACGTTGTCCAGCTAAATTCAATCGGCTGAAAATGTGTATACATCTCAAGAGGCATAACTGCAGAAACAAACTCTTTTTCTGCATAAGCCCATGAACCTTTTAGCGAATAGACCGTATCTTTATCAATATCTGAGATATCATAAATTCCATTTGAGGCATAAAGCCGAGCTTCCTTTGTACAAGAAATAGTATAAAGAGTCACGGTAAGCAGCATAAGAATGAACACTCTATTTTTAATTTTCACAATTCAATCCTTGACTGTTATATTCCGGTACGGCAACTTTAATAAATTTTCTTAGCCTACTATATAAATGAGGTTATGTCTAGGATAATTTCTAAAATGTTTGCCTTGTCTTGCCCAATAGAGCTTTTTTTTCTTTTATGTTATACTGAATACTCTATGGATTATTATGCAGTGCAGGTAAAAACGGGCAAGGAACCGGAGCTGTTAAAGAAAATACGGAAACTAAATGAAGAAAACCATGAAATAGAAGCCTATTTTCCACGCCGCGTACTGTATATTAAAAAGAAAGGTATACGGCATAAAGTTGATGCACCGGTTTTTCCCGGCTATATTTTTTTAGAACTCGATGACTTATCGCTTCCGCTTTGCTGGCAGCTGCGTAAGACACCGAATTTTTATCATTTTTTGCCGAATAATCAAAATCCGCTGCCGCTTGCCGATAATGACCTCGCGCTTTTGCGCCATTTTCTTTCGTTCGGAGAAGTTACTGCTCCGTCTAAAGTATACTTTGACGCGAATGCACGGATATGTGTTGTAGAAGGGGCGCTGAAAGGGCTTGAAGGAAAAATTATCAAAGTTGATAGAAGAAAGCAACGGGCTAAGGTACTGCTCGATATGTACACCGACAGCTTTCCCATCGATTTGGCTTTTGATGTGATAGAGCCGGCAGCTGCCGGTTTAGGTGGAGGGGAGAGATGACAGCGCAAAGTAATAAAGTACAGCCGACCGTGTATATTATCGGGGCGGGGCTAGCGGGCACCATGATTGCCCATGAGATAAAACGAAAAGGTATATTCGGCCGCGTCGCAGCGTTCCTTGACGATGATCCGCAGAAAATCGGCAGTAAGATTGAAGGGATTCCGGTGCTCGGACCGATTCAAGATGTTGCCCGCCTTATCAGAGTAGAGGCGCGGGATGAACTGTTGATTGCTATCCCAAGCATAAAAGCAGAGCGATTACGCGAAATATATGCGATTGTAAAAGAGGCGGGATTTACTATCATCAAATTACTGCCCGGTATTTCGCAGATTGTAGACGGCAATGCGCACCTCGTGCAGGCTCGTGAAATTAACCCGCAAGACCTGCTCGGACGCACACCGATAAAAATCAGCTTAAAGAACAGCCTCGCCTATCTGCGCGGAAAGCGGGTACTGATTACCGGCGCAGGAGGTTCCATCGGCAGTGAGCTTGCACGCCAGCTCCTTTCAGGCGGAGCCGAGCGACTTTATTTATTCGGGCATGGGGAAAACTCAATCTACCAAATCGATAAGGAGCTGCGCCTCTTACAGGAAGAAGGGGTCGGCGACAAGGCGACGATCGTGCCCATCGTAGGCGAGCTGAAAGACCGTGATTATATGCAGTATATCATTGAGAAGCTCCGCTGCGATGCGGTTTTCCATACGGCGGCTTACAAGCACGTACCGCTGATGGAAGCAAACCCCGTCGCCGTCATCGAAAACAACGTGTTCGGCACCAAGAACCTGCTCGACGCCTGTATCGAAAACGGTGTCAAACGCTTTGTGCTTATCTCGACGGATAAGGCTGTTAATCCCGTATCGATTTACGGGGTTTCGAAGATGCTCAACGAGAAGATGGTACTTGAAGCCGCCGCGCGCGTCAAAGAAAAATACGGCAGTCCGGATTATGCCTATATGTTTGTCCGGTTCGGAAATGTACTCGGTTCGCGCGGCTCGATTTTTCCGCTCTTTGTCGAACAGGTAAAAAAAGGAGGCCCTGTAACGGTAACCTCACCCGATATGATGCGCTTTTTTATGACCATACCGGAAGCCTGTTCGCTAGTACTACAGACGGGCGGAGTGGGCATCAACGGGCAGTCATACCTACTGGATATGGGCGAGCCGGTCAATATTCTGGAAACCGCCCGCCAACTGATACGGTACATGGGCTACGAACCCGAGAAGGACATACCGATAGAAATCATCGGGGTACGTCCGGGAGAACGATTGGAAGAGCCGCTCACTTCGGAAACGGAGTACACCGAGCCGACCGATTATCCGAAAATTCTTCGCCTGCAAAACCATGAAGAATACGGCCGCGATACCCTTGGCAAACTGCTTGCCGCACTACACCCCGTATGCTGTCCTTCGGGAGATCCGGAGCTCTATCGGAATAAAGAATACCTGACACGTATCCTCTGCGATGCATGTCAGTCGCTTAGGGATGCGCAGTAAAAGCACTCTTCTTGTACATTAAGTCTAAAAGGTTTTATAGGAGATTACATTATATGAACAACACACATCATCAATCTTGTACCACCATATTGGTGGGTAAAAAGGCCTCAGTTGACGGTTCGGTGATGATTGCCCGTAACGAGGACTTTCACGAAGCGGTTTCGGTTAAGCTGTTTACCGTGATGCCTGCAAGCGAGGTAAAAAACCGTACTTATACGTCGAAGAACACCGGCGTTACCGTTGCGCTGCCGGAGAAGGCGCTCCGCTGTACTTCTACGCCTCAGGCATTTCAGCTGCTGAAGGGCGATGAAGGAGAATACGGAGAAGCAGGCATCAACGAAAAGAATATTGCCGTCAGCTCCACCGAAAGCGTATACGGCAACCCGCGCGTACTTGCGTTTGATCCGCTCGTGCCGGATGGCATCGGAGAAGATGCCATCCACAACATCGTAGCGCCGTTTATCAATTCCGCGCGGGAAGGGGTCGCCTTTTTAGGAAAATTGATTGCGCAGTACGGTTCGGCGGAAGGCAACGGTATCCTGTTTGCCGATGCGGACGAAGCATGGTATATGGAAATCCCGTGCGGACATTACTGGGTCGCGCAGCGCATCCCTGACGACTGCTATGCGGTTGCGCCCAATCAGGTCTGTATCGAAACCATCGATTTTTCAAACGAGCGTGATTTTATGTGGGCGGACGGTATTCAGGCATTTGTCGAAGCGCATAAGCTCAATCCCGACCGCGCAGGTTTTAACTTCCGGCATATTTTCGGTACCTCAACCGAGAAAGACCGTGTGTACAACACGCCGCGCGCATGGTTCGCGCAAAAATACCTAAACCCCGAAATAGAGCAAAGCCCCGTATCCAACGATATCCCCTTTATCAGAAAGGCGAGCAGGTTGATTTCGGTAGAAGATGTTCAGTATATCCTGAGTTCGCATTACAACGAAACCGTCTACGATCCGCTCGGTAAGGCGGGAACCGATTACGAAAAAACACGGTTTAGAGGCATCTCCCTTTCCCGCACGGCGGAATCCCATATTCTCCAGCTGCGTCCCGGCGTACCGGAAGGCATGGCTGCTATCCAGTGGCTCGCATTCGGCACCACCGCCTTTACCCCCTATGTGCCGTTTTTTACCAATATCAACGACACGCCGAAAATCTATAAAAAAAAGACGGCGACCGTTTCGCTCGAAAACGCCTATTGGCTGTTTAAAATCCTCGGATTCCTGACCGAAAGCCGCTATCCGGCATTCCGCGATGCAAATACAACCTATCTGAACGAGATGCAAACCTACGGGTTTAAACGAGTCTATGAGGTTACCGAAGCTGGCAAAGCCCTAACCGGAGAAAAACTGACCGAATTCCTTACCGCAGAAAACGAAAAGACCGCCGCTTACGTCATTAAAAAGACCAAAGACCTGATCGCGCAGCTGATGCTGGAATCATTTAACTACTCAAAGCTCAGCTTCAAAATGGATAAAAACCTGTAAAAACTCAGGGCAAACGCATCAGACGCTTTTAAAATTTCCCCGCAAAATCAGGAAGCTGTTCAAGCAGAGTTGAACCTCTTCGCGGTTCAAATGCTTGCCCAACCTCCTGATTTTGCGATTTATATTTACTCGTCTAAAGCGTTTGCCCTTTTTCTGAAAAAAATTGTGCAAAATTTTAGATAAAATTTTGCACAAATGGAAGGTTTATTTTCAGCCGCTGAAATAGCGCGGCTGAAAAACACGGCGAGTTTGCTTAACGCAAACTCGCTTATTAACGTATGCGCGTTCCGCGCACCAATGCAGCAGTTTCCAAAGTTCACACTTTGTTCAACTGTTGCATTTTAGGGAAGGTAAAAATATGCTTACGATACGGAATGTTTCAAAAACGTATGGACGGTCGGCGGGAAAGGCGGTTGATAACCTCTCTTTTGAGGCGAAAACTGGAGAGATTTTCGGCTTTTTGGGGCCGAACGGGGCGGGAAAAACGACGACCATCAAAATGACCACCGGTGTTACGATCTTTTACTGTAACCATGGTTCTTTTTAAGCAACCAGAGTTCTTTTTTCATTAAAATTGCTTTATTAAGAAGATTTTTTCTATCATACATACTATCATACATAATGGATAATTGTTAATTGATAATGCGTAATGGGTAATTTGTAATTACACATCACCAATTACCCATTAAAAAGACAGGAGGTTTATATGACAAAATTGAGAACCGGCAAAAAGGCGCACACCTTGAGAGGAGCCGCGGCGCTCATCATAGCTGCATTTTTGACACTGCTTTTTACCGGCTGCCCCAATGCAAACGGAAATAAGCCGGTAACGGCCAAATACAAGGTAACCTTTAACGTAGACGGGGGGGGGGCACCCTTACCGCAAAGATAGGTGAAACGGAAATAAAAACTGATACTACCGTCGAACAAGGCAAAACTGTAACCTTTACCGCAACGCCTGACACGGGTTACAAAGTAAAGGGCTGGACGCTTGACGGCAAACCGGTAAACGGCGCCGACAATTCTTATCAGCTTAAAATTGAGAAAGCGGTAACCGTAAAGGTGAGCTTTGAAAAACTCCCGCCCGGCAAAGCCTCGTATACGGTAAAACACTATCAGGAAAAAATAGAAGGCGGCTATCCTGCAGAACCGGCAGAAAGCGAAAATCAAAACGGCACGGTAGGAGCCAACGCCGCATACACGGCAAAAAACTACACAGGCTTTACCTACAAGTCTGCGCTTACCAAAGTAAACAACACCGTACAGACAGAAGGTACGATAAATGCTGACAGCAGCACCGTCGTAGAACTCTATTACGAGCGCAATACGGTGAACGTAACCTTTAAACTTGCAAGCGGCAATGTCAGCGGCAATACGGCCGATATCATAAAAACAGGCAAATACGGAACAGCCTTGACCGCACCCGCTCCCGAACGAGAGGGTTACGCTTTTAAAGGATGGTCTCCCGCTCCGCCGTCCCCTTTAGCATTCCCCGCCATAAATACGGAATACACGGCACAGTGGAAGATAAACAAATACCCCGTAACCTTCAACGTAGACGGCGCCGGAGGCACGCTTAAAGCAACGGCGGACGGCGTAGCGGAAACGGAGATGAGTCCCATAGCCGTTGAGCACGGCAAAACCGTAGCCTTTATCGCAACGCCGGCCACTGGTTATCGTGTAAAGGGTTGGACGCTTGACGGAACAGCCATCGCCGAAGCAGGCACAAACACGGAATACACGCTTACTGTAACAAAGCCTGCCGCCGTTACCGTAAGCTTTGAGCCAAAAAAAGCCCTCCTCACCCTTGAGGCAGGCAAAAACACCGTCAAAGTGAAGGCAAAGACAGCTGACGGCAAGCCCATAACTGTGGAAGGCTGCACCGTAACCGAGCTTGCAAACGAGGCGGAAACCACACTGACCGCAAAAGTGGCGGGAACACAAATTGCCCTAATAGGAGAGCTCACCGAGCTTAACTGTAGAGGCTCAGAAGACACTAGCAATAGATCGCTGGTTGCCCTTGACGTGTCAGGATGCACTGCCTTGCAAAAGCTTGACTGTGCCAAAAACCAGCTCACCGCCCTTGACGTGCAAGGCTTAAAGGATTTGCAAGAGCTTAACTGCAGAAGCAATCAGATACCTGAGCTTGACGTGCACGGCTTAACCGCATTGCAAAAGCTGGAGTGCCAAGGCAATAAGATTACCGCCCTTAACGTGCAGGGCTTAACTGCTTTGAAAGAGCTTGACTGCCAAAGCAATAAGGAGCTTACCGCCCTTCACGTGCACGGCTGTACCGCCTTGCAAAAGCTTAACTGCCGGTTCAATAAGCTCACCGCCCTTGACGTGTCAGGCTTAACCGCATTGCAAGAGCTTGACTGCCAAAGCAATCAGCTCAAGACCCTTAACGTGCAAGGCTTAACTGCATTGCAAAAGCTTTACTGCGATGACAATCAGCTTGCCGACCTTGATGTGTCAGGCTTAACTGCTTTGCAAGAACTTATCTGCCACACCAATCAGCTTACTACCCTTAACGTGCAAGGCTTAACTAAATTACAACAGCTGTACTGCTCCAATAATCAGCTCACTGCCCTCAACGTGCAAAGTTGCACCGCTTTGAAAAAGCTGGAATGCTACAAAAATAAGCTTAATGCCGATGCCTTCACAAAGCTCTTTAACGATTTGCCGGCACGTGAGGTAAGCGACAAGGCAAAGGCTCTGCTTTATGCCGACCGAGCAGGCGTTACCGAAGAGAACTGCAAAGACTTCAGCACTCCCGAAAGCCTTAAAAAAGCCTTTGAGAACGCAAGAGATGTAAAGCACTGGAAGATGCAAAAAGCGAATCACTTCGGATTCGGGGAAGACATTTAAGAGAATGGGGAATTGGGGATGTCTCAAAAGTTGGTTACTTTTTGGACATCGTCATCAGCATAGCTGATAGCGAGTTTAAAATTAAGTCAACGTCAAGAAATTGACCTCCATGTCAATTTCTTGACTGCAAGTTTTCTTGTGAAAACTTGCTTCTGCTTAGTTCCACTGCCATCCGTGGCAGCTTTGCAAAACGGACATGGATGGCAGTGGTTTGCCTCAGTAGTGATGTTTTGGCTTTGCCGAAACTCGCCGATGAAAAATGTACAAGGAGGTACATTTTTCATCACAACATCGCATCTAAATCTAAGGAAACTGTCCAAAAACTGTTTCGCCATCCGCTTTAGCGGATATAATGAATAATTTCCTTACAGAAAAAGCCGATAGGCTTTCAGTTTTTGGACAGCCCCGGCCGCTTTCGCGTTGGAGAAAACTTCGACTCGGGGGCGGTTTTTTTGTAAGTATAGGAGGTATCGTTCATAATTCCTTTAAAGATCTACTAATTTATGGTATATTCTTTCCAGCGTACATCCTTGTACGCTGGAAAGAGCGAGTTTCGGCTTTGGCCGAAACATCGCTACTGTTGAGAACCACCGCCGTCCGTGGCGGTTCTGAAAAGCCTTTTGGAAATAGATGGTGTAGATACAAGGAGTTAGGCAAAAAAGTACCGCAGGCACGTTAAAAAATATACATCCGTGTATATTTTTTAACTGCGAGTTTAGCCTTACGTCTAAACTCGTTGCTGACTTACACCACGGACATCCGTGTCCGTTCTGACACGTTGAGGATGTTCAGTAGCGGCATCCATGACGGTCCTGAAACGCCTTTTGCAAATAGGCGGAGCAGATGCTAGGAACTTAGCCGAAATAAAGCGGAGACGTATCGGGTATACGTTGAGCATTTATTTCGGCGTAGTGACAACGCAGATGCCCGCATATTTGCGAAAGAGGAGGTAATAAATATTGTTAATAGCCGAATATGATTATGAAACAGATATTGCAGTACAGCGAGCCGAAGAACATGAAATCGCCTTTGCCGAAGGCATTGAACGAGGTATTGAGCAAGGTATTGAACAAGGTTTTTCAGAAGGCTCATACCAAACGAAGCGTGAAACGGCCGTAGCATTTAAGCGCCTTGGAATCGACATTGCTAAAATAGCCGAAGGAACAGGTCTTTCTGTTGAAGAAATCGAAAAGCTTTAGAAGTGCGCAGTAATCAATCGGTGATAGGTAAACAATGGATAATTGATAATTCCTTTAATTGGTAATGGGTAATTATGGAAACCACACCAGAGGGATTTTTTATGCTATGGTTGTTATAAAAAAACACCATAGCAACCGTTTTAACTCAACAATTCCATTTCAAAATCCTATTTCAAAATCCTATAATCTGTGCTATAATACCGCTTGTGAGAGTAAACCGCTATGACTACAGCAAACAGAAAATACAAAGATTCGGTATTTGTTGACCTATTCAGTGAAGATGAAAAGGCTAAAGAAAACTTTTTATCTCTTTACAATGCCTTGCATCATACTAATTTACCGCTTTCCTGTCCTGTAGAAAATATAAGGCTTGATAATATAATGTACATGAACATTATTAATGATGTTTCCTGCCTTGTAGACGATAAGATTATTGTATTGGCAGAACATCAATCGACAATAAACGAGAATATGCCCTTACGCTTTTTACAATACATCGCAAGACTGTATGAAAAACTGCAAAAACCAACCGACAGGTATTTAAGAACACTATCAAAAATACCGACACCTGAGTTCTATGTATTTTACAATGGCATAGAAGATTATCCGGAAACGATAACGCTCAAACTATCCGATGCTTTTATTACAAAACCTGAACAGGTACCACTGGAGCTGACAGTACGGGTACTGAATATAAATAAAGATAAAGGCGGCGAAATACTCAAGACGTGTAAAACGCTCGACGAATACAGCCTTTTTGTAGAAGAAGTGAGAATCCAAACACAACTCGACCCTGAAAACGGCTTTACTAATGCGGTAAAAATATGTATAGAAAAAGGCATCTTAAAAGAATACCTACAAAGAAAGGCACGGGAGGTAATCAACATGTTAATAGCCGAATATGACTATGATACGGATATTGCAGTACAGAGAGAAGAAGCAGGCAGAATAGCTTTTGCCCAAGGAATATCTCAAGGTTCCCGCCAAAAAGCATTCGAAACGGCAAAACTAATGAAGCTTGAAGCTTTTGATATTGATATGATTACAAAGATGACCGGTCTCTCCCATGAAGAAATAGAAGACCTGAACTAATTCATAATTCTTAATTTAATTACCCATTACCAATTATTAAAAGAGGGGGTAGCGGAGGATACTTGCCGCCGCTTGTACCAAAAAGAAGCAAGATTTGAGGGGAACCGAAAATCCTTGCTCCGATACGACAGAGAAGGCGGCAAGAGCCGGAGCTCAGGGGGAGACTTCCCCCACCTTATAGATAGCACAGTATACAGTAATTACAAATTACACATTAACCATTACAAATTATCAATTAACTAAGGTGGCAAGATGCTTACAATACGAAATGTTTCAAAAACGTATGGACGGTCGGCGGGAAAGGCGGTTGATAACCTCTCTTTTGAGGCGAAAACTGGAGAGATTTTCGGCTTTTTGGGGCCGAACGGAGCGGGAAAAACGACGACCATCAAAATGATCACCGGTGTCATTGCGCCCGATTCGGGGGATATTCTCATCGGCGGTACCGATATACTGAAATATCCGCTGGAAGCAAAGCGGAAAATCGGGTATGTAACGGACAATCCCGAAGTGTTTGTGCAGTTTAAGGCGCTCGAATACCTCAACTTTGTGGCTGATGTGTACGGTGTTTCTACCGAAAAGCGGCAGAAGCGGATTGCGGAGTATACCGCGCTTTTTGAAATCGATACGGTACTGAACACGCGCATCGCAAGTTTTTCGCACGGAATGAAGCAAAAGCTGCTCATTGCGGCAAGCCTTATCCACCAGCCGGAATTGTGGATTTTGGATGAACCCATTGTCGGGCTTGACCCTCAATCCGCGTTCCGCCTGAAAACTCTGATGCGGAGCTACGCCGATTCGGGAAAGACGGTGTTTTTTTCCACGCATATTATGGAAATTGCCGAAAAGGTATGCGATAAACTCGCGATTATCAACAAAGGGCAGATGCTGTTTTGCGGGTCGCTGCCTGAACTGCAAGCACAGCGCGGCACAAACGATTCGCTTGAGCATTTGTTTTTAACGATGACGGAAAGAGGCGCTTCAACTGTCGTTCCTTCGTAAAACAGCAGGCATCTTCTAAAAGCTAACCGTGTTTTTAGAAGATGCCCTATTGTATCGCGCCGCGTTCAACGGAGAATTTTCCTTCTTTCTTTTTCGCTTCAACTTTTATATCGCTAATGGGATTCCATGCTACGGCAAAGGTGATGGTCGGACTAAATTCATAATATTTACGGGAACCTGTATTCTTTACCTGAGGTTTAATTTCACAGTTGAGTTTTAATGTCCAATCCTTGAGATAGTGGGTAAAACCTATATCAAGCGATTGCAGTTTAAACCCTGAAGCTTCCCGTTTTGACCTATCCCAAAAATAAAATGACTGAGCCAAATCGGTAAGTACATTGGTATTACCGGGAATAACAACCGGCAAATTGAGTGCTTTTTGAAAATACCGCGCGATAACATCGTTTCTGCTTGATGAGCCAAAAGAAAAATCCCAAAATTCATGGATATTAAAAATGATCTTAGGTGCAAACGTAAAATAGCTGTCGGTAATACGGACTAAATTAAACTGTAAAGTTGACGACAATCCAAGCTGTATTTTGATACGGTTTTTCCATGCGTAAATAGTAAAAGGATTGGAAGTGTTGGAAAACGAAAATCCCAAAGCAAAGGGAATAAACCGTTTTTCCGTACCATTCAATACCCATCCGCTTCCCGGTACAAGCTTTTGCGGTACTTCCCTGCTTTGGGTATAAAAGGCGGAAATATATTTCCATCCAAAAGTGATATGCAGCCGCTCATTCTTTTTATCTTCAATATTATAAATATATGTCTGTGCCATTTTTATATCATAAGGCAAAGCCCAATTCAGTTCCATTTTAAACGGATCCCAAAACCATTTTTTCTTTGTTTTTTCTTTTTCAAACAGTTTTGTCGAAGCAGCCAAGGTTCCATAAGGAAATGACACATTGAGCGAAGTGCTATAGGCTTGCAGCAATGGAGGAAGGTTAACGGAAAAGGTGAGTTTTTGCGTATATTTTTCTGCAAGTATAACACCAAATACCGCCGAGCCAGTATGGGCAGTGATAAAATCTTTATTCCACTTTACCCTCTGTGTCTCCCATTTAGGATTACTATAAGTACCGGTAAATGTATTTTTTGCTAAAATTTCCGTGATACTCCAACTAAATGATATGGGTTTAAATAAATCGGTATACACAAAAGGATTGACGGTTACTGAGTTTTCATTCTTCAACGTGTACACATTCGATTTAAAGTTATTGAGTTCTAAAATCGGCTTTTTACTTACATCCCGTGTCCAAGGATGCCGCTGATAATTTCCTGAAATAATAAGGTTACTCGAAAGCGAAATAAGATTTTGCGAATAGGATAGCGTACCTCTTAAACCGGCGCTCCCCTTTAATTGATAATATCGCGATTCATAGTCCTTCCATTTTATGTCTTCGGGATTATGCCACTGCGAAGAAGCAAAGGTTGTTTCCTGTAATGCAGAAAAATCACCTGAATAACTGAGCGAATATGTGATACTATGATCGAATTCTTTGCCGTACACCGGTTTAAACACCGGAATAAAAGTATCAAGAAATTCCATTTTGTCTTTTTTTTGATTTTCTGCCTGTGCCGAATTAGCATTTTCGGTTTCCGATGTTTCCGATGCTGTTTTATCTTGTGTTATAAACGGATGGGCGATACCTTCCACGTCGGGATTTTTTTTCACCGGCGCTTCATTAAACATAGTATTGGATAAAAGGGTTCCTGAAATTGAAATTTTTCCTTCCGGTTTAAAAAGTGACGGATAAAAGAAATCCTTCTGGGGAGCATGCAACTCTTCAGGAGTAACTGATTGCTTAGTTTTTGAAGAAAAATCAACGGTCAATGATGCTGTATCCAAATTAAAGGAAGAAATCCAAGGACTAATTTTCTTAAATGACGGCCGTATTGAGCTATTTATTTTCCAAGAAAAGGAGGTTTCACGTCCAATATCAGCTCCTTTTGCTAAATTTTCTTTGTTCAAAAGATAATTAAACCAATTCATATCCTCCGATCGGTCAAAAAAATCTTTCTTAAAATAAGGGTCGGAAATAAAGGGCATATTTATCGAAAGTTGAAACGGTGCCTGCGAAATTCCAAAATTGATATGTGCTCTGTACCGAAACGGTACCTGCATTCCCATAAAAAAGCTTTTATTGTAATGTCTTTTTCCATGTGTATCATAGGTACTATGTGAAATACCGCCACTGCCGACTCTATTCAGAGGAAAGAGTGTTCGAGACATCCCAAAAAAAAGTGAAAAATCAAGCTGTCTAATCGGCGTATTTTTAGGGACTGTCTTTCCGTCTATGCCGATTAAACCGCCGAGCTGTGAATAAGTATCTGCAATGAGTTTAATATATGCAGGGCTGATATCGGTCGCATCTTCTTCCATATTCTTAAAAAACAACCCAATCCGTTCTTGTTTTTTAAGCCGATCGCTTTTCATAAAATTAGAGAATGAACCGGATTTCTTTGAATCGGTATCGAGTGGTTTCCGGCCAAGTAAATACGTTGTCGTTTGTACAAAGTACCCTTCCCTATTGCGAAAACCGAACACGGGGTGGAAAAGCATTTCATCGGCAGGATGATAAAAAAATGGTAGATACAATATCGGTACAATTCCAATGGAGAAATAACCGTTAGCAAAAGCCAGTTCATTACCCGGCAACATCCAAATCCGGCTTGCGCGGATAGACCACAGCGGTTCTTCGTCCGGATCGGGATTTGTGCTTAGTACGGCATCTTTAAATCCTGTTGCACCGCTCGAATCGCGTCCGACTGTTGCCGATTGAATAGTAAAAGGGTTTTGACCTTGTTTCCGAGGTGCCTGTTTAATCGTACCGTCGAGGAATATACCTTCCATTTCATCGATATTAAATAACAATAATTCGCCGATAAATTCTTCTGCGCCATCGGAACCACCGGTCTTTCTGCTATACCGGACATTCCCTTCCGCCTCAATCGTATTTTCGGAGCGGTTATACACCAACTTATCCGCCTCAATCGTAGAAACGGAGGAGCCTTCTTTTACCGAAAGCGAAACGCCGCCGGTAAACACAATAATATTGTCTTTTTTTTCTTCAACAGCCTTTTGAGCCTCTTCGGTTGTTACCTGAGTTTGAGTATCAGATGTGTTTTCTGTGTCATTGGTTCGTTCTTCCGGAGATTCCGCATCTATCCTACCGGCAGATATATCGGCTGCGGATTGCTTACCGGCATCCGCTTGCTTTGCAGCAGCATCCGCAGTAGGTACCTCTGCCCGAGATGATGCTTGAGGAGAAGCTGCACTCCCCCCGTTTCCTTGGTCTGTTTTATCTTCGCTGCTATTTGTATCCGCTTTCTCATCGCTTTTATCCGGTTTAGTACCATACTGCGCCTTATTCTCTTTTTTGAACACCTCCATGATGCGCACGGAATTGATGGTAATAACCTTAGGCTCTTTCGCGATCTGCGCATAGAGAGAAGAGAGAATGAATAAAAAAAGAAAAAAAACGGAAACAAGCGACTTTTTCATTATAATGTTGTCTATAAAAACTATGAACTTTTTTGCCGATGTCGGTCAAGCATCTCTTTAATGTAAAATCCCGTGTAGGACTTTTTCACTTCGGCAACTTCTTCCGGCGTGCCTTCTGCGATAACGGTACCTCCGCGGGAACCTCCTTCCGGACCAAGGTCGATGATATGATCGGCTTGTAGGATGACATCGAGATTGTGCTCGATCATTAGGGCGGTATTACCCTGATCCACCAGCCGCTGAATAACCTCCATCAGTTGTTTAACATCAGCAAAATGCAGTCCCGTTGTCGGCTCGTCCAAAATATAGAGCGTTTTCCCCGTCGAGCGCTTGGAAAGCTCGTGCGCCAGTTTAACCCGCTGCGCTTCGCCGCCCGACAGCGTAAGCGCCGACTGCCCGAGGCGGATATAGCCGAGCCCTACCGAAAGGAGGGTTTGCATTTTGCGGGCGATCTGCGGCACGGGAGCAAAGAACTCGGCGGCTTCTTCGATGGTCATTTCGAGCACGTCGGAGATGTTCTTCCCCTTGTACCGGACATCGAGCGTTTCTTTGTTAAACCGCTTGCCGCGGCACACATCGCAGGTGATATACACATCGGGTAAAAAGTTCATTTCGATTGCGATAGCGCCGTCGCCTTGACAGTGCTCGCAGCGGCCGCCCCGCACATTAAACGAAAAGCGTCCCGGCTTATAGCCCCGTGCTTTGGCTTCCGGCAAGTTTGCAAACAAGTCACGAATCGCAGTAAACACCTCTACATAAGTCGCAGGATTCGAGCGGGGCGTTCTGCCGATCGGGCTTTGATCGATATTAATAACCTTATCGATATGCTCAAGACCTTTTATCTTTTTGTATGCACCCTCCGGCAAGCCGCTGCGCATCAGCGCATTGGATACGGCGGGGTACAGTACATCCGAAAGGAGCGTGGACTTTCCCGAACCGGAAACGCCGGTGATGCAGGTAAAGGCTCCGAGGGGGATGGAAACCGAAACATTCTTTAAATTATGCTCGGTTACTCCCTGCAAAGTTAAAAAGGCGCCGTTTCCTTTCCGACGTTCCGCAGGAAGTTCCATGCAGAGGGTTCCCGCAAGGTACTGACCGGTAAGGCTTTCCTTTACCTGCATCACCTCGTCGGGTGTACCCGCCGCTACAACAGCGCCGCCATGTACCCCTGCGCCCGGGCCTAGGTCTACGATGTAGTCGGCGACGCGGAGGGTTTGCTCGTCGTGTTCTACTACGATGAGCGTATTGCCGAGGTTGCGCAGGTACAGCAGCGTATCGATCAGCCGCTGATTATCCCGCTGGTGCAGTCCGATGGACGGTTCATCGAGAATGTACAGCACCCCGATTAAGCTGGAGCCGATTTGGGTTGCAAGCCGTATCCGCTGCGATTCCCCACCGGACAGCGTCGCTGCCTTCCGTTCAAGGGTGATGTAGTCAAGCCCCACGTTTTTCATAAATTGGAGGCGGGAGGTTATCTCTTTTAGAATTTGGTGCGCGATGGTCTTTTCCGTAGCGGTCAGCTTGAGCTTTTCAAAAAACGTAATTGAATCGCCGACGGAAAGGCTGCTTAACTCGTAAATATTTTTACCGCCGACGGTAACGGCCAAGGCTTCGGGCTTTAAACGCTTACCGCCGCAGTGTTCGCACGTCGTAACCGCCATGTATTTTTCATAGGATTCCCGCTGCGCTGCCGAATACGCTTCGTTATACCGGCGCTGCATGTCAGCATAGATGCCGAGCCATGGACGGCGGTACTTTGACTTACCCGACCCGTCCTGCCGTTCGTACACAAATTCAATCGGTTCAAGGCCGGAACCATCCATGATAATCTTTAAATCTTTTTTTGATAAATCTTTTACCGGTGTGTCGAGTGAAAAACCGAAGCGGCGGGCAAGCGACTCAAAGCGAGTGCGGTTCCACGCAGAATCAGGATTGTAGGGCAAGAACGCCCCCTCGTTAAAGGACAGCGAGGTATCGGGAACCATCAGCTTAAAGTCGAAACGCTGCTTATGCCCCAATCCGGTACACTCGGGGCAAGCGCCGTAAGGGTTGTTAAACGAAAAAAGGCGCGGCTGCAAATCCGGCATCGAAATACCGCAGTCGGGACAGGCATTTTTTTGCGAAAAGAACACTTCCGTTATCGGATCATCCGCAGTCTTTTGCCGTAACGCTATCAGCGTCCCACCGGAACTTTCCAACGCAGTTTCCACCGACTCCGAAAGCCGTTTGCGGACATCGGCAGACAGCTGAATACGGTCGACGACAATCTCTATGGTGTGTTTTTTTTGTTTATCGAGCTTAACGCCGTCTTCCAAATTAACCGTCAGTCCGTCGATGCGCGCACGGAGAAAACCCGCCTTTTGGGCGTCTTCGATAATCTTCTGGTGTTCACCCTTCTTGCCTTTGATAATCGGCGCGAGGATTTGAACACGGGTACGGTCTTCCCAGCTCATAATCGCATCGATAATTTGATCGACCGTTTGCTCCTGAATCTCTTTCCCGCACTGCGGACAATGCGGATGCCCCGTTCGGGCATACAGGAGGCGGTAGTAGTCATAAATTTCCGTTACCGTGCCGACCGTCGAGCGCGGATTACGGTGCGTAGTCTTTTGTTCTATGGAAATAGCCGGAGACAAGCCTTCGATATAATCGACATCGGGTTTATCCATACGGTCTAAGAACTGCCGCGCATACGCCGAAAGGGATTCCACATACCGCCGCTGCCCCTCGGCAAAGATGGTATCAAAGGCAAGGGAGCTTTTTCCCGAACCGGAAAGCCCCGACACCACAATAAGCTTGTCGCGGGGCAGCTCCACATCGATATTTTTCAGATTGTGCTCGCGCGCACCTTTAACGATGAGTTTATTGGCGTGCGCACGGTTCTGTACTTCATTTTCTTGCATGATAAAGATTAAATTAACGCTTATTTCGCCTTGCCTTGGTTCGCAACGGCGTTTATCTTGGCATTGATTTTTTCCTGATCTCCCAAATAGACCTTGCTCACCACATTAAAATTAGTATCAAATTCATAGACAAGCGGAACACCCGTCGGCAAATTCACTTGAATAATCTCTTCATCGCTGAGGTGCTCAAAGTATTTAATAAGCGCACGGAGCGAATTTCCGTGGGCGGCAATCAGTACGCGCTTACCTGCCAGCATATCCCTTTTAATTACCGATTCAAAATACGGAACAGCTCGTGCAATCGTATCTTTCAGGCTTTCGGTACGGGGCAGTTCCGCTTTGTCGATGCCGCGGTATGCAGTTTGGAGATACGGACAGCGCGTATCATTTTCGGCGAGGATGGGCGGCGCAATATCGAAGGAACGGCGCCAAATTTTCACCTGCGCTTCTCCGTATTTTTCAGCTGTTTCAGCCTTGTTCAGTCCTTGCAAATCGCCGTAATGCCGTTCGTTCAGCTTCCATGTTTTAACGACGGGAAGCCAGTTGCGATCAAGTTCGTCCAATACGAATTGCAGCGTATGAATCGCCCGTTTTAAGTATGAGGTATAGCAGATATCAAAGTCAAAACCGGCAGCGGCAAGCGCCTTTCCGCCTTCCTTGGCTTCCTCTACACCCTTGTCCGACAGTTCCACATCAGTCCAACCGGTAAACAGGTTCAACTTGTTCCATTCGCTTTCGCCATGACGTATAAGCACTAATTTCATTTCTTACTCCCATAAAAACTTTTGCAGGAAACATCAGTTTCCGAAAAAGGTTTTAGCCGTGCGCGTATTACGCGCACACGTAAATAATCGAGTTTGCTCATGCAAACTCGAGATAAAAAGCTCCGACGCTATTTTAGGAGGAGCTTTTTATCGTACCCCATAAAAACGGTAATTCATCTCCGAAAATATCGGATATTCTTTTTCTCTTTTAATCAACCGGTCGGTACCGATCGAACCCGAACCGAGCGAATCATATACATCGGTAAAGGCATCAAGATGTTCTTCGCACTCCGCAGCGGCGTATTCTGCAGAGGTTTGAGCATCCACCATCAGCGGCCAATCCATTGACTGCGCAAGCAATAACTCTTTCGCTGCCATATTCAGCATCCGCTCTTTAAGACCTTGGTCATCGGGGAAACGTCCTGCGAGGTCAATCATCCGTTCGGTAGCCTTTTGAATGCGGGGAAACATCCAATCATTTGAGCTATTGATCAGTTCATCTGCATATCCGCTCGGCAGGTTGGAAGCATAAAAAGGATTAATGCTCTGTATCCGCCGCACTTTTTTCAGATATTCGGTAGGTAAGGCGCACTGCATATCGTGCCGCTGCGCAAGTTTGCGGAATACTGCTTCCAGCCACCACATTCCTTCCATCCATGTTTTGCCAAGAAATCGGAGCGGAAGCACGGAAACGGAGCATAACGGATCTGGCTCGATATCAAGCAATTCAGCAGCCTCCGTTAATACCGCATCACGGTTTGCGATGAACCGTTCGGCATCTTTTTCCGCCTGCAGTGCACCTACCGCTGCGTCATAGTCACCGCCGCCTCGCCGATGATAGCAAAATCCCGTTGCACGCCGCCCTTCTTTCACATCGAACAGGGGCGAAAGCGCTTCTCCGTCGAGTTCGAACCCCGCATCTTTATCCGTATCGAGGTAATCGGGGTGCAGATAAAAACCGGTTTCAGAATGTGCAATATCGGCGTATGCAGTACTGTCTTTTCCAAAAAAAGAAAGACCGCTTTCGCCCATTGCGGTGGAAAAGATACCGTTTACCGGCGGACGGTCGGCAAATAAAAAACTCTGGCTTTCCAATACGGTATAATCGAGACCATACGACTTGATAATGCTGTCTAATCCCGTATCATATCCCATTGACGGAAGCCAAAATCCTGCAGGCACCGCCGCAAAATCTTCCCGAAAACTACTAAGTCCTTGTTCAATCTGCATGGTAAGCGCTTCCGGCATATCCTGATAGAACGGAAAAAAGCATGGCGTTGCCGATGTTGCGAGCAGCTCAATATATCCTTTGTTGGCAAAGAAATTTATTCCGCTTAAAATATCTTTTTTATAACGGGTATGAAAATCTTCCCGATTAAGCGTTAAAAATTCAAGATACCGCCGGACAAGATCTTCCCGAGACGTTCCTGCTGCCCGCTTCAATTCCTGTTGCGCAAAAACGATATGCCGATCCAAATATGTACCATACCGTTTTTGACACAAAGGGGATTTCAACATTTCGCACAAAAGCGGAGAAATGACAAGCGCACACTTAAATGGAACGGCATTGGCATCCAAACGGTTGCACATCCGTAAAAACGGTAAAAAACCGTATGACAGCATCTCATATAACTGTGTCGCCTCAAGCGGCTCGTTCTCATCCTCATGACGAATATACGGTACGTGAGCATGAAAAATAAAAAGTAATGTCTTTTTAATCATCGGGTACCTCGAATATACTGTTCTTCGAACACAAGGCCGCTTAGGACTTGTACACAACTGAAGTTTTGTACAGTTTCCTTAGATTTATCTGCCATGCCTAAAATTAAGTCATTGCTATATAAAGACTTAATTTTAAATTCGTCTGGGATGGCGAAAAAGCAACCACCTTTTAAGACATCCCCAAGCTTTTTTATCTAAAGGCCTGCCGGTAATGCTGAAAGTGGGACTTCTTTAAAGCAGCCAATCCCGATAAACTGATTATCTTATTCACCGCATTTTGTGAAATGCAAAGCCGTTGCGGAATATTTTTCCGCTGCATGCCGACGATATTCGATTGTGCTAATATCTGTTCACGACCGTTCGTAAAATGAGCCATTAAATCGATACGATGCAAATATTCTTCAAAAGAGACATGCACATAGTGCCTGCGGTCATCCTTGAGCACCTGTATATCAAAAAAATCCAACGATTTTGAAGTATTCTCAGGATCGAGTGAATGCACTCGCAGTGAAAAAAAAGAAAAATCTTTCGCTTCCGTTAATTCGGTAAAAAGGCGTTTATGAAAATCCCAAAAGACAAAAAACCACAGCGGATTCTTTAAGATAACCCGTATTTCAGTCATGTTATAACTGTAGGTTGCCTCATGAGGTTTTATAGCCGCAACAATGGAATCACCACTGTATTCATCATTCGCAGTACCGTCATCAAGATCGAGCAATTCGCCAATCAAAAGATGCCGCGTCAAATCCGACGACAAAAACAGCCCATATTGGTCTGCCAATGCAAAAAGAGCATCCGTCGACAGTGTTTGCAAATAAGATCTGGTAAATTTCACCGCATTACCCATTAGGGCATCATCTAAAATATTCACCGTTATGTCAAGACTCAAGTCTTTTGAAAATATACGGCGCATCTACTTCGTTGCTGCGCACAAATTAATCCTCAACGTATCAAAGATACGCCTGCGGTTAATTTGTGCTTGCGCCTTGTATCTACGTCGTCTCTTTTCAAAAGCGTTGCTATATGGTAGGGCGACCAACTTTTCTGCGAAGTCCGATATATCCTTTTAATGCATTTGCCTTACGTTAAAAATAAACTTGCCGTAAGCCTTTTGAAAATAGCCTGTCCAGAAGTGTACCTCCGTGTACACTTCTGGACGCGAGTTTTTGTTCCACAAAAACATCGCTCCTGTATAAAACCACTGCCATCCTTGGCAGTTCTGAAGATGCTAGGAGCCTAGCCGAAATAAAGCGGAGACGTATATTTGATACGCGAGCATTTATTGCAATAGCAGCATAGTAAACAGCCTTTCCGTAAGCCTTTTGAAATAGACGATGCAGATGCTAGGAGCGTACAAAAAACACCCGCAGGCACGGTACAAAATGTACATCCCTGTATATTTTGTACCTACGTGTTTGCAGGGCAAACACGCTACTAACTAGAACCACCGCCGTCCTTGGCAAGTTCAAAAATTGACCTCCTTGTCAATTTTTGAACGCGAATTTTTGCTGTGCAAAAACATCGCTACTGCGTGGAACCACGGACATCCTGTCCGTTCTGATACGTTGAGCATTTTCAGCAGCACCATAATAAAATAGCCTTTCCGTAAGCCTTTTGAAATAGACGGCGTAGATGCTAGGAGCCTAGCCGAAATAAAGCGGAGACGTATCGGGTATACGTTGAGCATTTATTTCGGCGTAGCGACAACGCAGATATGCCGTATATTTCAAAAGGAGGTTGCGTCTTTTAACCATATACTATAGTATAGAACACCTCTAAATTCACAATCGCCTTTCGGCGGCGCACCTTCGCGTATCAAAGATGAGCAAACAGATGAATATAATCGATTTTATTTACAACATCGTTAAAGATCTTAATTTACCGACTACAATCCTGATATCCTTTGCACTGATATTGATAAGCGGCTTTTTAGTTACTCGATTCACAAAAAAGATACAGCTGCCGAAGGTGAGTGGATATCTTCTTGCCGGAATACTGATCGGCCCGAACGGATTACATTTAATCCACCGCCATTTTATCGTCAACTTGGACGTTATCTCCGTTATTGCGCTTAGCTTTATCGCTTTTGATATGGGACGCTACTTTAAACGGAGCGACGGCAGAAAGGAATTTCGAGATGTTGTATTTATCACACTCTGCGAATCTCTGTTAGCGGGATGCTTAGTTACCGTCGTTATGCTCTTCGTCTTTAAAATGAGACTTTCGTTCTCGCTTTTACTCGGCGCGATTGCAACAGCGACTGCTCCCGCCAGTACCATTATGACGATAAAAGAATACAACGGGAAAGGTCCGTTTGTCGATCTGCTGTTGCGTATTACCGCCTTTGACAATGTTGTCTGCCTTTTTGTGTTCAGTATTATGGTTGCCGTCGTCAATGCGCAGGAAAGCGCTGTGTTTAATATTATGAGTATTGTGGTACCGATTGCCCTCAATGCCGCAATGCTGATGTTAGGCTTTATTACCGCCCTGTGTATGGAGTTTCTCATTACGGAAAAACGGAGCTTTGACAATCGCCTCATTTTAGCCGTCGCATTTCTTTTCTTGATTTCCGGTATCTGTTCATACTTCGAGGTAAGCCCACTGCTCGCTTGTATGGTATGCGGCGCCGTGTATTACAACCGGACAAACGATAAAACTCTGTTCGACCAAATGAATAATTTTTCTCCTCCAGTGATGAGCAGTTTTTTTATCATTTCCGGTATGAATATGAATATTACTGTTATCGTAACAGCAGGGGTCATCAGCATTACATATTTTTGTACCAGAATATTCGGGAAATGCATCGGTGCATACACGCCGTGTAAAATACTGTCACTTGATAAGAAGATAACGGACAATATGGGGTTTGCGTTGATACCGCAAGCAGGTGTTGCAATCGGACTTGCATTTATGGGAAAAGCAATGCTGCCGGAAAAAGACGGACTTATCCTGTTTAATATTATTCTGGCTTCTTCAGTGTTATATGAATTGGTAGGACCGGTAACTGCGAAGATAGCTCTGATACGCTCAGGCTCAATTGAACATTAGCGCTTCAAGAATTATTGAAATGATTTCTGTTTTACGATATATTACACAGTGATATGAAAATTGTTGTCCTGTACGAAAAAACGGAAAAGAAAATCGCCGAAGCTGCCGCTCATATTATTGAATCTCATCAATGCGATGTCGTACACTATCAAGCTGATAGGTTATGGGAAGATGGCGTATATTCTCCCACAACTCTACTACAGGATGCCTCGCATATTCTATTTATTTTTGGTCAGCATACGTCCTCATTAGCCCCTACTTTTATTTTCTTTTTAGGTCTTGGTATCGGAAAAAATCTGCCTATATTAACATTTGGACAGAAAAATACCGTAGCTTTCCCGGAAAACTGCAAACAATTTATCATTCCTTTGGCGCTTGATATATTTGAAGATTATTTTATTAAAGAGCAGCATAATTTCTTAACAACAGAACGAAAACGGCTTGCTCGTGAACAGTTGCTGAATAACGGCTTTCCTTGTTGCGAATCAAATTTTGCTACAGCAGTACAAGAAGGTAAAGACGAAATTGTTCGGCTCTTTTTAGAGGCAGGTTTTAGCGCTTCTCAACGAGACACGCGCGGTACTCCGGTGCTTTCGCTTGCAATTAGAAACTCACATTACGAAATTGCCTCATTGATACTTGAATATGGAGCAGAGATAAATCTTTGTGCCGAAGACCGTTCCTATTCAGCGTTGATGGAAGCTGCTCAAATCGGTGATTTAAAAACGGCTCAGTTGCTGCTCTCAAAGAATGCGGATACAAACATTCAGAGCAAAGATGGTCAGACGGCATTAATCCTCGCCGTCGGCAGAAAAGATATTCCGATGGTACAACTCCTCATCAAGCACAAGGCAGATTGGAATATTTCTGATCATTTAGGTATGTCTGCGCTCGGATATGCAAAGCTGTTCAACAATAAAAAAATTTTAGCAGCTATGAAGCAGCCTTAGCTGTGTTCCGACACTATTTAACATTAGAACATCTTTAAACAGCTCACTAAGTTTTTAGAGATGCTCATTAATTTCTCCAAAATTTTTATCAGCCGTTCCATTCGGCTAAAATGTACGATTAAGGTGAATGACTATGAAAGAAAAACTTGAAAGTTTATCAGTTCGTTGGAAAGAACTGGAACAAGAAATACAAGACCCTGCGTTAATTAAAAACCAAAGCCGCTACAAAGAAGTAATGCGTGAACATGCCTATCTTTCAAAGCTGATGGAAGAATATACGCAGTATCTCCGGTTTGAAGAAGAAATTACACAAACCCGTGCAATGATGCAGGAAGAAACCGACCATGAGCTGAAAGAGATGGCTCGAGAAGAGCTGCATAACCTTGAAGCGCAGCTGGAGCAAAGCGAGAACAACCTTAAAGTCTTGCTCATTCCACCCGATCCGCTGGAAGAAAAAAATATCATTATGGAAATACGCGGCGGTACCGGCGGAGAAGAAGCGGCGCTCTTTGCAGCGGATCTCTTAAAAATGTACACGCACTATGCGGAATTGAAAAACTGGAAATACGAAATTCTTTCCTCAAATGAAACCGAGCTGGGAGGGTTTAAAGAAGTAACATTGTCCATTTCGGGGAAGTATGTGTACGGAAGTCTCCGCTATGAATCGGGAGTACACCGCGTACAGCGCGTACCGGAAACGGAAGGCTCGGGGCGTATTCACACGAGTGCGGTAACCGTCGCGGTTTTGCCCGAAGCGGAGGAAACGGAAATCGTTATCAAGCAGGAAGATCTGCGCATCGATGTTATGCGCGCAGGAGGCCCCGGCGGTCAGTGCGTCAATACCACCGACTCCGCCGTGCGACTTACCCATATCCCGACCGGTCTTGTTGTTATCTGTCAGGACGAAAAAAGCCAGATTAAAAACAAGGCAAAGGCAATGCGCGTATTGCGGAGCCGCCTCTACGATATGGAAGAAGCGAAGAAGCAATCGGAGCGGGCGGAAGACCGAAAAAATCAAGTCGGTTCGGGCGACCGCTCGGAACGCATCCGTACCTACAACTATCCGCAAAACCGCGTAACCGACCACCGGATTAACCTAACCCTCTACAAGCTCGATGCGATTATGCAAGGAGACCTCAACGAAATCGTCGAAGCGCTCTGCATCGCCGCCCGCGAGCAAATGATGAAAGCTCAAGCATAACCGGATGTTTACCGTCGCCGATGCCCGCCGCTGCGCCGTCGATTTGTTTATGCAGTCGGTAATACTGAAAACGCAGCCCCGCTCGTCTTTAACGCTCGATGCGGATGTCCTGCTGCAGCACTTCCTCAATAAGCCGCGGGCATGGCTTTTTGCCCATGATGACGCCGATATTTCCCCGATACGGGAACTCTTTTACGCAGCGGCGGAGCGGCGCTGCACCGGTTTACCCATTGCCTATATCACCGGCGAAAAAGACTTTTGGGGGCTTTCATTTCAGGTTACCCCCGATGTGCTTATCCCCAAGCCCGATACCGAACTGCTGGTAGAGCGGAGCCTTGTTATCATAAGAGAAAAAGCGGCGGCTCTCCGGCAGAAGCAAACCTTGTTCATACTCGACCCCTGCACAGGCTCAGGCTGCGTTGCAATATCTATCTTACATACGCTAGAATTGGAAGGCATCAGAAATATATGCTTCATTGCCGCCGATATTTCCCCCGCAGCCCTCGCCATAGCCCGCCTCAATGCACAGCGGCTCCTTCCAGCGGAAACTCAAAGGCGGCTTTACATCTTCGAAGGAGATATGTGTACATTGCCGGAAACAATCGCCCGTGTTAGAGAATCTCTATCTCCATCTTCCCTGCTCCCCAATATTCTCCGCTTCGACCTTATCGCTGCCAATCCGCCGTATGTACCCTCCGCACTGACGCAAGAACTGCTCAAAGACGGCCGGAATGAACCGGCATTAGCCCTTGACGGCGGCTCCGACGGTCTTGATTTTATACGGATTTTGACAAATAATACCCGTACTGTCCTAAACCGCAACGGAGTTCTTTTAAGCGAGGTAGGAGAATACCATGCCCAAGCCGCAAGCAAGCTCTTTGAAACAGCAGGCTTTTCGGACATCCGTATCTATCAAGATTTAGCAGGCCAAGACAGACTAATCGAAGGCGTATCGGAGCAACCGCTCTAAAACCATTTTGGCGGTTGCATTCCTTTCGCGGAAAAATTTTCCAAAATTTTCCGCAGTTTATTTTAAACGAAGGGTCATCACAGCAGACCAATTGATCAAGACCGCAAAATAATTGAGGTTGTGAGACCATTTGAACCGCGAAGAGGTTCAACTCTGGTCGAACAGACTCAATTATTTTGCAGGGATATTCAAGAAACGTTTGCCGTGGTGTCCCTGAGGATGATGACACGATGATACAAAAAGTTGAAAACTTAAGTAGTCTTGAACATTTTTTTGCGCAGTATCCCTGTTATGCGGAAGCGGAAAATCCTGAAGACGCCGCACGGATTACCGCGGCGTGGAATCTTTTGCTTACAAACCGTATACCCGATACGACAGCAGACGCCCCCATTCCGCACGACGCCGCCCATTCGCTACGCATGGCACATAGTCTTGCCGCGCTTGAAATGGATTCCGAAAGTATCATCTGCGCGCTGCTGTACAGCGAAGACGGCAGTTTTACGTTACCGGATGAGCAACTGCGCGCTCAATTCGGGAATACGGCGGCGGATATTTTGAATGCGGCGGCAAAGTTCTCTGATGTAAAGCTGTATAATAAAAGCAAAGAACATACCGATACCGTGTGCAAGATGTTCTTTTCCCTTGTAAGCGATTTACGGGTTATGATTGTCCAACTTGCCGACCGGCTCGATAAGATTCGGTATATTTCCGAATACCCTGCGGAATGGCAGCGCAGTATCGCCGGCGAAATCAGTGAAATCTGGGCGCCGCTTGCCCAGCGGATGGGTATTTCCACCGTTCAAAATGAGCTTGAAGATTTAAGCCTCAAATACATCAACCGCGAAGCCTTCGATCAGATAAAAACCGTTGTTGCGGCAAAGAAAAAAGAACGGGAAGCCTTTTTACAAAGCGCCGAAAAAACCATCTATCAAACGATGGAAAAAGCGGGTATCAAGGTTAAAGTGCAGAGCCGTGCCAAGCATTTTTGGTCTATCTACCAAAAGATGAAAAAGCGGAACAAGGCGGCAGATGAATTGTACGACCTCCTCGCCGTGCGGATTTTATGTACCACGGTGAACGAGTGCTATACCATCCTCGGCCTGATGCATACGGTATGGAAGCCGCTTGAAGGCCGCTTCAAGGACTACATCGCTATGCCGAAGGCGAACGGTTATCAAAGTCTCCACACCACCGTTATCTGCAAGGGCGGCCAAACCTTAGAAATCCAAATCCGCACGCACGAAATGCACGAAATAGCCGAGCGCGGCGTTGCAAGCCACTGGGTGTATAAAAAACACAGCAAGAACAAAACGGCGAACGAGCAGGAATTATCTTTTGTGCAGCAGGTCAAGTCGCTCGCACAACAGCGCTTTAATAATGAAGAATTCCTCGCAGAACTGAAAAGCGATTTATTAAGCGATTCGATTTTTGTGTTTACTCCTAAGGGTGATATTATCGAGTTGCCCGCCGGTGCAACCGCCGTCGATTTTGCATACCGTATCCATTCGTCGATAGGGGAAAAGCTCGTATCCGCGAAGGCCGACGGCGCCATCATCCCGCTTTCTCGCCCGCTCAAAAACACGCAAGTGGTAGAGGTTATCACACACCCGAACGCGCACCCCACACACAACCAGTACGAAAACGCCCATACGACGCGGGCACGTCAAAAAATCCGCGCATGGCTCCAACTGCACGAAAATCTGCTCCGTACTGAAAAAGAAGAAAAAGGACAGCGAACGGATCTTACGGAAGATTCGGCAAAAGAAGCGCAGCGACCGCCCAAAGAAACACCGAAAGAAGCTGAAACAACAAAACGGGAACTCGAAGCAGCTCAAAAAGATCCTCAAAAAAACCCCGCATTGCGGATACGTATCGGCGGCTCTACTAACTTTCCCGTGCGTTTTGCCGGATGCTGTAAGCCGACCTCCGATTCCGCTATCTGCGGCTATGTCGCCAACGGCAGAGGAGTTATCATCCATCGGAAAAACTGTATCAACCTCACAAGAATCCCCGATTTGGAAGCCCGCCTCATCGACGTTGAGTGGGATATAAAAGAAAGCAAACAGAAAAATCCTGAAAAAACGCAGAAAAAAATTAAGCCGCATAAGTAATCCGTTCGATATTAAAAGTATGAAAAAGAACGGTATTGTTACGGTTATTGCGCTTATCGGATTCCTGTTTCCATTATTCGGGGCGGATTTAGAGCTTGACCAAAGCGATCTTGCAGTTATTCAAGACCCTAAAGGAGCCGGGTATCATTTTTATATTCGGAAAAAACCCGATATCGCTTCCATCTTGATGACGGAGACGACAAAGGATCCTCAAAAGCGGCTTGATAACTTTGCCTACCGCGATTTCCAATACAACAGCATTAACGGCGATGAAAAGCGTATCCTGAACGGCAAAGAGCTGGATACCCGCGGAAAGCGGCTTTACAGCCTGATAGACTCCAGTCCCGAAAAAGACACGCCGCTCGGCGAAGCATTTCATATTTGGGTACCATACATTATCTGTTACGGCTATGAATGGGACAGACACGGCGAAGTGCAGGTATTGGACGGCACGTTTTTTAATATCCGTGCATTTGAAAAACCCTACGCCGATTATACCGGCTCTTTTAGCGATAACCCCTTCGTTCTTCGTGTAACGCAAAAATCGATTAAGGAAGTGCATGATCCGGCTTTTAGCGAACCGGCCGCCGCTTCTTTTTCGGAACTCGCCCGCTTGAGCGGCAATAAACTGATCTATTCGGAGAACGTTGACGGTATTATGCCATCGATTGAAGTCATCCTGACGCCGAAGAAACACAAAAAACTCGATGTGGTGTTCGTCATCGATGCAACCGAAAGTATGAAAGATGATATACAAAAAGTCAGAGAGCTGCTTGCAGCTTCGTTGAAAAAAGTCCTACCCAAATATGATTCATACCGGATAGGACTTGTCCTTTATAAAGACTACTATGATGATTTTTTGACTAAAACTGCAACCGATTTTACCTCGGATATCGATCGTTTTTCCGCTGCTCTCAAGAGTTTTAGCGTATTCGGCGGACGTGATCTCCCTGAAGCGGTTTACGAAGGTATCGACGCAGGACTAGACCTTGAATGGCGTACCGATACGGACACCGACCGCAAACTGATCCTCATCGGTGATGCACCTCCCCATCCCCGCCCTCAAGGCTCAATTACGAAAGAGGGCGTTATCGAAGCGGCAAAAGCAAAGGATGTAAAACTGTTCCCGATTATACTGCCGCATAATAAAACCTACTAGACCTTTTGAAATAGACGGCATACCTGCGTTGTCACATCGTCAAAACTATACATCCGTGTATAGTTTTGACTGTGAGTTTCGGCGGTGCCGAAACATCGCTACTGTTTACGACGAGCGGCATCCGTGCCGCTTCTGCAATAAATGCTCGACGTATCAGAACCGCCATGGACGGCGGTGGTTCTACGCAGCAGCGTGTTTGCGCAGCAAACACGTAGGTAAAAAATGTACAGGACGTACATTTTTTACCGTGCCTGCGGGTGTTTTTTGTACGCTCCTAGCATTTTCAGAACGGACACGGATGTCCGTGGTTTTATACAGGAGCGAGATTTGTGTTATGCACAAATCTCGTCGTTAAGCAGTTGTACACGGATGTACAACTGCTTAACAGTCTATTTCAAAAGGCTTACGGAAACTATGTTGCTACTCCGTTAAAAACGCCGCTTCGTATTCGCCGTTAGTAATAGTGCTGATAGGTAAACTCTCATAGCGGATATCGTATACGTCATTCATATCTGTAGAATGAGTAATATGGTCATATTTTTCATATAAAAAACCGATCCGGTGATCCTGCTGTATCACCATTGTCGAATACCCGCTCTCTCCGGTAAATACTTGATATTTTTTCCACTTGGTACCGTCTGCCAATGCCGAAAGACCGATGTTCTCTTCTATTACGCGCCAGTAGATGCCTACATCCATACGGATGTTCGGTTCACCACTCTTAGGGTGCGGTTTTGAGGATAAGGGAATAGACTGCAATGCAAGATATACCGACGTTTTTGTATCGGCTTTACGGGCTTGTATAATACATATTTCACCGTTCGTACCGCGTTCCGTTCCGAGCTGTGCTTTTTGTCCGCTTTCCCAATGCCCGCTTGCAGTTACCTCATTTGTATAAGTGAAGATATTAAAAAGACGTCCGTTTTTTGTGCGGCTTGAAAGCAATACTCTACCGTCAGGAAGCTCTTCAACCTTGGCTTCATCACCGTTCGATATCGGCGACACAGCCGTATCGCCGAGAACCTGCCATGTTTCACCGAAATCGTCGGAGTACAACACGGCATTTCCGAAGAGAGCTTTTGATGTCTTTTTAACTAACAGTGCTGTATAAATACGATAATAATTATCTTTTTTTATCCTGCGAGACTGCATAATCTTCCCCGAACCGAAAAAAAGCGTTCCCCAACTACCGTTTAAACCGTAAATGGAAGTCGTAATTTCCTCAGGCGGTGTAAACGTTTTACCTCCATCTGAGGAACGGAGCCTGACGACTTTAAGCCGTGTATTTGCATTTTCTGCCTTATAATGTCCGTAGCGGGTATCCCCGTGGGCACAAATAATCAGTACATTATCCGACTCTCTATCCGCCACGATAGCGGCATCTCCATAACCGTATTGCACGGGATTATCCGGTGCATTTGTAATTTTTGTACTGCTGCTATCCCATGTCAAGCCGTTATCGGTAGAGCGTTTAATTATTACATCCACGCGATGGATATGGGAGGCTTGCCCCCATTCCCCATTAGGCCCGAACTTACCGATATCGGCAGTATGATTGTATCGTAAATCCGTAACGGCAATCAGCGTCCCGTCTTTTGTCTGTGCCAATGCCGGAATTCGAAAATAGTTTGTCGATCCTTCAGTTTTCTTACTTTCCCATAAATCCTGTTTTGAAAAAGTTTTAGGAGTCCATTTTGCATAAAGCGTTATATCTGCCGTAACGGTATCGGAGGCCGTACTCCATTGAGCATTGCAATTTTTATCTTTATACCAGCCGGAAAAATTCCATGTCCGGTGCGTAGGATTCGGTATATCAGTTGCAGGGATAGTATGATTTTTAATAACAGTTATCGGAGTGAGGGGTGATGTAAGATTGCGCGTGTTAAACGTTACCGTATACAACGGTTCAATTGGAGTAAGCGGCGAAGCATTACGCCACTTTGCATATAGCGTAATATCTTTGGTAACCGTATCGGTGGCATAGTTCCACGGCTGCGTACAAGAAGTGTCTTTAAACCAGCCGTCAAAGCTTTTATTTAAAGGGATGGCCGTAGGTGCCGGTGTCTGCGCTGCGGTCAGTTTACTTTCTTCCGCAACCGTAAGCATCGCCGGAGCAGTACCAATACCTTGCGTATTAAACGTTACCGTGTATAGCGGCGTCGAAGGTTCAATCGGTGTAAGCGGCAAAGCATTACGCCACTTTGCATAGAGCGTAATATCTTTGGTAACCGTATCGGCGGCATGGTTCCACGGCTGCGTACAAGAAGTGTCTTTAAACCAGCCGTCAAAGCTTTTATTTGTGGGGATAGCCGTAGGCGAAGGTATTTGCGCTGCGGTGAGCTTACTTCCTTCCGCAACCGTAAACGCTGCCGGCACCATACCGATACCCTGCGTATTAAACGTTACCGTATACGTCCTCAGAGAAGGATTGCGACAGCCGGCAATTATAAACACACCGGCAAGAATCAAAACAAGGGAAAAAAATCTTTTCACACGCGGCTCCTTTAAAATCGCTCTTTCTAACACTATCAATATGATTAAAAGTAAAATGCAGCCTACATACAAGGAATAAGATTATAAGAAGTTACAGAATTACATTATCTTGCATAGAATGAAAAATATGCGTACACTCCCTTAATATGGAGAGTTTACAAACCGAAGCGCTGCAGCGGGTTGCTGCGTTTAAAAAACAAATGGCTGTATCCGTTATCGGGCAGGAACGGCTCATTGATGATATTCTTGTTGCCTATATTGCAGGCGGACATGTGTTGCTGGAGGGTGCCCCCGGTCTTGCCAAAACCTTAACGGTACGGACTTTCGCGGAGCTTTCTCAATTAAGTTTTAAACGCATCCAGTTCACGCCCGACTTGTTGCCTGCCGATCTCACCGGAACACTGATCTTTGATTCCACCGCACATTGCTTTTCGGTACGCAGGGGGCCGCTTTTTGCACAGGTGGTTTTGGCAGATGAAATAAACCGCGCACCGGCAAAGGTTCAATCCGCATTGCTCGAAGCGATGGCGGAAGGACAGGTTACCATCGGAGAAACGAGCTATCCGCTCCCCACACCGTTTTTCGTACTTGCAACCCAGAATCCGATTGAACAGGAAGGCACCTACCCCCTTCCCGAAGCGGAGCTCGACCGCTTCCTGTTTAAACTTTTTGTCCCCTACCCTAAACCGGCGGATGAACTCGTCATCATGCTGAAAAGCGAGAACATCACCGCTTCGGTAAAAAAAATGCAAGCGCCCGAAACCGAAGCAATTCTTTCCGTCGATATGCTCCATACCATCCGTAGAGGCGCCGAAGCAGTCCGCTGCACCGAAGGTTTACACGAATACATTATTTCACTGGTTACGGCAACCCGTCCCATTATCGAAAAACGGGAAGAGTTGCCCCGCGGCAGTTATCTTAGCTATATCACCGTCGGAGCCTCTCCCCGTGCGAGCATCGCCCTTTATCGGTGTTCAAAAATACGGGCATTTTTGAACGGACGTGACTATGTCCTGCCCGAAGACATAAAAACTCTCGCCTACCCTATTCTGCGCCACCGCTTAAAACTTTCGTATGAAGCGAGCGCGGAAAATATCAGTGCAGATGAAATTATCGCCGAGCTGCTCGAACTTATTCCGCAGCCGTAACATATTGGAGGAACTATGAATAAAGAACTTGACGCCGTAGCGCTTTCGATACGGAGCCTTTCAATCGATGCAATCGAAAAAGCTAATTCCGGCCATCCCGGGCTTCCGCTCGGAGCCGCCGAACTCGCAGCGATGCTGTATGCAAAAATTTTACGGCATAATCCGAAAAATCCCCAATGGGTAGACCGCGACCGGTTCATCTTGTCGGCGGGGCATGGGTCTATGCTCCTGTATGCCGCGCTGCATCTTGCCGGTTACGATCTTTCGCTTGACGATATCCGCTCGTTCCGCCAGATCGGTTCCCGCTGCGCCGGGCATCCCGAATACGGACTCACCCCTGGCGTCGAAGCCACCACCGGGCCGCTCGGTCAGGGTATTTCTACCGCAGTCGGTATGGCGATTGCCGAAGCGATGCTTGCAGCACGGTTCAACACCGAAGAGTACCGCATTGTCGATCACTACACCTATGCGCTGGTGGGAGAAGGCTGTTTAATGGAAGGCGTTTCTTCCGAAGCATCGAGCCTCGCCGGTACGCTGAAACTCGGTAAGCTCATTGTATACTATGATAAAAACAATATTACGATAGACGGCTCCACCGATATCGCCTTTACCGAAGATGTTACAAAGCGGTACGAGGCTTACGGCTGGCAGGTGCTGCACGGTTCGATGTATTCCTACAGCGATATAGAAAAACTCACTGCGGAGGCAAAAAAAGATCCCCGCCCCTCGCTTATCATACTCGATTCGGTGATCGGAAAGGGAGCGCCCGCCGTTGAGGGAACCGCCGCCGCACACGGAGCGCCGCTCGGTCAAGAGAAGCTGGCGCAGGCAAAGAAGACGTTGGGGCTTGATCCTGCAAAACAGTTCTTTGTCGTCCCCGAAGCCTACCGTTATTTTG
The DNA here is from genome assembly GCF_017161265.1 of Treponema medium. Lineage (NCBI taxonomy): Bacteria > Pseudomonadati > Spirochaetota > Spirochaetia > Treponematales > Treponemataceae > Treponema > Treponema medium. The sequence goes on along the minus strand of NZ_CP031393.1, from coordinate 2,186,357 downwards.
AAGAGCGGCAAAAGGAATGTGCTCAAGCGGAAGCGGACTGGAATAGTCGCTTTGCCGCATGGAGCGCCGCCTACCCCGAACGGCGCAAAGAATGGGATCGCAGCTTTGTACAAGGCGGTATCGACCAAGCCGTACTGGACGGCGTTGCCGATCCTGTCTTTAAAAAAGATGAAATGATTGCGACGCGGGCTGCTTCCAAAACCGCACTGAACGCTTTTGCAAAAGCATTCCCGAATCTCGTCGGCGGTTCGGCAGACTTGCAGGGGCCGAATGCGGTCGCCTTGCAGAATGCCCAATCGTTTACTGCCGCAACACCGCAGGGACGGTATATCCACTTCGGCATCAGAGAATTCGCGATGGCAACGATTACCAACGGTATTCAGCTGCACGGCGGTTTCCGCGCCTTCTGCGCAACCTTTGCCGTGTTCTCCGACTATCTGCGTCCGGCGCTCCGGCTTGCAGCGCTGATGCGCATCCCTTCTATTTTTGTATTGACCCACGACTCCATCTTTGTCGGCGAAGACGGCCCGACCCATCAGCCGGTGGAAACACTCGCAAGCCTCCGCGCCATTCCTAATCTACTGGTACTCCGCCCTGCCGATGCGGAAGAAACCGCCGTCGCATGGAGAATTGCGCTTGAGCAGAAAGACCGGCCGGTCTGTTTAATACTGAGCCGCCAGAATCTGCCCATACTGGAAAAAGCCGAACCTCAGTGGAAAGCTCTGATGAAAGCCGCCGGCAGCTATATCGTAAAAAATACGGACGGTACGCCCGATGTAACGATATTTGCGACCGGTTCCGAAGTCAGCCTTGCCTGCGAAGCCGCTCAGCTTGCCGCCCCGAAAAAAGTACGGGTAGTCTCCGTTCCGTCGAAAGAGCTTCTGGAAGCACAAACATCTTCATATAAAGAGCAGTTGGTGGGAAGCAGTGCCGTCCGTGTAATGGTTGCAGAAGCCGGAGTTAAACAGGGCTGGGAAGGCTGGGTACAGTCGCCGGAGAAAGATATTTTCTCGATAGAACGTTTCGGCGAGTCGGGTCCCGCAAAAAAAGTTGCGGAGCATCTCGGATTTACCGCCCAAGCGCTTGCCGCCCGTATCAAAGAATAGAAACAAAGGATTACTAAGGCTGCCCGCTTTATGCAGCCTTAGTAACCGTCGAATTTGCACAAATACAAAACAGAAGATTCCGAGTAAACCGGAAGTAATCCGAATATTTATCTATTAAACTAACATAAACTAAATAGGAGAAAATCTATGAAAACAATTTTGAAAACAGGTATTTTGCTTGCAGCAGCAGTGGTAATGATTGCCGCTTGTACGACAGCGCCGTCTTCAACACAAAAAACGGGAGCCGTAACCATTACTGTTCCCGAAGGCTCAACACTATCGGTTAGAATAAGAACGCAAGACGGCTCGGCGGTAAGGGTACAGGGCGCCGATAAAACAGAGATTCAGGGAACGGATGAGGTTCGTGAACTCAACGAAGACAAACCGATGCAGCTGCTGAAAGCTACGGGAACAACGATCGTATTTACCGGAGATATCCGCGAACTGGATATTAAAGATAACGGCACCGTAGAAAACATCGATGTTTCCCGCTGTCCCAATATGGAAATACTGTACTGCGCGGGTAATAACATTACACAGCTGCAATTATCCGCAAATAAGAACTTAAAACGGCTGCAATGTTATAATAACCGTTTAAGCGGATTGGACATTTCACAACAGACACAGCTTGAGCTTTTGTGGTGCGGTATCAATCAGTTATCGGTATTGGACGTATCAGGTTGTAAAAAACTCACACAGCTGCGGTGCTATATGAACGCCATCGAAACGGAAGCCATGGACGCTTTGCTGAAAAGCCTTCCCGCTGCAACAGAAAACAGCGCCGCAGTCCGCGAAGCACGCATTTTAGCGGTGGGAGATAAAATCAAAAACGGCAAGCCCTCTGCCGCCGCATTACAGCAAGCGAAGGCAAATGGATGGGCTATTCTCGATAGCGGAAATGCTCCGATAGAACCGTAAGCGCACGCAAGGCAGCTCGACATGGATACGCCGATTGATACAGCTATCTCATTTTAGCTAACGAACACATACCAAGGCTGCTCACCCTATGCAGTCTTGGTAAACTTTTTAAGGAGAGACACAATGAAACATATAAAAAAACTTATAGTGTTTTTAATCTTGAGTACATGCTTTGCCCCCGTTTTTTCCCAAACCATTCAAAACGGAGTACTTGATCTCCGCAATAAAAACTTCAATGACACTCAAAGTATCGTGATAAGCGGAAAGATGGGATTCTATAATCGCCAGTTACTTTCTTCACCAGAAGATGTGCGTAACCCTACGGTATTTATCGAATGTCCGAAAGAATGGAGTTCAACTGTTTTATCTGACGGAACAAAGATGTCTGCTTTCGGATACGGTACTTATACTCTACAGATTTTATTACCGGATCGGCATCCTGAATTGGCAATACAATTTTCTTCTCCGATTTCCGCATGGAGTTTTTATGTAAATGGAGAATTGCAAGCCCATTCAGGAAAAGTAGGAGCTTCACGAGAAACATCTGTCCGTGGCGAAGGAAACATTCTCTATTATATTCCAAAAGATATAACCGAAGTATGCCTTGCCATTCAAGTTTCAAACTTTTTTCATTCACGCGGAGGTATTTACCAAACAATTAAGTTTGCAACAAAGACAAAAGCCGAACGTGCCAATTTTGCATTCCTTTTTATTGAGATTTTTGTTTTTGGGTTTGGTGTCGCAATTATTCTGTATCACCTTGCGCTTTATCTATTTCAACCTGATAATAAAAGTATCCTATGGTTCGTATTTTTCAGTATTCTCGTCGTTCTCCGCAACATGGTAAAGGGACCTGTCTTTAGAATCCTTTTTCCTTCTTTATCTTGGAACATCGATACTAAAATCGACTATCTTACCTTTGCATTACTCAGTTTTTCCGTAGTCGGTTATTTTGCAGCGCTCTATCCTAAAGACACCCATAAAATTATCAATCGTATTATTATGATTGAGGCACTGGCATACACAGCTTTTATTTGTGTAACGCCGTCTTATATCTACGGGAAACTCATACAAGTTCATCAATTAGTGATTGTTATGATTATCGTTTATGTCATTTATTTGATCATCAAACTGCTCATCCGTAAACGGGAAGGTGCAATATTTATTGTTATCGGTATTATCATTTTGACGATTTTCACGTTAAACGATTTGTTTTACAGTATGATGCTTGTACCAACAGGGAATTTACTGCCGTTTGGTTTTTCCGCATTTTTATTAGCGCAGGCATTCGGTTTTGCATGGAAAACACATATTTATAATCGTCAAAGCGAGGAGATAAAAATACAGCTGTCGGATTCCGACAAACAGAAAACGCTTTTATTTAATGAAATCCGACATACCAGCGATAAACTACAACAGCAAGAAACGGTTTTGTCACAAAACATGGACGGAGCGGAACAGTCGATGCAGGCATTATCGATTCAAGTACAAACGTTAAAATCTGAAATGTCCGAACAAAGTAATCAGCTCCGCAGTACGCAAAATGCAACCGACAGCTTTAATGCTTTTTTGAATACTATGCGCCAAGGAATTGAACGGCAATCCGATGCGGCAGAAGAAACGGTAACGCAGATTAAACAGTTAAACGATGCTACTAACGGACTAACGGAAAAATTCAACGAAATAAATCATAACTTTTCGTACATCCGTGAAGCAAGCGATGCCGGTAAACATCATTTAATAACGGTTACAGATATTATCAATGCGATTTACGAAAGCTCGGAAAGCCTGCTGGAAACAAACCAAATTATTACCGCTATCGCAGAGCAAACAAATTTATTGGCAATGAATGCGGCGATAGAATCTGCCCATGCCGGAGAAGCGGGAAAAGGATTTGCGGTCGTTGCCGATGAGATACGGAAACTTGCAGAAAACTCCGCGTATGAAGCTGATAATACCGGTAAGATTTTAAAGCACATCAATAAAAGCATTAAAGACTCTGCGGAAGCTTCGGAAGTATTGCGAAAAAGCTTTGACAATATCAATACGCAGGTCAATAACTTCCAAACGATATTAGGAGATATTTCATCCTTCTTAAAAGACGTCGATGTACAAGCCAAAAAAATGAATAACGCTATGCAATCGCTCGCTGATCAATCCATTGATGTTCAAGAGGAACAAACCGAAGTTTCCGAACTCAGAAATAAAATCAATGAAAGCTTTACCAGCTTATTGCAAGCAACCGAAAAAGTACATACGGAAATCGAGGCTATGTTCACAAATATTAAAAGCTTAAATGATGCAGTTGAGACAACACGCGGAGTAGAAGCCGAAACGAGCGAATCGATCGGTACGCTCAATGCACTGATTACGCACACTGATCATCTGCAAAATATAAAAACCAATGAATAAATAGCTGAAACGAATAAAGGCATCTCTTAAAACTATATCTGAGTTTCTAGAGATGCCCATGTTCTACCACGTAAACGTCCCTTAAAATTGAACAACTGAACAAAGTGTCAATTTTGGAAGTTGTTCAATTAGTGCGCGATAGCGCACATATAATCTACGATGTTTGCCGAATGGCAAACTCGCAGTGTTTTTCAGCCGCGCTATTTCAGCGGCTGAAAATAAACGTCCCCTTAAAATGCAACAGTTGAGAGAATATCAATTCTCGAAGACTGTTGCATTCGTGCGCGGAACGCGCATACGTCAATCATCGAGTTTGCGGTTAGCAAACTCGCAGTGTTTTTCAGCCGCGCCATTTTAGTGGCTGAAAATAAACGTGCCTTTCAGCCATATAGCGCTTATTTTGTGTAAGGCTGCAAAGTCGCCCTTGCCGTCGTAGCCTTTGGTGTACACATCCCCGCCGAGTGCAAAATTGATATTATCGGTGAGGGCATAGCTAACCGAATAGGTGCTGGATGTACTACCGTAGTTTATATCGATAACGCCGCTTGCCGAAAGTTTCAGCGTATCGCGCAAGAATGTTTTACTTACACTGAGGCTGACAAAGCCCTTGTGCATCGGCCGCTCTATATCGTTTTTATGATTGAGGATGAGATCTTCAAAATACTGAGCGCTCAGCGTCCACGAACTCTTAATCCAGTCAATGCCGGCAAGCATCAGCAGCTGGTGTTTTTTCATCGCTTGATTAAACTGGACGTGCATTGTTCGATCTGTAAATGTAATCCCTTTTATCAAATTTGCTTGTTTTGGTTCAAATTTACGGTCACCTACCCACGCCGTTTCCAAACGTATTGTTACATCCCCTGCAGGAATCGCAGCATCAAAGCCTGCCATCCAGATACGGTTATAGCAAGCGTCAAGAATCAGCTCCGCTTTTTCCTTTGCAGGGATAAACTTATTCAAAATAGGATGAAAAGGCAGAGAAGGATTAGTTAATTGCCCTTCCCATTCACCCCGTTTCATAAACTCAGGCGTCTTATCCCAACCGTAGAAGCCGGAAACCGAAAAATCGATACCGGGTAAAAAGAAGGAGAACCGGGCGGCGGCTTCCGTGTCGGTAAACATCTTGGGCTTTGCGCTTTCCTTTTTTGTGTAATGAACGGGAATGGAACCGAACGGCGTATTAAAAGTATCCGGTGTGCCGATGTAGTACAGCCCGTCTTTGGCGCCCGGCTCAAACCCGAAGCGCGGCAGCTTGTTCGGTGTAAAAAACGGTACGGCGACCGCTTCAAACGTAAAAAGATCGTGGAAAAAACGCAGGCGGATGCTGTCCGACGGGAGCCGCGCTTCATCTCCGCTAAAGGAGATAAACTCCGAGCTGTCCCGTGCGCTTAATACATCGGTGAGCTTAAACCCATCCGCCTGCCCCCACGCAATAACCTGCCGTCCGACACTGATATCCCATATCTCACCCGAATAGCGGTAATACGCTTCGTTCAACCGGAAGCCAGTGCGTGCGGGGTTGCGGTAATTGTATTCAGCTGCGGCGGACATAACCGCATAAGAAGAGCCGGCAGAGACCTCGCCTTTTATCTGTGCGATAGAACGGGATGCTCCGTATTCGAGATTTTTTTTAACATCATTCCAGCGGACTCCGTGCAGCGTTTCAATTTTGCCGCTTACCGTAAAGATCGGTTTTGCGCCGTCATCTTCCGAATCGGTAGAAAATTCGTCATCTCCTAAATCATCATTTACTTGAGATGCAGCTTCACTACCGGAGGACGCATCAGCTGCTTGAGCTGTTTCTACCTTTCCGTCTACGCCCGCAGCATCCTGCGCACTACAGGGAAGCGTCAATACAAAAAACAGTAAACAAATAATAGCCCTTGACAAAAATAATTGTCCATACTTCTGTATTGTTTTCATATTGTCTCCTTACTTTTCGATAGCAGTATCCTATTAATTTACCGGTTGTCCGTATTCCCGCTTCATAGCTTCCGCAGAAATAACCCACTGTTTACCATATTTGCAGGCATCGATTCCGTTGACAAGCTTACCATAAGCAATCGCCTTTCTCAGTGTACTTTCATGTAAGCCTTAGAAGGAAAACAAAAATTGTATGAGCATTACAATACCTGTTTGAACTAAAGAAAAAAGCGGAACCGTTATAAACGGCCACAATAAAAAATGTTCCGGTATTCCGATAACCTTCATCCAATTTTTTGTTTGATAGATTGGGTGATCTTCCGTTCCCGGAATGACAATTAGCTTCGTCCACTTTTGGAATAAAAGACAATCCAACAAGAAAAAATCACCGAAATTCACAATAATCCAATGAATATATGCAGTCCAAAACAATGCCTTAAACGTATGAATTCCGCCATGCAATACGCTTATTACTCCATAAAGCCAGCACGCTCCCATTACTATCACCGTAAATATTTTATTTACCCGTTTTTCTTTCTTATTCATTGGCTCAGGAGCAGCTTTTTGAATTCCCTTAGGATATGAATCCATCAAATATCTCGGGTTTGCTATTACAAGAGCCGCCGCCGAACCGTTAAATATGGCAGCCATCGCTATGCCGTCCAATACTGCCCTGATTATATCCATTGCCAACCCCTTTTTGCTCCCTCTCCGTCAGCCTTTTGAAATAGCCTGTTGAACAGTGTACATCCTTGTACGCTGTTCAACGACGAGTTTGCACGGCAAACACACTACTGCTTATAACCACCGCCATCCTCGCCCAAAAACGTACATCCGTGTACATTTTTGAGCTGCAAGTTTGCAAGCAAACTTGTTACTGCATAGAACCAGCGGCGTCCGTGCCGCTTCTGATACATTGAACATTTTCAGTAGCAGCATATAAAAAATAACCCTTTCCGTAAGCCTTTTGAAAATAGACGGTGTAGATCCGAGGCGCGAGAAAAAATTAACCGCAGGCACGGTAAAAAATGTACATCCCTGTACATTTTTTACCTACGTGTTTGCAAGGCAAACACGTTACTGATTAGAACCACCGCCATCCGTGGCGGTACTGATACGTTGAGGATTTTCAGTAGCGACACACGGTACATAGCTTTTCCGTCAGCCTTTTGAAATAGGCGGTGCAGATGCTAGGAGCGTACAAAAAACACCCGCAGGCGTACTTTTTGTACGTCGAGGACTGTTTTTTGTTAAGCGACAACGCAGATGCCCCGCATATTTCAAAAGGATTACCTGATTTTGCCTTCTTCTAATGAATTCACCCTAAAATACGAGTCCGAAATGTTTTTGTTGAACTCGTGCTTGAGCGTTTCGATAACGGTGCTATGCTTTTTTTGCAGGTTGTTCATTTCCATTTTGCCCGCAGTCCAAAAACCGTCTTTTTTCTCGATGCCGCTTACCGTAAGCACTTTCAACAGCGAACCTTGCTCATCGTAAAATTCCGCCTTTACCTGCACCAGTGATTCCTTATCAATCCACGAAATATATTTTGAATACATCGATTTTTGTACCGGAACCGATTCAACTTTCCAGCAGTTTTTTCCGTCCACCGTTTCTTCTGCAAGCAGTGTGTATGTGTAATCATCGATCTTGTGCCCGCTTATATCATCGTAGGTAAAATCGGTGCCCATAAAATAGTCCTGACTTGAAGATCCGGAAATGCGTTTCGCCTTTTTAAGCGCAGGCATATAGAGCCAGCGGTCATCGTTTTTCGACGCATCATCATACGAGAAAGAAAGATATCCGACGCCTTTCACATCAGCGGGCAGCATAAACACCATCACCGTTTTTTTCTCGCTGCCGTAATCCTTCGAATATGCTATAACTTGGCGTACCCGCTTTTTACCGCCGGAATTGATGAGCGTCATCCGCATCGTAAATGAATCGGTTGCAGCTTTTTCGCGTTTATCAACCTTTTGCATAATCTCTTTACCCGTCAACTCTTGTGTAAAGGCAAGACTCACCGCCACTGCTGCAAACACAATCAGCGCAATTACGTGTTTTATCATTTTCATACATGCTCCTCTTTTAATTGGTAATTTGTAATGCGTAATTGGTAATTACTGCTGCACGTAAATCGCTTTAATTACCAATTATCAATTACGCACTACCCATTAGTTTCCTCTTTCCCAAATGGTTTACTTATGTAAATCAGTACTGGGGTCATAAAATAGTCTGCGGCGAGCGCAGACAAAAGACCGACCGCAGCCAATACACCGAGACGCAAAATCGCATCAATCTTACACGTAAGATACACTAAAAATGTTGCAGACAAAATAATCGTTGTCATCGCAAGTGTCTTTCCGATCGAGTAAAAGGTTCCGAATAATGCGTCCGTATATGATTTATCTTTTTCAAAAAGATACTTTGCGTGGTTGGTAAAGTGGATAGTGTCATCAACCGCAATACCCAGAATCATCGGCATAATTGCCATCGTCATAAGATCCAGTGAAATATCGAGATAACCCATAATTGCACCGATGACAAGAACGGGGAAGATGTTCGGGATAAGTCCGATCAATCCCATTTTCACACTGCTGAATACAAGCATCATCAAAATTGCAATTGCAACAAGCGATGTCAAAAATGAGTACAGCTCACCGAATACGATTTTATTGTTCAATTCCGCAAATTGCACGGCTCTTCCGATTAAATGACAGTCCGTCTGCGGAAATAGTTCCGCACATGTTTGCTCGATAGTTTTCAGATTTGCCGCAAGCTCGTTCGCATCATACGAGGCAACATCAATCGACATACGAAGCGTACGGAACTCTTCGTCAACCCAACGCGATGTTTGCCCGCCTGAAATTTCGTACAAGAACAGCAGCTGCGCGAGCAAATCTTCATCATCGGGAATCGTGTAAAACGCAGGATCATCGGAGTGCATCGTTTGATTCATCTCTTTGACAATATCCAAAATCGAGAATATCTTCGGCACTCCGTTATTCAATTTTGTTAATCTGAACGTCCCGATGAGTGTGCTCAGCTCATCAAGTTTTTTAAGCACATCGGGATTTTTGACTGCATCATCTTCATCAAAGGTGAGCATAATGTTGTAGTTAAAATAGGAGCCGAGCTGCGACTGCGTAATTTCATAAAGACGTTTAATATACGGAATACGCAATCCCATAAATTTAAAGCTGTCCATATTGACATCTATTCTGAACAAGGCCGGAATACACGCCGCAGTGATGAGCGTAAATGCAACGATGATCGCTTTGCGTCTTTTGATAACGGAATGTCCGAACCGTTCAAACCATTTATCCAATTTTTGCGCACGTACAGCTCTTTTTGTATGAGCATTTGCCGAATCTTTACCGGCTTCAATATCTTTTCCGAAGCTCATCAGAATGGGAATGAGAACGCTGACATAGACATACACGGCAAACACCATCGCGGCGCTTGCGGCCCCCATCCAGCGCATCGGCTTAAGGTCAGTCGTTAAAAACGACAGCACCGAAACAACGGTAGTAACGACAGTAAAAAAGAGCGGCCAACCGGTATTTTCAATCGAAGCGATAACAGCCTCTTTCCGTTTGCCGAGTTCATAAAAGCTTGTTTTAAATGAATTGACGAGGTGAATTGAGTAACCGACCGAAAGAGCCATCGCAAGCACAATCGGAACCGACATCATCTCCGACTTTCCCGAAATATGCAAAAAGCCCATAATACCGAGTACCGTGGTAATGCCGAAGAAAGTCGCGAACAATGGCACAATCGTTCCTCGGAGCGACCGAGTAAATACAATGAGCAGAATAATCATACAGAGAAAGCTCAACCCGACGCTTTTTGTGGTCTCCTGTCCCATCACAACTTTTTCTTCCGTTTCGGTATAGGGAAGCCCCGCAGGTTTTATGGTATAGGCAGTGCTGTGATATTTAGGGTCGGTAACAATGTCGATTGCCGCTTCTCCGATAACGTACATCGGAGCCTTTGTCGAAGTTTTACTCCAGACTTCTTCAGGCGGTGTCGCCTTGAGCGACAGTACCAGCCATGTTTCCGTCGCATCCTGTGTTACGAGCTTATTCACAATCGACTTACGCGAAAGGATAAAGTCTTTGGCAGCTTTTAATGCGGCAGGATCGGAAGGAATACCGTCCCTAAACGGATTGGTGATTTCTATACCTTCGTCCGTACCGACGGTAATATCCGTATCGGTAATCGAAGTGATGGAATCCGAATATGGTACTTTTTCCAAAAGTTCGGCGCCGATTTCTTTAATTGCTTGGAGCACCTCCGGCTTAAATACATCGTCTGATTCAAATAGCAGCACGATCGAATCGTTACTGCCGAACAATTCCTTAAACCGCGCATCATTTTTTTTTGTGCTTTCTTTTACGGTTAAAAACTCGTCTTCATCAGCCGAGCCGACCTTAAAACTTTTTACGCCTATAAGCCCCGCAACCGTTACAGTCGCAAGCAGAACCAAACAGAGCCAGCGGTATTTTAATTGAAATTCCGCAATTTTTTTAAAAAAGAAATGTATCCCTTCAAGTTTCATCTAAGAAGCCTCTTATTGATAACTAAAATAGTAAACAATGTTTACTATTTTAGTATAGAATTCTTCTAAAAATTGTCAATAGGTTCGATTGTATTCCTCGCGTGAATGATGCAGTTGCATTCTTTCTATGTGAAATTTTACCTAAAATTTCACATAATTTATTTTAGCAGAAGAGCGATTGCGTCAGAAGTGTAAATCAAATATCGCAGAATCAAGAGGTTGTGAGCCCATTTTAACCGCGAAGAGGTTCAATTCTGGTTGAGCAACCTCTGATTCTGCTGGGGGGCTAAAAAGGCAGCTGGTGTGATTGTCCTGATTGTGTTTCCGGCTGCATAATTTTATTCCAGCAGAAATACATGACATCGGTTAATATATCGATAAATCCTTGAGCTTTTTCATAAGAATATTCATGGGTTATAATCTCAAAAAACGGCGTTAAGGCAGTGCTGTAAATCAAATGAAGCTGGTCGTCGCTTAAAGGACGGATATTGATTCCATGTTTTTTTAAATCGTCGATGAATTTTTTACATGCTGCAACATCCGCCATTACAAATTCATGGCGGATATTTTCGTATTTTGTTCCTGTAGCACGATTAAACAACAGCTTAAATTCGTCAAAGCGGCTATAAACAAGATTATATAAATTCCATATCGATGTGCGTATAACCTCTTTTATCGCCGTGTTATTTTCTGCCTTGAATAGATCAATCACGATTTCGGAAAAATCGGTACCGATACTTAATGTTTGCGCAATAAGCGGCTGCACCAGTGCTTCAAAGATTGCAGCCTTTGACGGAAAGTGTTTATACAAAGCGCCGGCGGTTATTCCCGTCATTGATGCGATGGATCGCATAGACGCTTTCTCAAAACCTTTTCGCAAAAATTCCATTTTTGCATTTTTGAGAATTTCAGTATAAGTATTGCGCCTTTTTTTCGATTCTTTCATTACTGATAGTATAGATTGCCGTTTGCAAATTGTTAAGAGGGCAACTTCATTAACCTCAATTCTCAGTCAGCGTTTTATGCTGCAACAACTGCATCGTCCGGCGGTTAAGCCATGAAAGGGAACCGTCATAATTCACACTGACAATGTATGTATCCGTCATCAGCGCTTTACGAGAAAGAGCATAATCCCGCGGAAGTTGCCGAATTACTCTCCGCTTTTTATCGTAATAACTCAGCTGATTTTTTCCGAGGTTGGTAAGCACTGCGTATCCGTCATCGTAGAGCGAGGCTTGTAAGTTTTCATCTCCATAAGACAGCGCCGCGGTAAAACTACTGCGGGCAGGATGTGTTGTATCGATTTTCATCGTCATTAAATCAGTTTGCGTGGTCTTTTCCGTTTTTAACCGGAAGCAGGAAAACGTATTCTTTACTTTATTATTTGCCTGTGCGGAAAAGGCAATATCTCCTTCCATATTAAGCGGGATGGTTTCGCCTGTCCTTATATCGATAAGAAGGAGCGGCTGACGGATAATACCTCCTGTACTTTTGGTGATAAGCACGAATGTGTCATCAACCTGTACTGCATCTTGTAATCCGGCTGCTTGATACGTAAATAACTGCTTTCCGCTTTTACCGTCCAATAGAACAAGACCGCTAAACGCCCGTACCGCGGCAATAGTATCTTTATAAACCGAAACCGAATTGAGCCGTTCCCGCGGACGGTAAAGAATAGTCGGTGTTTGTCCTTCCTCTGCATAATACAGCGGTGCATTTTTTTCCGCAGACCAAAATAAAAAGCCGTTCCCGTATACAGTACACCGTTCGCCTGAAACGGAGTGGATAACGGGTTCCGGCTCATCCGTCGGAGAAGCGGCGGCATACAGCGTCGAACCGCTCAACATATAGATTTTAGAATCTTTCGTACATATATCACTAACTTGAATTGAAGTATCGATGTTCAACTCCGTTAGCGAAATTGTCGCATCACTATTTTGCTTTAAACGGTATAGTCTACCGTCATCGGTTCCAATTACAACCGTTGCATCGACATGCCTTGCTGCCGTGATAACTGCGGGATGCGGAAGAGTAAAAGCGGGGGATTTTTTATCGCCTTGACACAAATGCCATGTTCGCCGCGCGTCCCCTTTTTCAATCCATACCGGCAGGCTATCCGTAATCTTCCCTGCAAACAGCGCCGAACGAGCAGGATAATTTTCCAATACCTCACCAGAAGCAGCCTTTACCACCACAACATTTCCGCTTTTATACCCGATAATCTGGGTATAATTCTTAATAAGCTCAGGATTTTCCAACCGATCTTCTGTTTCGTACTGTGTCAGAATGGATTTTTTCGCAATATCGGCATACACAAGCCTGCCGGTTTCTCCGTATGTTACGATGCTTTTTTCGCTCGGGCCGGTCGCGGCAAGCAGCACAATTCCCGGCGGACGCGGATACACTTTTTTAATCTTTCCGCTTGCATCAAGGATAGTAATGCCTTCCGTCGATGCGGTTCCGATAAAGAGATATGTCCCCTGTGCCGACCACGATAGTGAAAGAACAGAGCTGGTAAAGCGTTTTGCGTACAGCTGTTTTTTTGTTTGCCAATCCCAGAGGGAAATAGTATGAATGCTGAAACCGTCCGTTTCATAGACGGCGACAAACGTTTTTTTAGGATGGACGGCAATGCGCTTAATCGGCATAGTCGATACCTGCCACGTTTCGGGCTTCATCGTTCTATATGAAAAACGGGTAATAAAGCCGTCTTTCCCTGCAGCAAAAAAAGAATGCGTAATGGAAGAGTCGGCGATAGCGGTAACCCCGCCTTCAAATTGATGAGAAATACGTGCCCGTTCCAGACTGTTTTTTACAGAAGGGTCTTGTCCCCCTACACCATTTTTTTGCATCGCCGTATCGGCAAGATTTTCATCAAGCTCAGATTCTGTCGCAGATTCTGCATTGGCATCGGTATTCTCCGATACCCCCTTGCCATTCTGCTCTCCGGCAGCACTTTCTCCCGTTCCTTTCGGAACAGAATCTTCCATGCGAGGTGGTTCATCGGAAGCAGATACAACTCCGGTTTTGTCTGATTTCTCCGGTATTTTTTTCGATGTATCCTGTGCAGTAGTACATGATTGCTCTCCGGCATCGGTAGGGTTATCGGATTTGGATTGCTGTTGTGCACCCGAATCGTCATTGTTATCCAATGTATCCGTTTGCAAGTATTCATCAGTAGCAGTTTGTTCGATTGCCGGTACCGCCGGTTTGGTTGACGCAGCTGTTGAGCCGGTGTGACCGGTGGTCTGTGCCTGTATACTTGTAAACGCACATAAAAATAAAAACAAAAGTAGGATGCATCTAAACCGCCGGCTCATGGTCGTCTCCTTCGGCATGAATATTCTTATAGGAAAGATAGGCACCGAGCCATAAGGCTTGAAAGACTTCTTTTTGTTTTTTCGCTTTGCGATCCGCTTCAATCGAACGATAAAGATTCAGCGGGATACGCATCACTGCAACTTCTTTTTCCCGTAATCCATGCACATGAAATTCAATTGCGTCATCATTGAGTTTTTCAAATAGGATTTGAATTTGCTTACCCTTAATATTCTTTCCGTTATCCAGCAAAAAGAATTTTACCGCTTCCACAATTTCCGGGTCTAAGCCGGAATCAAGGACGGCAATCCGATCTGCAAGTTCAGGATAACCGATAACAGGTATTTGTCCTTTCTTCAGAAACTCAGTCTTTAACTTTTTATTATTTTCCGCATCAATTCGGACAGCGCCTGCGCAAAAGGCGAGGCATTCCATACGCTTTTTTTCGGGTACAAACAGCAGTGTTGTCTTTTTCGATTTCCACACAAATTCCGTTTCAAGCTCGATATTGACTTTTGAATGGCAGGAAGGACATATAAAAGACAAAAAAGACCCTTTTTTTATATCTTCTTTGATTGCAGGGCGAGCATCAAGATCGATTGTTTTTTCATATTCCACATCAAACGAACAGTCACATTTACAGGTAATTTTTTGCATAATTTCTCCTAAAAAAACGCTGAACTTGCTTCACAAGCGAATAGTTCTAAAGGGTATCTCTAAAAACTCGGTTAGATTTTTAGAAGATACCTCATCAGCATAGCTGATAACGAGTTTCTGTTTAAGTCTTTATATTGTAATGACTTAAACAGAAACATCGCAAATTAAATCTAAGGAAAACCTCTAAAAACTTCAGTTTTTAGAGGTTCCCTAAAGCTTTCTCACTTCATAATATATAAGATATCCGCCCATAATGCAAAGAAAAAAAGCACGGCGATAAAGGCGACTCCTACAAACTGTAGGTAATATAACACACGAGGAGGTATTTGCCGACGGACAATACATTCGATAAAGGCGGTAAAGATCAATCCGCCGTCCAAAATAGGAATGGGCAAAAGATTCATTAAAAAGAGAGAGACACATATTATCGCAACAATTTCTGCGATATTCACAAAGCCCGCCCGTACATTCTCACTAAAGCCGTCTGCTGCAAGACCGCCAATCATCGAACTGATTCGTACCGGCCCTGCAACCGCTTCGGTCATACTTACGCCTTTAAACAAAAGACCGAGGCTTTTCAGCGTAACAACCGTCAGTTCTCCGGTTTGCACCATCCCTTGGCGCAAACTGGCAATAAAACCGGTTCCTTCTTCATTTACAGTGATATATTCCCAATTCAAACCGAGATCGACGCTGCCATTTTCCGTGCGGACAAGGTTTACCGGCAGCTCAATCCGCTCACCGGCACGGATAAGCTCAAAGAGTGCGGTCTTTTGCGTATAGTCGCGGAAAAAGTATATCAGCGCCATCTGGTTATCGAGCGCCGTGCCGTCAATACCGATAATACGATCACCTATTTTTATTCCCGCTAAATCGGCAGCGGAATCTTTCCGCACAGAGGCAATTTCGAGCGGCACATAACGGTAAATACCGACCTGCCCCGCACCGGTCTTTTTATTCAAATCAGGGCGTATCGTCATGCTGAGCTGCTCGCTGCCTCGTTCAATAATCATTGTAAGCGATTCTTCCGGGTGTAGCGCGATAATCTGCTGAATATCGGCAAAGTTCGCTATTTTTTCGCCATTGATTTGGAGAATACGATCGCCTATCTGTAAACCGGCTGTCCGCGCAGGCGATTGGTCGCTCGGATCGAGGCAGTACACCGGCACGATGCGGTTATCAGTGGTATAGTATGTCCTGCCAAGCCCGCTTATCATAGCAAGCGCAACGGCGGCAAGCAAGAGGTTGGCAAATGGCCCCGCAAATGCTATCAGTATCCGCTTAAAGGGATGTGCGGCAAACAAGCTCCCCTCTTCCTTGGGGACACTCGACAGTTTTTTCTCATAAGCTTCTCTAAATGCGTGTTCGCCCTTCATGCCACAGTAACCGCCAAGGGGAATCGCCGACAGCCGGTAGTCGGTTGTACCAAACTTTTTATGCAGCAGTACCGGCCCCCAGCCAATGGAAAAGCTTTCTACCGACACTCCGCAGAGCTTAGCGGCAATGAAGTGCCCCAGCTCATGGATAAATACGACAATGCCGAGTACCGGCAACCCGATCAAAAATTTTATCATCTATATAGTCCTTCGCAGGGTAACCGCATCAGGTTATTTTTTTTACACCCCGCAAAATAAATAGGGTTGTTCAACCTTCCCTTTTGAAAATATGCATACCGCCTACTTCGTTGCTACACAAAAATAAATGCTCAACGTACAACAAGTACGCTTGCGCTTTATTTTTGTTCGCGCCTTGTATCCGGTACCACTATTTTCAAAAGGCTAACGAAAAAGTTTGTTTTACCAGACATAAACTCACTTCTTCTGCGATTCTTATTTATTTATCTGATTCGTTTTCCCTTCTCTTCTAAAATAAACTGTATCAAGGAGTCTGCGCGGCGGCGGGCGGATTCGTCAATGCGCATAACATCCGTTATATCCTTCGGCGCGGCGCTCCAATCTTCCTGCATCACCTGTGCGGTAATCTCCGCTAAATGCACAAACAGGATTTGATTGCGCAAAAACGCCGCAACCGCCTGTTCATTGGCGGCGTTGAATGCGATCGGGTACCCGGCCTTTTTACGGGCGGCGGTAAAGCCGAGCAATAACATCGGGAAATCTTCCATCCGCGGCGGCTCGAAGTGCAGGTCTAAAGGGTTGGTAAAATCGAGCGGCGCAAGATAGGGCGGCGGCTCTTCAGGATAACTGAGCGCAGCAAAAATAGGGTTTCGCATATCGGGCGGAGAAAGCTGCGCATAAACTTCACCGCCGGTAAGCTGCACCATTGAATGTACGACACTCGACGGATGCACCGCAACGGTAATACGGTCGGCATCCATATCAAAAAGATGTACCGCTTCGATTACTTCCAAAGCCTTATTGGCAAGGGATGCGGAATCGATCGTAATTTTAGCGCCCATCGTCCACGTTGGGTGTTTAAGCGCGTCCTGTAAGGTGGCCTCTTGAATACGTTCCTTTGTCCACGTCCTAAAGGGACCGCCTGAAGCGGTAATGATCAGGCGTTCAATAGCCTCCCGTCCATGAGCCTGTATTAAGCTGTAAATGGCTGAATGCTCGGAATCGACCGGAATAATCATAGAATGATACTTTTCGGCTTCTTTCTGTAAAAGAAGCCCCGCCATCACAATGCTTTCCTTATTTGCAAGCGCGAGTATTCGATGAGTCCGAACCGCAATGAGGGATGCCGGTAATCCAGCGGCACCCGCAATACCGTTCACGACAATATCGGCGGGAGTTTCCATGAGAAATCTTTCAAGGCTGCGATGCTTTGCATCATATCCTGCGGCTGCGGCGGAATCCGTTACCGCAAAATCATTGAAATGGAACTCGGCACGTAAGGCATCTAACACATCGGTCTTCGTGTGGACGGAAACACCGACAAGTTCAAAACGGTCTGAAAACCGGCGTATAATATCGATAGTATTTTGTCCGATCGTTCCGCTCGCCCCGAGCACGATTATCTTTTTCATTATTCCACTCTCTATAATGAAGCCTCTAAAAACACATGGTTAACTTTCTGAAATACTCGAGTTTTCGAGACACTCGACGAGTATTATATTCCAATGAAAAATCGATAGCAAAGATAAAATACAGGAGCGGCAAGTAGAATAGAATCAATACTATCGAGAATACCGCCACGTCCAAGTATGAGTGCTCCTGAATCTTTTACTTCAGCGGAACGTTTAAAAATAGATTCGATAAGATCTCCGATGATGGCTGCCAAACCGGTACAAAAACCCGTTACTAAAGAGCCGCTTAAGCTCTTTCCAAAGTCGGCAGGAAACAATTTAAAAGCAAAAAAGCCGACAACAGTTGCAGCGGTAAGTCCACCGACAAATCCTACAATGCTTTTATTCGGACTCGCCGGTACAAAACCGCGGTTTCCTTTCCCGAACAACACACCGAAAAGCCATGCAAGTGAATCACACGAAAAAACCATCAGTAAAAATATTACGATAATATTCGAAGCGGATGGCCAGCGAGTCATAGCGGAAAGAAATACGATCAAAAACCCCGGGTAAAAAATGATAAATACTGCAGAACAAACACGTTGGATACTTTTTTCAAAAGGTTTTGAAAACGAATAAAAGGCTTCAACAAAGAATATAAAATAGAGCGCACCGATACCGATCAAGACCATCCCGATACGAGAAAAAAGTCCACACATAAACAGATATGCAGCCACTGGGATAATCATACCGGCAAATAAGACAACTGGTGTAGAATAGACGGCAATTTTTCGGGAAAACATGGTGCGAATTTCTATAATTGAAAAAGCAGTAACAGCAAATATTTCGAGATGCAATACCAAAAAATGTTGATACGGTAAAAAATATACCGAACTGATTACAAGAGGCAAGCCAACGACAAACATTATTATCCGTTCAACAATCTTTTTCATACGATCCTTCCGAAGCGCCGTGTGCGTTTACCGTAAGCGTCTAATGCTTCTATCAGATGAGCAGGCGTAAAATCCGGCCACAAGACATCCGTACCGTAAAATTCAGCATACGCGGTTTGCCATAATAAGAAATTGCTTAACCGCTTTTCTCCACCGGTACGGATAACAAGATCAACGGGCGGAGTTCCTGCCGTATCGAGCAACTGCTCAAAGGTATCTTCTGTAAGCATTTCAAGCTGTCCATCGTTCAGCTTTTTTATTGCACGGATAATTTCATCCTTCCCGCCATAGTTAATGGCAAGCTGCATAGTTGTACCCGTGTAGTGTTCCGTTTTTTTCATTATATCGGCAATATCCGTTTGAATTGCACGCGGCAATGCCGCCGCGTTACCGATATGCCTCACTTTAATATTATTGGCAGCATAAAAGGCGAACTCCGCACGGAGATGTTGTTGAATGAGTCCCATCAAAAAACCGACTTCTTCCTCCGTGCGTTTCCAATTTTCCGTCGAAAACACATACAGAGTAATATACGGTATATGTAAATCGGCAACAGCCTTCACAATCCGTTTAGCTGCTTCCAATCCTTCTCGATGTCCTTTTGTACGAGCTAACCCCCGTTGCTGAGCCCATCGCCCGTTGCCGTCCATAATGACGGCAATATGCTGCACTGTCATTAACCTTCCATAATCTCTTTTTCTTTTTCAGCAAGGAGCTTATTGATATCGTTGATATGAGCATCCGTTGCTTTTTGGAACTTTTCTTCGGCTGTTTTCAACGCATCCTCGCTCAACAAACCTTCTTTTTGCTGTTTCTTTGCATCATCAATTCCATCGCGCCGAATATTGCGGATTGCAACGCGGCACTGTTCGGCAAAGTTTTTCGCTTGTTTTGCCAGCTCCTTCCGGCGTTCCTCGGTAAGCGGCGGAATTGCGATACGGATAAGTTTACCGTCATTAGCAGGATTGAGTGAAAGCTCCGATTTAAGGATGGCTTTTTCGATTTCTCCTAACAGCGACTTATCCCACGGCTGAATAACCACTAAGCGGGCTTCCGGAATAGAAATAGTCGCCACTTGATTGAGCGGCGTCGGCTGCCCATAGCTATCAACCCGTATTTTATCAAACAAAGAAGCAGAAGCGCGACCTGTCCGAAGTCCGTTAAAATCATCCTTCAACGCCGCAATCGACTTCTTCATTTTTTCTTCATAGACACTATGAATATCGCTCATATCCGCCCTCTATTGACCCAGCTGCCACAGTACAAGCTTTGAAAGACTGATATTCGCACCGAGCTGCTTTCCTACTTCTTTCATTTTTGCCGCTACGGACAGTTTATCATCCTTAACAAAGGCTTGTTCGAGAAAGCAGATTTCAGCTAAATGCTTATTGAGCTTTCCTTTTACGATTCCTTCTTTTACATTGTCAGGCTTCTGCAATTCGGCAACCTGTCCACGGAATACTTCAAGCTGTTCGTCGATATACGCCGCATCGACATCTTCTTTCTTTACATAGAGCGGAGTAAATGCCGCTGCATGCAAACAGCAGTCATAAGCAAATTCCTGAAACGCTTTGTCGGCAAATACATCAGACTTATCGGATTTCAATACGACGATAACGCCGGTTTTTTTGTCGGAATGGACGTAATGCGAAATGTATTCATCGCTGCCCGCTTGTACGGCAGTTAAGCGCCGCAAACCCATATTCTCGCGTACACGAGTCGCAAGGTCGAGTACCATATCGCTCAGTTCTTGTTGAACATCAGTATAGCCTTTTGCAAGGGCAGTTTCTGCAATCTTATCACCCACTGCGATAAAATCAGCATTTTTCGCGACAAAGTCGGTTTCGCAGGTTAATTCCGCCATTACTGCTTTAGAATCGGCAGTTTTAACGACGATGATACCTTCGCTGGTCGCACGGCTCGCACGCTTTTCAACAGCCGCAAGGCCTTTTTCTTTTAAGAATTTTTCCGCTTCTTTTGCATCGCCGTTGCATTCCTGCAGGGCTTTTTTACATTCCATCATACCGGCGCCGGTTTTTTCACGCAACGCCTTTACGTCAGATGCTTTTATTTCCATAATAAATTTCTCCTTAAATTAAATAATTAAATTAGGTGAGGGAGACAAAAGTATATGGCAGCCGCAAAAGCTTTTCCATCTTTTAGCAGCTGACCGTACTTTTTAACGATCGCCGTACAGCTCATCCTCATCGATTAAAGAGCTGCTGCTGTCATCCGCATCCTCATTTGTCTCTTGCTTTTCGGAGGGAGTATAGTTGGAATAATCCGTAATTTCCTCATCTTCACGGTCTTGATATGGGTCGATATTGGAATCGCTGAATCCCTCGTCGCCGTCCTGAAGATTTTCGATAATCTTGAGTCCGCTTTCGTTATCAGCTTCGATAACGGCATTTGCAATAATTTGAGTGAACAAAGAAATCGAGCGAATAGCATCGTCGTTACCCGGAATCGGATAGTCAATCCCTTCAGGGTTACAGTTTGTATCAACTACTGCAACAATCGGAATTCCCATACGGCGGGCTTCGCTGATTGCGATAGTTTCTTTCCGTGTATCGATGATAAAGATGATACCCGGCAGGTCTTTCATCTCTTTGATACCGCCAAGGTTCTTTTCGAGCTTAGCTTTTTCTTTCTGCAGCACTGCGACTTCTTTTTTGGTAAGGCTGTCAAAGGTGCCGTCATTTTCCATTTTTTCGATTTTCTTGAGACGAGCGAGGCTTTTCTTAATGGTAGAAAAGTTTGTCAACATTCCGCCGAGCCAGCGGTTGTTAACATAGAACATTCCGCAGCGTTCAGCTTCTTTTGCAATGGTTTGCTGTACTTGTTTTTTAGTTCCGACAAATAAGACCGATTTTCCTGCTGCGGTTGTCTTCCGTACCGCCTCATAAGCTTCGCGGATTGCAGTGATAGTTTTCTGCAAATCGATAATGTGGATACCGTTCCGTTCCGCAAAAATGTATTTCTTCATCCGCGGATCCCAGCGTTTTACCTGATGTCCGAAGTGAACACCGGATTCAAGCAGGTTTTTCATGGTTACTACTGCCATGGTTACTCCTTCACGAGCTTTTCAAAGCCCATCCTTCTCTATTTCTCTAAAAATGCACTCCGGATGTTTCTAAAAACATAGTAAGATTTTAGAGGATCCTCTCTGCATTTTAGGATATTTACACAGCTATATTTTTCAAGTAAAATTATAGCCGTGTTCTGTCAAAATATCATATAACTCATAAATAGGCAAGCCTACAATTCCGCTGTATGACCCCTCTATTTTTGTAATAAAACAAGCCGCAGTTCCCTGTATGCGATAGCCTCCGGCAGCGCCCTGCCATTCTCCGGTACTTAGATACCAGTCAATTTCAGCTTCCGACAACGCCTTAAAAAACACTGCCGAACTGCTGATTCGAGTTGAAATATGTTGTAATTTTTCGTCGTAGCAACAAATTGCCGTTATAACCTTATGCGCCGTATTGGAATACGATTGCAGCATCTTGCGGGCATCATCAATATCGGCAGGCTTTCCCATCGGTGTACCATTAGAAAAAATGAGCGTATCGGCGGCGATAATCCACGGTGTATTGATTTTCAGCGGAGAGCGAAGTACCGCATCTGCTTTTCGCAATGCAATCTGCTCTACCGCTTTTTCAGGAGGAAGATCGGAGGCGACAACTTCATCGACCTCCGACGGAATGCTGATGAACGGTATATTCAAACGTTTTAAAATATCCTGCCGCTGAGGCGACTTGGATGCAAGAATAATGGGTTCCATTCATTACAGTATACGAGAGGAACACCAAAAAAGCAAGCAGAATAGGAAACCCACGTATCGAAAAGAAATCCAAATCAAGTGCACAAACACAATGCGGCAAATATATTGCCCAAGGGATCTCTACAGCTTAAAAGCGATCCCTAACCGCGCGGTAACATTGTTTGCCAAAAGCCCGGATGTCATCTTTTTAATATCCTTAACACCATTCTGTAAGTAAAAAAGGGCGCCGGCCTTTGTATAATATTGCTGGTTAGACACCTGTATGAACGAAAGATTATCCGTAACGCCCGCAAAAATACCTACATGCGGCAGAAAGTAAAAGCTTACCCCGACATTAAGGCCGAGCCCCAATAAAGCAATGAGACGCTCTTCTTGCCATTCAGCCAAAGCTAATGCTGTTGCCGGAATATCTCTCGTTGTTCTGATGATATCAAATCCTATACCGCCACCAACAAATAAATTGACAGGAGACTCTTTAAAGAAAGTCGCCCCATAGCCAAGCTGCCCGTTAAAAATAAACGAGTTGTTATTTAATGTTCCCCCAAAATCTTTTATATCATCGATACTAATTTTACGGGGAAGCCCCACATTCAGTGTAAGATACGCACCGCTTATTCTGAAATCCACTCCTAAGGTATACATATTATAGCCGTCGTGAAAGAACTTATTATAGTCTTTAAATAGTTTTTTCACTGTTTCTGATGCCTTGGCGATCGTATCTTTATCATATTTTGTCCATACGTTAAAATTCATAAATCCGACAGGACTCACTTGTGCCGAAAAATCGACTCCATCAGAAAACACGAGCGGTGCCATAAGCGTTAAACCGATAAACATACATAAAATCTTCTTTTTCATAATACAATCCTCCTTAGAGTTTCATGATCACTACAATGTGGTAGCCTCTTACCTCCAATTTGTTTAGATATGAGAGACACCCCATGCCTACTACTTTAATTCACGCTGCACACGTTGTACAACATAATCAATAACTCCCTCAAGCGGCATATTCATCGACTCTTCATCCGAGCGGAACTTAAATTCAATGTTGGGCAGTTTCTTATCGCTGATAACAAGTCGAATAGGCAAGCCGATTAAATCCATATCCTTGAACTTAACACCCGGACGTTCTACCCTGTCATCCAGCAATACCTCAACCCCGCGAGCCGTGAGTTCATCGTGCAGCCGGTCAGCAGTAGCCTTCATAGCTCCTTCATATTGTATCGGTACAATACCGACATGATATGGAGCAACGCTCATCGGCCAGATAATTCCGTTATCGTCGTGATGCTCTTCGATAATTGATGCCAGAGCACGGTCGATACCGATACCGTAGCAACCCATTAAAGGATACTGCTGTTGACCGCTCTCGTCAAGGTAAGTCATATTCATACTCTTGGTGTATTTTGTACCGAGTTTGAAGATGTGTCCAAGCTCATTGCCTTTTTTGCTGTAAAACGGAGTTTTGCACAAGGGGCAAAGATCGCCCGCCTTTACGATACGGACATCGCACACCATAATGGGAGTAAAATCCCGTTTCGGTTCGACATGAATATAGTGCATATCTTTTTCCAACGCACCTGCAACGGCATCATGCATCAGCATAACACTTTCGTCAGCTAATACGGGCGCTTTTGTTAAACCGACAGGACCGGCAAACCCAACTACGGTACCCGTAATATCTTCCACATCCGCATTGGAGGCAAGTTCAACTTCTGCAGCTTTGAGTACCGCCGTCAACTTTGCTTCGTTTACTTCTAAATCGCCGCGGATACACACTGCGACAAATTCGGAATCGATGACCTCGGAATCCTTTACTTGATAAATTAAAGTTTTGATGAATGCTTTCGGCGAAGTGTGTAGGAAAGCAACTAATTCCTCTATTGTACGAGCATCGGGCGTCGGCAGCTTCGTACATTTTTCCGCTGTTTCGGGAAGTTCGGTGTAAGGATCGGGTGCACAGGCGGCTTTTTCTTCGTTTGCAGAATAGCGGCACTGCGGACAAAGGATGAGTGTGTCGTCCCCGATGGCAGATTCAATCATGAATTCTTCGGATCCGCTGCCTCCCATAGAACCGGAATCTGCCCGAACCCGTATAATACTTAAACCGAAGCGACGGAATATCTTTTCGTATGCTTCACCGAATGCACGGTAGGTTTTATCAAGACAGTCGGCATTTGTATGGAAAGAATAGGCATCTTTCATCGTAAACTCACGGGCACGCATTAATCCGTAACGGGGACGAATTTCATCACGGTACTTTGTATTGATATGATACACCGAAAGCGGATAATCCTTGTACGAACCGAGCTCATACCGCATAAGGGCGGTAAACGATTCTTCATTTGTCGGACTGACAACGAGGTCTTGACCGAGGCGATTCTTCATCCTTAAAAGCCCGTCTCCCATCGTGTACCAACGCTTAGATTCTTGCCAAATTTCTCCCGGAGCGACAACCGACGCCTTACACTCCAAACATCCGGTAGCATCGATTTCCTCTCGTACGATATTTTCAACCTTTCTGAACACCCGTAAACCGAGCGGCAGATAATTAAACAGCCCGTTCCCCAATCTGCGGATCATTCCGGCGCGTAATAATAATTGATGACTGATAACAACTGCTTCTGCAGGTGTTTCCCGTAATGTGGGAATAAACGTTTGAGATCTTTTCACACTATGCCTCACTCAGGGTAATCGCACCAGACTCTTTTTACAACCCCGCAGAATAATGGAGACCATTCTACTAGAACTGCCAAGGATGGCATCGCTAAAAAATGTACATCCGTGTACATTTTTTAGCTTCGAGTTTTTCTAATGAAAAAACTCGATACTGTTTGTAGCCACTGACTTCCTGTCAGTACAACGATGTTTTGTGCATACACAAAACTCGCCTTCAACTGTTGTACACGGATGTACAACAGTTGAAGATGGCTCAAATGGTCGCCCAGCCTATATTATTCTGCGATTTTTATGTATATGCCTGATGTGATTACCCTTCTTCTAAAATAAACTGTGCGAAATTTTAGAAAAATTTCGCACAATAAGGAATGCAACCGCTTGAAATATCTCCGATACGGTTGCCCTGATACCTCACTGTCTTAAACTAAACCGAAAGCATATAGAATTTTTTTTTTTATGTAAAGAGAGTATCTATCTGCTGTCAAACGTATCCTCAGAAGTATTACCCTCGATATGCAGGAAAACTCTGTTAGGCATACAGGCATTCCAATCTCCTGTTTTTTTGAGCGCTGCGGCATTCACACAGGTCTTATTGGGACACGGAGAATCGGAAATAAAAGCAGTATTATTTTCTATCCGGATGGTCGTATTACCGATTGCGCCGGGTACAACTACCGTACGCGTTTCGGTAAGTGGATATATCCATTTGCCGCTCGGAGTTTCAATCACCAGCCGCTGTGCGCGATTCTCTCCGGTATAGAGGAAAAACCCCGCCCATAAAGAAAGAGTGATAATGGAAGCAAAAATAAAATAATCAAGAACACGCAAGCGGCGAAAAATAGGAATCATACGCTGTACTCTTTTTTTGTTTTTCGAGTTAAAAGCGCCCGTTGTATCTTACCGTTAATACCCTCTGCGAAAAAAGCTTGCAGCAAATCTTTGTTATCCATTGTTTTTTGATACCCAAACGCAATCTGTTTTTTAGGGTCTGAAAAATCACGGGAAGACCGAGTACTTGTCAAATTGATAAACGCAGTAGGGTACTCATTCGGCTGCAACGCAATATGAGCAGTAGTACAGGCAAGTGTCCTCATCAGTACCGCAACCGAAGTGTCCAATTCTGAGGCGGCAACCGGTTCAAAGGCGCCAAAGGTAAGCGCAAGAATATTTTTATACCCCTGCTCGCGGGCAATCCAAACAGGAGTATTGTCCATCACACAAGCATCTATCAGCATTTCATTCTGCCGTTTAACAGGAGTAAAAAGTCCGGGATAAGAAGAGCTTGCCCTCATTGCATCCGCTAACAGTCCTGAATTGAAGACAACTTCTTTTCCGCTACAAAGGTCAAAGGCATTGCAAAAAAAAGGAATGGTACAGTCATCAAAAGATTTGCAGCCGGAAAGTTCCATAAAAAATTTGTGCGCTTTTTCTCCTGAATCAGCCCCCGTTCCGGAAAGCATACGGGTAATCAACGTACCATAGTGAATAATCTGGTTAAGTGCATGTTTTAAAAGCGGGATATGCACACCGCTGCCGCCGACATATCGGTTAATATCGAAGGATTCTTCAAAAACGGCTTCCATTTCCCGTACCGATTTTCCGCTTGCGTATAAACCACCGATAATCGACCCCATCGAACAGCCGACAATACAGTCCGGCTTGGGGAGATTCAATTCTTCAAGTGCCTTAAAAAAGCCGATATAAGCAAGCCCTGCGGCTCCGCCTCCTGATAACACAAGTGCCCATTTCATAGTAACTGATAGTATACAAAAAAACACAGTATACGCCTATAGTGCGTTTATCCTGAGATGACAGCATGCTTGAAGAAAGTTATAAATTATAGTATCTTTGAAGTACGTTCGGCGTTATCAATTTTAGCGGAGGATAGATATGGCGATTACTGACGCGCAGTTTCAACTGGTTACCTTTCAGCTCGGCGAAGAGCTTTACGGTGTCGATATAATGGATGTAAAAGAGATTGTAAAGATTCAAGATGTTCGGCAGATTCCGAATGCACCGTATTACGTCGAAGGTTTTTTCCATTTGCGAAATGAAATTATACCGATTATCAGTTTGCATAAGCGGTTCCATCTCAAAAAAGCGGATTTGGACGGTGACGATGAATATTTGGGAGGATTTATCATCCTCAAAATCGGAAAATATAAAATCGGTATTGTAATTGACCGCATCGCACGTGTTGTTATGGTACGGCAAGAGGATGTTCAGCCGCCGCCTCAGATGATTACCGGTATCGGCACCGAATATATCAACGGGGTTATCCGCCAAGACTCAGGGTATCTCATCCTTTTGGATATCCGTAGATTGTTTAATCCGAAAGAATTACAGAAACTCACTTCTTTCTAGCATGTCGATACCTGTTTATAGCTCTACCATCCGCCGCTCGGAAATGGATGCCGTACTCACCTGCATGGTTGAAGAAAAAATCGGCCCGGGCGAGATGAATCAAAAACTCATTAAATTGGTACGCGAACTCTACGGAGCCGAAGGTGCTATTGCGCTACGCAGTCCGGCGATGGCCTTGGTCTATGCGCTGAAGATGTTCGACCTCCCTGAAAAAGCGGGGATATTATTATCGGCGCTCGCCCCTTCGTGGCAGTATACTGAAGTAGTGCGCAATGGATTGACACCGATTGTTTTGGATGTTGATCCGTTAACCGGCTTGGTTACGCTCGAAGCGGTTGAGGAAGGGATTAAGCAAGGCGGCAGAGTGCTGGTACTACACGAAACACTCGGCAATGTACCCGATATGGATGCGTTTGCCGCTCTTTCAATTCCGATTATCGAAGATATTTCCCAAAGCGCCGGCGCCCTGTACGGAGAAAAACGGGTTGGAACGTTCGGTTCGTTTGCAATACTGGGACTTGAAGAGAGGGATATTTTAACGGGCGGCGGCGGCGGTATCTTGATTGCCGTAGAACGGCGTAATGCCTCCGTACTAAAAAATATGGCGGAAACTATTCCGATAACCGATTTTTTGCCGGATATCAATGCATCCCTCGCCTTTGTGCAGCTTAAAAATATGGAAAAAAATCTCCTGCTTCGTGACGAAATGCGGGAGTTGTATCTCCGTGCGCTTTTACAGACAAGGCATAAGCCGCTCGTATTCTCCGAAAGGGTAAAAAATCCTGTTTATTCCTTTCCGGTGATACTGGAAAGCGGCTTTAAAGATGTAAAACAGTACGTTAACCGTAAAGATATCGAAATAGAGCTCGCC
This sequence comes from Treponema medium, assembly GCF_017161265.1. Classification (NCBI taxonomy): domain Bacteria; kingdom Pseudomonadati; phylum Spirochaetota; class Spirochaetia; order Treponematales; family Treponemataceae; genus Treponema; species Treponema medium. The sequence goes on along the minus strand of NZ_CP031393.1, from coordinate 2,157,846 downwards.
TTTACCAATTCCATTGCGGACTTTTTAAAAGAAGAAAATAAAAGCATCAATGCGGCGTCGCTTTTACTGCGAACTGTGCTCTTTCCGCTCTATCCTCGGCTTGGCATCAATAATGCGGCAAAAATTGCAAAAGTATTGGGGACACTGCCGTAACGGATACGTATGCAAAAGAACGCCATTATCATCTTAACAACCTACAAACCGCACGCAGCGGAGATATCCAAGGAGCTGCCGGAGTTTTTGCAAGAAAACGGGATTCAAACTGACATTTATGAATATGACGGATTGTCTCCTGCCAAGCCGATACGGAAACGGTATGATTTTGCTGTCAGCCTTGGGGGGGACGGTACGGTGCTGTTTGCAGCGCGGTACTGTGCGCCTAAAAAAATACCGGTATTTCCTATTAACCTCGGTGAATTTGGCTTTATTGCCGGAGTTGAACCGGCACACTGGAAACAAGCGCTTGGAGAATACCTCGCAGGAAATGCGGAACACCACGAACGGCTGATGCTTTCCACCGCCGTGTATCGTAACGGCGAATGCGTCGGCTCCTTCGATGCGCTCAACGATGTTGTTGTTTCAGGCGGCGGCATTGCAAAGCTGATCAACCTCGCGCTTTCGTTTAACGGCATCTCTTTCGGCGTATATCGGGCGGACGGCGTTATCGTGTCGAGCCCGACCGGTTCTACTGCATATTCGGCAGCCTCCGGCGGCCCGATTATGGATCCGACGGTTGCCGCCTTTGTTCTTACACCCATCTCGGCATTTTCCCTGTCAAACCGGCCGGTCGTGCTACCTGCTTCCGGTACGATGCGTATTGAGGTTTTGCATAATCGCCAAAAAGATGTTATTGTATCTATAGACGGACAGGAGTTGTTTCCACTCTGCGAAGGCGACAAAATTGAGATTAAGATGTCGCGCCACCGATTAAAACTCATCGGGTGTTCACCGGAGGCATTTTACACGGCGCTCCGGTCAAAATTAGCGTGGTCGGGAAGTCCGTTGCAGGAATAACACTGCAGCGCGGAGGTTGATGTGCTCGAAACCATTTCGGTAAAAAATATTGCGCTTATCGATGAGCTTTCTCTCGATTTTAACGCTCATTTGAATGTACTGTCGGGAGAAACCGGCGCGGGTAAATCCATTTTAATCGGAGCGCTCAGCTTTTTGCTCGGAGGAAAGGTTACCGCGGATATTATTCGCACTGGCGCTGCCGAAGCGGCGGTATCCGGTACATTCTACCTTGCAAACACTCATCCAGAAGCCGCCGCATGGCTTGACGAGCGAGGCATAGAACCGGAAAACAACCGGATATTGTTACGACGCACACTGAAAGAAAACGGTCGCGGCGGTATTTGGATTCAAGACACGCAAGTTTCTCGCGCCGAGCTTGAAGCATTCACCTCCTTTTTAGTTGATATCCACGGTCAGCATGACCATCAATCTCTTTTTAAAACAGCGGAACACCGCCGTTTTTTAGATTCCTACGCAGGCATCCTTGATGAGGTACGGGCATTCAGCCTCCTTTATACCCGCCTCGCCGAAATAAAAGCAAAACTGGAAACGATAGGCCATTCCGAAAAAGAGCGTACCGAACGGGTAGACTATCTCGCATTCGTCATCGAAGAAATCGACAACGCCCGCTTACAGCCGGACGAAGACGAGGCGCTTGAGGCGGAAGAAACAAAGCTCTGCCAGTACGAAAAACTGTACGAGCAGGTCGAGACGCTGCAAACCCTCTGTACGCAGGAACAGGGCATTGTGCCGCAGCTCAAAAAACTACAGCATATCTCCGACAGCGTTGCGGCTATCGATCCCGCCGTTCAGGAATATGCCGAGCGGATAGAAAATGCCTACTACGAAATGCAGGATATCGGTGAATTTTTCAGCTCCTATCTTTCAAAACTGGTATTTGATCCCGACCGGCTGGAACAGGTGCAGGAGCGAATTTCCCTTATCAATAAGCTCAAGAAAAAATACGGCGCAACCATCAAGGATGTCCTCGCCTATCGGGAGGCCGCACAATCAGAGCTGGATTCCCTCGGCGAAAGCGAGCAGGATAAAACCGCTCTGGAAAAAGAAGTCCCCGCGCTTGAAGCAAAACTGTTTGCAGCCGGTACCGCCCTTTCTCAAAAGCGGAAAGCTGCCGCAGCGGAGCTTCAACAGAAAATTCAAACTACCCTCACCCGCCTCGGCATGCCCAAGGTGGTATTTACCGTGCAGGTTACGGCAGCCGAACCGAACGGAAACAAGCAGACTGCCGGTCTCTACGGGTTTGATTCGGTGGAATTTTTAATCAGCACTAATCCGGGAGAACCGGTCAAACCACTCAACAAAATAGCGTCGGGAGGCGAACTTTCGCGAGTTATGCTGGCGCTCAAAACCGTCCTGACTGCCGCCGACGAAGCGGATACCCTTGTATTCGACGAAATAGATACAGGTATCGGCGGTGAGGTTGCCCGCACCGTTGCGGAACACCTGAAAGAATTGGCCGGTAATAAGCAAATACTCTGTATTACGCACCTTGCAGTTATTGCCGCTGCTGCCGATACTCATATTAAGATACTGAAGATACAATCCGAACATACAAGCCGCACATCTGCCAAAACAATAAACGGAGAAACTCGTATTGAAGAAATTGCACGGATGCTTGCAGGCGATGAGGTGAGCGCCGCTTCACGTATTCACGCAAAAGAGTTATTATCGAAGACGCATAGGATAATATGATATGGATAATCCACAACAAGGTACAAACATATACGAAGAACAGCTCCGTTACTATCAGGAGGAAATCAATCAAATACTCAAGCAGGAAAAAGCGATGGCAGAGCTTATCGCAAAAGATCCTGAAGGCGGCATGTATAAAAAAATCATGCTCGTTGATGAACTGATATACATGGTGACGCTCTATTTGGCCCAATACCAAATAGCAGTCTCTTTTTTAAATCGGAAAAATGAAACACTACTCAATGAAGCACGAAAAGCGGTATATAAGGTTATTATCAATCTTGAAGAAATTGTTTCAAACTTTATCGACGCCCCTTTTTCCGACTATGAAGAGAAAGTACGTAAGATCGAACACGTACCGCAAAAACAACGATTTTATTTAATTCGGAAATTAGGGCTAGTGATAGACCTTGTGATCCGCGCATATAGCGATAATACGAAATGGAAGTGGTCGTTTGTAGAAATTCAAGGACGGTACGCAACGGTTGCTAAAAATATCCTTGATTTAAAGGATACTGCAGAAACAGGCTTTGATCCACGTTCACCGGACTATGAAAGCACGATGTTCCATCTTAAACTGGTAAAAAAGCTGTTACTGCAAGCAGCCGATCAATACCGTGCGCGCTACGAAACAGCAACTTCTAGTATAGAAGATTTCAGGCTTGCCATTCAATATTTAGAGGCAGCGCGGCCAGGGATTCCGCATTATAAGCTTTTGTAGATAAAATTCAGTGAAACCACTGCTATACGTAACAAAAAACCAAGTTTTTAATCGTAAAAAAGGCTTCATACCTTCAAGTGTAAAGACTTTTCTATGGTTTAGAACATAGATTTCATGTGTTTTTATTTATAATGCGGAATCCCTGGCAGCGCGGCGTATGCATATTTTGCTGAATGAGCGAAGCGCGGCGGAAGAAGTAAAACGGCAAATCGGTATATGGTCCGAGAAGATGGAAAAAGATTTACAGAAGCGAAAGAAAGTATAACACAGGCAAAAGAGAAATAAAATGTTTAACAAAGAAATCGTATGTAAACTTTTTGAAGCGTTTTCCATTCAGCGGTGGAATGATTTAGTCCGCCCCTTTGATATTGTCGAGATGGATAAGACGGCAGAAAAAATGTTCCTCAGTTTTATCATCGGTAAATATGAAGAAAAGAATGGACGGACGGTCAATTGGCTTACCATCATTAATCATTCGTTCTTTGAACTGCTCCGCCGAATTGCACTCTGTGATATGAAGTCGCCGGTACAGCGCATTATCCGCTCGGAATATCCCGAAGAATACAAAAAGCTCAACTGCTGGGTACTCGATAAATACAAGACAATTATCACCGATCCGCTTTTTCTTGATGAATTTGCAGCCTATCTCTTTGATCCGGTTGATCCTACGGATATAAGTTTTCGGGTACTGCGCGCTGCACATAAATATTCGGCAATGCGTGAAGTCGATATGATCCGCATGGTAAACGAACCCTTCCGGTTGACTGAAATCGACAAATGCTTGGAGACTGATATCGCTGATTTTATGGACTTAAAGGGCGTACAGCTTTTGACAACGCGGCAACAGCCATACTATTTTATTACCGAAATTGAAAAACTGCGGTTTCAAACCCGTTGGAATCAAACGCCGCGGGTACCGGCAACGACGGTACTCGGACATTCGTACTTTGTTGCCGCACTGGTTTTCTTAATGAGCCGTACACTCAAGCTGGCGCCGCATCGGCTTTCGATTAACTTTTTTGCAGCGTTGTTCCACGACTTACCGGAAGCGGTTACCCGCGATATTATTTCTCCGGTAAAGCAAGCAACCGATCGTCTGCCCGAAGTGGTTAAGCATATTGAAGATGAAATCGTTGCAAAGGAATTGCTCCCGCTGATGGACGACTTTTACCGCGAAGAGGTGCTGTACTTTATTCAGAATGAATTTGAAAACCGCATTACATTGAACGGAGAAATCCGCTGCGTAACAAGCGAAGAATTGAATACAACATACGCGGCGCCTGAGTTCTGCGGGATTGACGGTAAACTGATCCGTGCAGCAGATCACATCGCAGCCTTCGTGGAAGCCGACAGTTCCATCAACTTCGGCATCCGGTCGGAACAGCTGGAAGAAGGCAGAGCCAACATCCTGCACCACTACGGCAAAAACACCGTCATCAACGGCTTTTCCCTAGAAAGCTTTTTCGAATCATACCGCTAAAAGGCGTGTACATAAGAGGTGGGTAACAGGGCAACCGCACCGAAAATAATTAAAGCGGTTGCCTTCCTTCTGCACAAAATTTTGAATAAAATTTTGTGCAGTTTATTTTAAATGAGAAGGGTAATCGATCCAGACGAATAAATAAGAATCGCAGAATAAATAGGCTGTGAGACCATTTGAACCATCTTCAACTGTTGTACATCCATGTACAACAGTTGAAGGCGAGTTTTGTGCGTGCACAAAACATCGCTGCTGCATGGAACCACCGCCATCCGTGGCGGTTCTGCAGTGTAAGCCTTTTGAAAATAGATGGTGTAGATACCTCATCAACAAATGTACATCCGTATACATTTGTTGATGGCGAGTTTTTGCAATGCAAAAACATCGCTGCTGCGCGGAACCACGGACATCCTGTCCGCTCTGATACGTTGATGATTTTCAGAAGCGGCACGGATGCCGCTAGCTTAAACAGAAGCGATGTTTCGGCTCTGACCGAAACTCGCCGTCAAAAGCGTACACGGAAGTACGCTTTTGACAGTGCGACGCAGTAGATGCGCCGTATATTTTCAAAAGTGTCTGATGTAATTACCCTATGGAGTAGAGAAGATGAATATTGTAGAAATCCCGTTACCGCTGTTGCGGAATGAATTATCAGCCGTATCTTTTTTATCCTGCATCGACGAGGAAGAACTTGAGGCACTTGCACAGTTTTCCCAACTTTGCGCATTTGACGAAGGTGAGGTGCTGATTGCGGAAGGTACTATAAACGCCGATTTGTATATTTTAATGAGCGGCTCTCTTGACGTGATAAAGCAGGGAAAATGGAATAAGCAGGTACACGTTGCAACGCTAAAAGATCACGCTTCGGTTGGTGAATCGGCGCTTCTGGAGGATGAACTCAGTACCGCAACGGTACGCGCTGCCGAAGATACCGTCGTACTAATCCTTTCCCGCAGTCAGTTCAAAAAATATATTAACGCTTATCCCAAGGCGGGATTAGTAATGATGACATATATCGTTTTCAGTCTTTTGCAAAAGCTGCGCAGCGCAAACGAAGAGCTTGCCGATGAACGCAGTATGGAATTTGCACAGGAATATTTAACCGCAATGGTCGATATGTTCCAAGAGACTGAACAAGACGACAGCTCCGGCTCAAACGATGAGGCGCGATAATTCCGCGATTAAATCTTTACCGTCCCAAATAGTGTCCATCTCCATCGCCTGCCCCAACGCGACGATTCGGTCAATACCTGCCGAACGTCGCTGCGCAAAAAAGTGCGCAAGTTCTTCCCGCCGATAGCCTTCCGCGCAGAGCGTCTGCACCTTGAACGAAAGCAGCGGCAGTAGTTCCTCTTTATTGCGGATTTCGGTTTCAAAGAAAAAGCCGAATGTTCCGCGCAGCGTCTCCACCGCATTGGCGGGCAGCGCTGTAAGACTTGCGACATATAAAAGGTTACCCGCATACTGTTTGACAGAAACATCCGCCGGCAAGGTCATCGCAGAAAGGCACAACTGCTCGTATTTCCGCGCCGCTTGATAAGCGCCGAACCGGTACGCCGCTTGAGCCTCCGCCGCAACTTTTTCCCACCAGCGGAAGCGGACTTCGGGGTTACCGCCATCGTTTTCCCACACGACAAGGTGCGGGGCGGAACAGGCATTTTGATCCATCAAATACGTATCGTTGTAAAACCGGTGCACCCATGCGGCGAGCGTTTCTTCATCCGCTTGGGAAAACGCCGCTTGACTGAACAGCGCAAACGACCAGCGGTCGGGGAATACCAGTTCAACTGCATGAGGCGGAAGCGGCAGTGCACGTATGCGGCGTATTGTTTCGTCCCCGCCCCACACTACCCGCGCATCGCACTCTGCCATATACGCAGCGGTTACAGCGTCATCCCTGCCATAGCTGATAAACGATGTCCGCCGTTTTATTGGTTCAAACTCAGGGCGATCCAGCACTCGGCCGATGCAGGCGCAGAGCATTGTAGCGATTTCGCCGCCCCGTTCCGACAGCCGTACGATGTTTGCGTTCCCTGCAAGCAGCCCGATTGTATATGAATAGGCAAACATCGTCGGTACGTTTGAAGGCGCAATGTGGAATGCCAGCCCCCGACCGAGACGCGGAAAAGGCGAAGCATGGCGTTTAGCCAAGGCTTCAAGATGCGCCCTGCGGCACCAGAAGCCGAATGCAGCAATCTCCGGTATGGAATGCAGTTCCGATGCGCCGATTTCAGCCGATACCGCAGCAAGGAACTCCATTGCCTCAGGTGAAAACACGGGATATGGTTCTCTTTCCGGCTGCAAAACACCTGCCAACAATGTTACGGCGGCTTTTTTATCACTGCTTGGATCAGTAATTTGCCTGCTTATTACGGCGCTTTGCGGCGATATGATAACTTCATCGGTTTTCGTTTGCATGGGCATCATCCTTCATACGTGTCGCTGCATCCCCTTATTTCCGCGCGCGGGATACGTCCGGTAATGGAAAAATACTTACCGAGCCGCCCGCAGGGACAGTCATCCTCTCCCAACAGCACACCGGTATCCTCAGTCAACAGTGAATGTCCCGGGAACGATCCGGGCAGCGGCGACAGCACCTGCACAATCCCCTGCTCCCCGACACCGCACACGCTGAAATCCTTTGCTCGCCTAAAAAGCACGTCAGACCAAATGCTTGCGTGCAAATGCCCCTCAGGGCATTCCATATAAATACAACCGGTCTGTTCCGCCATACCGTAATAGTTGCTGATACGCGCAATGCCGGTCGCAGCGGTTATTCGCGCTTTAAACTCTTCCGGAGAAACAGCCTCGTTAATGAGGTTCTTCCAGCCGCCGCCGTGTATCAGTATCCCATTCGGAATATCGAAGCGTATTTTTTTTTCTTCAAGAACACGGATTACGTGTTTATAGATGATAAAGGTAAAACCGAAGGCGAGCACCGGCTCATTCGCATGTTCGGCAAGAAAGTTTTGAACAGCCGGAATATCCAGCTCCATATTTTCATCAAGCGCGTAACAGGTACGGGAAGCCAGCAAAGAGAAGCCCAAGATACCGGCTCCCCGTGCCGAAAACATCTTCCTGTCCCGCAGCGTTTTTTTCGTATCGAATACCAAATAGGGAATTCTATTTTCACCGGCAAAATCGGCAATAATCCGGTACAGCACCTGCTGCTGATTCGCCGCCGTTTCCGCATCCAAATAAATCTGCGAAACACGCTGACCGGTCGTTCCCGATGAGGTGAGCGTTTTAAAAATCGCTTCTTCGGGAACACTCTTGAGTGGAAGCTCCTTAAAAACCGATACCGGCAGCATCGGCGCCGTCTCCGTAGAAAAAACAGCGTTCTCCGGAATTCCTAAGGCCTTTAACAGCCGTCCATACGGCTCGCAATGGCTACGGTGAAACGCCGTCCGTTTCGTCAGCAGTTCGGTGTACGCCGCCGCTTTTTCTTGATGCGTCAATGAATACGGTTTCAGCTGTATAAATTTATCTATGGTCATGATAGTTATAATCCTTGCCGTGGCCGGGATAAATATGAATACCGACAGGTAATGTTGCTAAGAAAGGTTCTGTGATTTCGTGATAGTCTTTTTCACTGCCGCCGGGAAGCCGCAAAATCACTTCCCTGCCCGGCAACAAATAATCGCCCGAAAAAAAAATATCGTCATCAAGAAAAATACCGACACTGCCTGCGGTATGCCCGGGCAACGGCACAAAGCGGAACGTATGCCCGCGCCAGCCCAACATACAGGCTTCGTTATATGTTTTATCCGCAGGGCGGCACACAAACGGGGTATAAGACACGCCCGACTTGCCGAAAAAAGTGAGATACACTTCCATCATCCGCGACATATTAAGCCGCGCATTCTGCATCCCGATATTGCACTGCTCACTCGCCATCACCTGTGCATCAGGAAAGCGCTCCCTCATCGGCTCCAAACCGGCCGTATGGTCGCAGTGCTCATGCGTTAAAAGTATCCATTCAGGCCGCAAGCCTTTTTGCTCCAACACCGAAAGCGGCCCCGAAGGATCGTTCGGATCAATCACCACGCAGGGAGCAACCTCGTTCCCGTGTCTTTCTTTATGTTCGTATATAATATAGCAGTTGCTTTCGGCCAGAGGCTCCGTCCACACCGAAATCGCTACGGCAGACACTTAAATCTCTACACCGTATTTCGCCAGAATCGTTTTGCCTTTCTCGTAAGTTGAAAATTCCAAAACATCCAGCGTACTTAAATTAATTCCGAACGTTTCTTCAATAAGACCCACCAAATCCATGTGCCCAACCGAATCCCATTCTTTCAAACCGCGGTACTTTAATCCGGGTAAATCCTCTTGTTTCACCGGAAAATTTTGTAAAAAAATGCGGTCATATTTTTCAAGATTTGTCATTTCCATCTCCGCCAAGGGGATGTCTCAAAAGTCGGTTACTTTTTTCGCCATCCCCGACGAGTTTTAAATTAAGTTCTTGTATATCAATGACTTAATTTAAAACATCGCATCTAAATCTAAGGAAACTGTTCAAAAACTGTTTCGCAATCCGCTTTAGCGGATATAATGAATAATTTCCTTACAGAAAAAGCCGATAGGCTTTCAGTTTTTAAACAGCCTGTAATTTTTAATTATATTGGGCGTTCCGGTCGGTCAAAATATCCTCATCCGAAACATTTTGACTGACCGTCGGGCTTTTCGGGGATTGCACTAAACCTGTTCGGAAACTTCCGTTTCTGAACAGGTTACCTTAAAATGCGATGTTCTAAATCGTGCTATTTGTGCGATTTAGAACTCGGCGACCTATTCGACAACGCAGTTATCGAATAGGTCTAGTATAAAACGGCTCCAATGAGCCGTTTTATGTACCGCCGTTATAGTTTTGAAAAATTACAACGGCGCCCCTTCAATCCCTAACGCGAATAACGCTCTCAGGAAAAACGCATCAGGTTGTTTCTTCCATATCCGCCACGGATGGCGGCGATACTAATCAGCAGCAAGTTTTTCGCTAGAAAAACTTGACACGAACATTGTACAAGGAAGTACAATGTTCGTGTTTCCCGCAGAATAATTGAGGCCATTCAACCAGAGTTGAACCGTTGGTTCAAATGGTCTCACAGCCTCAATTATTCTGCGCTTTTTTATCTACTCTGCCTGATGCGTTTGCCCTCCAGCCGGAAAAAACGTACGAAATTTTATTTAAAATTTCGTACAGAAGGAAAGCAGCCGCTTAAAATATATCCGATGCGGCTGCCATAAGAATATATTCCAGCGTTATATTCCGTTTTAATATTTGCAGTTAAAGCGCTTTTCGAATTCAGCTTTTAATTCTTCGCGGAAATCGGGATGCGCAATTGCAATCAGATTATGCGCACGCTGCTTTAATGTCAAGCCTTTCAGCGCGGCAATGCCGTATTCGGTAACGACATAGTCCACATCATTGCGGCTCGTGGTAACGGCAGCGCCTTCATCCAACAGCGGAACGATCTTCGAAATCTTGCCCTTTACCGTTGCCGGCATTGCCATAATCGAAACACCGCCCTTGCTTGCGGATGCGCCGCGCACAAAGTCAACCTGTCCGCCGACGCCGGAGAACTGCTTAAGCCCGATGGTTTCGGAAGCGACCTGTCCCATCAAATCTACCTGTACGCAGGAGTTAATCGAAATCAAATAATCGTTCTGTGCAACGATGAACGGGTTATTCACATAGTCGACCGGACGCATATCGACATCGGGGTTATGATTGACAAAATCATACAGTCTTTTGGTACCCATCAAGAAGTTGACGATAAACTTCCCGGGATGCAGCGTCTTTTTCTTGTTGGTAATAACACCCGCTTCTGCAAGTTCGACTACGCCGTCCGAGAACATTTCGGAGTGGATACCCAAATCTTTTTTACCTTTAAGGAACAACAGAACGGCGTCGGGAATAGCGCCGATACCGAGCTGGAGAGTTGCTCCGTCGGGAATAAGCGAGGCGCAATGCTCTCCGATTGCTCTTTCTATATCGCCGATCTTAGGCGGCGGCAATTCAATTAACGGTTCATCATACTCGACAATAAAGTCGAGGTCTTGTACCGAAACGAGACTGTTCGGGCCTGTCCACGGCATTTCCTTATTGACCTGCGCGATAACGGTTTTTGCCTGTTTTACCGCTTCCTGTGTGTAATCGACGGATACGCCGAGTGAGCACATACCGTTCTCATCGGGCGGGCTGACGGTTACCATTGCCACATCGACCGGTAAGGTTGTTCTGAACAGCCGGGGAATTTCAAAAAAGAAGCACGGCGTATAATCCGCACGTCCTGCAGCAACCGCTTCGCGTGTGCTTCCGCCGACAAACAGCGCATTGTGCCGAAAGTTTTCGGCATATTCAGGCTGGCAATACTTACCGCCGCCCATTGCAACCATGTGAACGATTTCGACATTTTTATATGCCGCAGCGTTATCCACCATCGCATTCACCAAGTGAGCAGGTTCACCGCAGGCATGGCCGATCACAACGCGGTTTCCCGACTTAATGTGCTTGACAGCCTCTGCAGCAGTTGTCAAATGCTCCTGATAATACTTCTTCCAATCAGACATACGATACTCCTTTCCATACATTTTTTATGTTTTGAAATACGTTCGTGCGCTACACAAACGTATTTCAAAACCCGTTAAGAGTGCTCGGAAACTGCGATTCCCGAGTATTTCTTTAAAAACATCCGTTCCCTTACCGCATGGCAAGGGTTACTTCGGCATCGGCGGCTAAATCACCGTCCGAAAAGATTTGGCCGCGGCAGCTCACCCAGCCTAATTCCACCCGCTCTTCCAAAAGTGTACTGTAGATTTCGAGCGTATCGCCCAAAAGAATTTTTTTACGGAAGTTCGCTTTTTTAATTCCCATAAAGAGCGGGGTTTTACCGGCATACCGATCGAGCGTTAACAGCAAAATGTCCGCCGCCTGAGCAATCGCTTCAACGGCGCACACTCCCGGAAATATCGGATTATCGGGAAAGTGTCCTTTTAACAAACTCAATTCAGGCGTAACGGAAAAGGATGCCTTAACTTCCTTACCGGGAACAAGCGTAGAGACCGTGTCGATAAACAGCATCGGCGGCCGCTGCGGCAGTATTTCCAACACTTGCTCATGGGTTAACGAACGCTCCTCTTGTTTCGCACACGCTTCCGCACAAACTTCTTTAATAAAATCCCTCGCCGGTAAAAGGTCTTCCCAGCCGCCGATTTTAAACAAGCGACCTGCCGGTACGGAAATATCATCGCGCTTTGCACAATCGGTCGGACAGCCTGCAACGATAAGCGCGGCCGGATAGGGAGTCCCCGGCTGTACCGTTACGAACTCAACCTCCGGCACAAGCGTTTCAAGGCGGCGAATAACGGCAACACGGTCGTACCGGTTGTTACATCCGCCGCAATAGCGCACACCGATCGGAATCTTATCCGCCATGGCGCTGTTTCAAAATAGACCGAGCTTCATCCAATAAACTCTGGCTCACTTCATGTATGAGAACAGCTCGTTTTACTTCAGGCATGTGTTCCATCAGCTCTGATTGGATAAGATTCTCCGTCGTAAAATCGGCAGCAGGACAGCCGGCACAATGCCCATGCAATTTGAATTTAACTACACCGTCCGTAAAATCCACTACCTGCATATCGCCGCCATGTGTCCGCAGCAACGGACGTACATAGGTGTCCAATGTTTTTTCCAACTCTTCGTACATGCCGTTCCTCCTTTTGCCAATCGATTTTTTACAAAGCGCCGATTACTTCATTCGATTTATCTCGAATAGGGAATTAATCGGCTGCATAGAGGCTGTCCCAAAAGTCAGTTATTTTCAAGACAGCCTCGTACTATTTATTCATACGGAGAGCTTAATGCCCGCCGTTTCCCGACAACGCTCTACGTTGGGGGCGATAATTAGTTTTCCGCCTTTTCGGCCTAGTTTGCAGCCTCTTTTTTATTCGAATCATAAAGCAGTGCAAAAAGAACAAGACCGACAACAAGTCCCCATGCAGCGCCGCGCATTGCTAAAACAGCGCCCATAACACCGCAAATACCGCGTTCAATATTGGTTTTGCACATATTCATCGCAAGCTGCGTACAAATATATCCTTGTACGATCAGCGTTAAAGACAGGGCAAGCGGCAAAGACGGCTGCAAAAGCGAAGAAATAGGCAGCAATGCAACGGCTACGAATGTCGAAAGACGGAACGTACCGAAACCGCTGTAAATTGATTCCATCGCTTTCGGACTTTCCTTATAACGCTGAGAAACTGCTGCGGTAACAGCTGCCCACAGCGGGCCGCACATTTGCGTATATGGACAGGTCATTGACATTGCCACGTTACGAATACCGCTGACGAGGTTCGAACGGTTTGCGTTAAAGTCGATCTTTTCATCCTGCCGAACTTCATCGGCTTCTCTGATGAGCGCTTCCGAAGTAACAAAGTCACCGAATGCAATAATATAGGTAACAATTGCTACAGGCACTGCTGCAGCCCAAACTTTCATACTCGGCCATCCGATTGCGAATGGAGACAGCTGATTCCAAATATCCGCAAAATCCGGCACTTTAATAAGCGGCCACCATTGTACATGGGGAATGGCAAATTCGCCGGCGAGCGGCCCCACTACGACACCAATTAAAATTGCAGGCAGCATTCCGAATTTACCGATTGAATCGATAAGTTTATTCTTCCTACGCATATCCGCCCAGATCGGGCTGAATAAACAAAAATACGCCACGATAATTCCGATAGTGATGGAAATAGGATATTTATCAAAACGGCCGGTAGTTTTAAATTCACCTAAAACAGCCGCAATACCACCACCCATCAAAACACCGGCTTTTACGGAATTCGGCACGACTTTAACCATCTTACCGCCCAAACCGGTGATGCCGAATACCAAAAAGATAAGCCCGAGACACATCTGAACGGCAATCAATGCCTGAGTCCGCTCCGGTCCCATTACATAGCCGTTTGTTAAGAAGGCCGTAATCAGCGGAATTGCAGGTGTAACCCATCCCGGAACAACAGGGTCGCCAAGTAACACATGAAACGTGTAAAAGAAGCCGTTGATGATAACCATCGATAACGCTACTTCATAGCTTACGCCCAAGACTTCGGTTAATACCGGAATAGCCCCCAAACAGGTCGCGCACATAAAGAGTGCTTGAAACATCTCCGGAAAAGACCATGCATAGTGAATGAAAGGCAACCGAATTTTAAACGGTCCCGCCGGCCAATACGCTTGCTCACCGCCATACTCACGATAGCGGCTTTTAAACTGCATCTGCGCATCTGTCATAAAAAATTCCCCCTTAAAGCCTTTTCTTAAATCAAGACTTTATCATTTACCCCGAAGGTCATTCGACACTACGGGTTATAGTTATATATAAGCAATATCTATGCCAACCTCTAAAATATCAGGGTAAGCGTATCAGACTATTATTTAACAGCCCCCAGAATAAGTGGAGGTTGTTAAACCAGAATTGAACCTCTTCGCGGTTCAAATGGTCTCACAACCTCCATTATTCTGCGCTTTTGTCTATTTTGCCTGATACGCTTACCCTTCTTCTAAAACAAACCGCATGAAATTTTTTTCAAAATTTCATGCAAAAGGAATGCAACCGTTTGGAATATTTTTAATACGGTTGCCATATATACTTCTAAACCTTCCCAACCCTGTCATTCAAAGACTTCGCCGTAAAGTAGGAAAAACAATACCACATTTTACTATATTTTATATCGATAATTATCTTATTTTAAAAAAAGCTGCTTTTTAGCATTTCCATAGGGGCATCAGCAGTAATACAAACAGTTTAAATGTAAACTATATCTAACTTTAGCAAGTGCCTTTCATGCAGCAGATTGGTTCATTTTTAAACCATTTACCCTAATCGATTCATAAATGAACCAACATCCGGGTATTCCGACGTAAACCATCAGGGTTTACAGAGGGGCGGAGCATCACACTCAGTACATAGATAATCGAAAAAAAACGATAGCTACAAGAGTGCTTATTTTTCCTTACTGTGCGAAATTTCAAATCAACAACCCCGACGCTTGCGTCGGGGTATTAAACCCTCCGCACGAATAAAATTTCGCACAGTTTTCCGGTAAAAGAACAAATATATCAGGCAGATGATGATATAGATAAAAATCCTAGAATAAGAGACTGTGATTTTGGAAGCAGTTTTTCCGTTAGCCTTTTAAAAATAGGCGAGATAGATATGAGGCATGAACAAAAATTATCCACAGGCGTGCTTTTGCACGTCGAGGATTAATTTTTATGAAATAACGAAGTAGATACTCGCATATTTTTAAAAGGACAGGTTGAACAGCCCATAATTATTCTGCGGGGATTAAAAAAATGCCTGATACGTTTGTTTTGCATATATTGGCATAGAAATTGCTTTACTATTAGTAAGGCGTCTATCCTGATAGACAAATAAACAAAGTAAGGAGTATGCACATGGCACTTATGACAGGCGAACAGTATGTTGAGAGTATGCGTAAACTGAATTTGCAGGTTTACATGTTCGGAAAAAAAGTTGACAATGTTGTTGACAATCCGATTCTTCGACCGTCCCTGAACTCGGTGAAGGCTACTTATGATCTGGCTCAGATGCCGGAATATGAAGATTTAATGACCGTTAAATCTTCCTTGACCGGAAAGAAGATCAACCGATTTACACACATTCATCAGAGTACTGAGGATCTGATTAAAAAGGTAAAGATGCAGCGGCTTTGCGGACAAAAAACCGCGGCTTGCTTCCAGCGCTGCGTCGGTATGGATGCGTTTAATGCCGTTTTCAGCACAACGTATGAGCTCGATGAAAAATACGGAACGCATTATCATGAAAACTTCAAAAAGTTTATTCAGCATGTTCAGGATGAAGACCTGACCGTAGACGGTGCAATGACCGACCCGAAAGGAGATCGCTCTTTGGCGCCCCACGCTCAGACCGATCCCGACTTATACCTCCATGTCGTGGAACGGAGAGCCGACGGTATCGTCGTTCGTGGTGCAAAAGCGCACCAAACCGGTTTTATCAACTCGCACGAAGTTATCGTTATGCCGACTATCGCAATGGGCGAAGATGATAAAGACTATGCAGTAGCCTTTGCCTGCCCGACCGATGCGAAAGGTATCTTCATGATTGTCGGACGCCAGAGCTGCGACACCAGAAAGCTGGAAGGTTCCGAAATCGATGTCGGTAACTCCACCTACGGCGGAACCGAAGCTTTGGTTATCTTCGATAACGTATTTATTCCGAACGACCACATCTTCCTGAACGGCGAATTTGAATTTGCCGGTATGCTGGTTGAACGCTTTGCAGGATATCACCGCCAGTCTTACGGCGGATGCAAGGTCGGCGTCGGCGATGTTCTTATCGGTGCGGCGGCAGTTGCAGCAGACTATAACGGCGCTCAAAAAGCTTCTCACGTTAAAGATAAGCTGATTGAAATGACCCACCTGAACGAAACGCTGTACTGCTGCGGTATCGCATGTTCGGCTGAAGGCACCAAGACCAAGTCCGGTAACTACCTTATCGACTTGTTGCTTGCCAACGTCTGTAAGCAGAACGTTACGCGCTTCCCGTATGAAATTGCACGTCTTGCAGAAGATATCGCAGGCGGCTTGATGGTAACCGCTCCGGCAGAATCCGATCTGCGCGATCCCAAACTCGGACCGTACGTTGTCAAATACTTACAGGGTGTTGCCTCCGTTTCTACCGAGAACCGCTTACGCATTCTCCGCTTGATCGAAAACCTGACCCTCGGCAGCGCTGCAGTCGGTTACCGCACGGAGTCCATGCACGGCGCCGGTTCTCCACAGGCACAGCGTATCATGATCTCTCGCCAAGGTAACCTTGCAATGAAGAAAAAGCTTGCAAAGGATATCGCGAAGATTAAGGAGTAATTATTCTTCCTTAATTCTTAATTTAAGGAATGGATAGTACGAGATAAGGCAGGGCCAATAACCCTGCCTTTTTTTAAAAATGCTTTACCAAACTGTTATCCATATACAACAGTTTTGCTCTAAAAACTCGGTATTCTTTTAGAAGCTACCGAAATAACTGAAGGAGGAAATATATGAGTGACCAACTCGCAACTGCAAAGATGCCGGAGCACTTCAATGAAGGAAAATTTCCTTTAAAGAAGAGAGAATTCGGCGGCGTACAGCCGTACATTCCGCTCGGCCCATTCAATTTACGTATTCCGCTGATCCATCACGAATGGTCGTGGACGGAAATGCTCGCGGCATTCTTTCTCGGCGTCGCCTGTCTCGGTGCAGGAACCGCTACCACAATGACAACTTTCGGGTTCGACAATCCGGAAAACATCGCGGCACTGGGAATGACGGAAAACAGCGTCTTTTTAATGTCGCTAACATTCGGCGTACTGAACGCTATCTGTTATTATCTGCCGTCATTATTGGGCGACCCCGTCGTCCCCGGCTGGATTACCCCCGCACTCCCGCTTACCTTAAAGTATTTGGCACAATGGGAACTGCCTAACTACGCAACAGGAAATGTCGATCGCGTCTATGCAATGATCGCCTTGCAAATGGTTGTAGCGCTTTTCTTTTTAATCATGGGTGTAACCGGTATCGGACGTAAACTGGTCGATACGGTACCGCGATCCATTAAGGCGGGTATCGTATTGGGCGCCGGCGTTACCGCAGGTATCAACGTATTCCAATCCCGTATGCCCAAAGCACCGATTACCGTTGTTATCGCCGTATTAATGTCCTATTTCTTCTTATTTAACTCGACCTTTGCAAAGGCCGCTGCAAAGAACAAAACATTAGAGACGATCCGCAACCAAGGCGTTGTTCCGGCACAAGTGTTTGCCATCGTGTTGGCGCCGTTCCTTATCAAAGAAATAGCCGTGCCGAATATTCAATGGGGCTTTACACCACTTTCTTTTGGTTTTGTGCTTGAACACTTCACCATTTTTGGCTTAGGAATGCCGGCTACAAAATTCTTCTTGGCGGCATTGCCGATGGCGCTTACTGTCTATATTATTGCATTCTCCGACTTTGTTCTTGCAAAAGAAATTGTTACCGAAGCAACTGCTACTCGCGATGATGAAACCGTTATCTTCGATGCCGGACGATCAAATCTCGTGTCATTCCTCCGTAACGGCATCATGTCGCTCTTTGCACCGTGGGTTCCCATGTGCGGTCCACTGTGGGCATCAGGCTTACTGACCATTACGGAACGATACAAGAGAGGATACAAAACCTTACACAGCTACTGGGACGGCGTCTGTACGTTCCGTGCTGCAACCGTTATTGCCGTTTTAATTCTTCCGCTCGTTACGCTTATCCGTCCGGCTTTCGCCATATTCTTCGGCATTACGATGGGTGTTCAGGCTTTTGCCTGCGGTAACGTCGGTATGACAATGTGTACCAACCGTAACGAAAGAGGTATCGCCTGCGTTATCGCTTCGGCGCTCTGCTTCTACACTCCCGGATGGGCACTGCTTATCGGCATTATCCTGTGGGCTGTTATCGAAGGTACCGAACTTTTTACTAAAAAGTCCGGCGACCAAACAGCCGCATAACACCGGTCAAATCAGTATGAAAGGTTCGGTATGATATGATGACATTACAAGAAGCGCCCTGCGCCGTTTATACCGTCAAAAAAATAAACGGCTCGCGCGATCTTAAAAGGCGGATGGAAAACATGGGGATTGCAGCCGGCGCGGATGTAGAAGTGATCGAACATACCGAAACCGTATGCCGGATTAAAACCGTTAAACGAGAAATAGAACTATCCATTGAAGAGGCTGCTTGTATCGGCGTTGGAGAGCAGTTCAAACGAAATGGAGACCCTGTTTTGTTCAGTTGCTGCTCTTACGGTCGCGCAGGCGACCTCTGGGATAGGGCAAACGAAATTAATGAAAACGTACAACAAAAAGGAGATGAAAAGCAATGAAGCAACTTGCGGTAAAACCCGAAATTTACAAGTTTGAAACGGCGAAAGAATTTGCGGAAGCGTTCAAGCTCGGAAAAGACGATCTTGTTATCACAAACGAGTATATCTATAAACCGTTTTTCGGCGCATTGAACCTACCCTGCGCGACGCTTTTTCAAGAAAAATACGGTGCGGGAGAACCTTCCGACGATATGGTCGAAGCAATGTACAAAGATGTACACGGCAGCTATAAGCGTATTATCGCAATCGGCGGCGGTACCGTCATCGACATTTCAAAGTTTTTCTCCTTAAAGCACACCTCGCCGGTGTTAGACTTATACGACGGAAAACAAGAAATCGTAAAGGACAAAGAGCTGATTATCGTACCGACTACCTGCGGCACCGGATCGGAGGTAACCAATATCGCCGTACTCTCGCTGAATGCACGCGGTACGAAAAAAGGCCTCGCACACGATGAAATGTACGGCGACTACGCGGTGTTGATTCCCGAACTGCTGAAAGACTTGCCGTTCAAATTTTTTGCAACAAGCTCCATCGATGCATTGGTACATGCCGTTGAATCATCGCTTTCGCCCAAGGCAACGGAAAGCACAAAGCTGTTCGGATACAAAGCTATCGAGATGATTTTAAAGGGCTACAAAGAAATTGAGAAAAACGGTCATGATGCACGGCTTCCGCTGTTAAGCGATTTCTTGCTTGCATCTAACTATGCAGGTATTGCATTCAGCATTGCAGGATGCGCAGCAGTTCACGCGATGAGCTATCCGGTCGGCGCGACCTTCCATGTCGCTCACGGTGAATCAAACTATGCGATGTTTACCGGCGTCTTGAAAAATTACCTTGAAATTAAAAAAGACGGCGAGATTGAAAAGCTTAACCGGTTTATGGCCGATATCCTCGGCTGCGACACGGCACATGTCTATGATGCATTGGAAAAGCTGCTCAACTGTCTGCTCAAAAAGAAACCGCTGCACGAATATGGCATGAAAAAAGAGCAGATTGCCGAATTTGCCGACAGCGTCATTGCAAATCAGCAGCGCCTTATGGCAAATAACTTTGTGTTCCTTGACAGAGACCGGCTGATTAAAATCTATACCGAATTATTTTAAAGTACGGGGAACCTCTAAAAACACTGATTCGCAATCCGCGCTAGCGGATACGATAAATCATTTCCTTTCAGAACAAGCCGATAGGCTTGCGGTTTTTAGAAGTTCTCCTTCGAGTACTTTTGCCTTCATTAGCCGACATTACCTCCCTGTTCATTGACTAATGAAGGCGCGTTTTCATTGCAATCTCAACTCAATATTTTATCACTTAAAAAAAAAGACATCTCTAAAAACTCCATTAGTTTTTTAGAAGCTTCCAATAAGAATCTAACCATGGAGCACCTATCATTGACATTTCAAGCGGAATAATCGAAAATATCTTCACGAGGTACTATGATACTACAAAAAAATACTGACCAACACCGTTGGAATTTTTCACGCTTCGGCGGTGTTACGCAGGTCATTTTGAAAAATGCAGATGATATTACTCATTTGGGTGAACTTGACCAGAAATTATGGACGGTGTTGGCAATGCCGACTCAGGGGATATTTTTTGATCCTAAGACAATTTCACTGCTTGACTATGATGGCGATGGCTTCATCCGCCCACCTGAAATTCTCGCTACTGTGGATTGGCTCGGTACACAGCTTTCCGATCTTTCTTTATTACTGGAAGAAGGAGATTCAGTGCCGCTTGCATCGATTAATGATGAGACCCTTCGTGCCAGCGCCCGTTGGTTACTGGATCATATCCAAAAGAATGATACGCAGGAAATTTCGATAGTAGATATAGAAACGCAAAAAAAATTCTTTGATGCACATACACCGGATTGTAATGCACCGATACCAGCCGACGGTTCCGATGATGATAAACTAAAACAGATCATCAATAGAGCCGTTGCCTCCTGTATCGAAAACGGTACACTTGCAGACGGAATTCAACAATGCATTCTGCAAGATTTGATGACCGATGCACAAGCGTTTTTAGCATGGCAAACATCTTTGGCAGAAGAAGGAATCTTACCGCTTGATCAGGAACACACTCAAAAAGCCGTAGTAGCGCTTTCCGCTATAAAAGAAAAAGCAGAGGATTATTTTTTACGCTGCACATTAACCGAGTATGCACCAGACAAGGCAGCCGCCTTATCAGCAGATGAACAGGTATTCCAACAACTTGCAACCGAAAGTATTCATTACAATAATGAAGCGCTGTATGCATTACCGCTCGCCGCAGCAGCCGCTGATAAGCCATTGCCCCTGACAAAAGGAATCAATCCTGCATGGAAAGCAAAGCTGCAAACCTTTGCAGAAGATACCGTTGCACCGCTGCTCGGGCACAAGGAATGCATTACACAGGATGAGTTTGCCCTCATAGTGCAGAAACTGACACCGTATCAAGAACGTTTGAGCGGGAAACCTACTACACCGGCAGCTTTGCTCAGTGTTCCGTTCTTACAAGCGCTTATCAACGGCGAAAAACAAGGAGAAGTATCCTCGTTAATTCGATATGCATTAACAATAGAAAAAGAACGCGGAAATGTATCTAATTTGGAAAAGCTCGTACTCCTGCGCCGCGATTTTGTTACATTATTGAGAAACTATATCAGCTTCAGCGATTTTTATGAGGGCAAAGGTTCTGTTTTTCAAGCGGGGGTATTGTATTTTGATACACGTGCAGCAGATTTATGCTTTGAACTCAACGGCGATGCCCGCCATGCGACCTTGGATACGCTTTCCGGCGCCTATTTGGTATACTGCGATATAAGCCGCAAAGGAGAAACAACTAAAAAAATCGTTGCTTTGTTTACAAATGGCGATAGCGACAATATCGTGATTGGTCGGAACGGCATTTTTTACGACCGCGTCGGCAAGGATTGGAACGCAGTTGTTACAAAAGTCATTGCCAATCCGATCAGTGTTCGGCAGGCGTTTTTTATGCCGTATAAGCAACTCGCTGCCATGATTGAAACCCAAATTGCGGCACGGGCTGCGGCAGGCGAAGCGAAATCGGCCGATTTGCTTTCTAAGACGGCATCAACCGTCACAACCGCTGATAAGCAAGCAACAGCTACAGCTCCGGCAGTTGCTGCACCCATAGCCACCAAAAAACTCGACTTAGGAACCATTGCCTTGATAGGTACTGCATTAGGCGGTATTTCAGCCTTAATCGGCAGTATTTTGCAAGCACTATTCGGATTAGGTTTTTGGGTTCCGCTCGGCCTTATCGGAATTTTACTTTGTATTTCCGGCCCGTCGATGATTTTAGCCTCGATGAAGCTGCGTAAACGCAGTATTGCTCCGATTCTTGAAGCAAACGGCTGGGCGGTCAATATCCGTACGAGAATCAACATTCCGTTCGGAACTCAGCTTACCAAGCTTTCAACCATTCCATTCGGCAGTATTGTCGTTCCCATCGACCCCTTTGCCGATAAGAAAAACGGACGGAAAGCTGTGTTTATCATACTCGGTATTCTGATCGTCGGAACTGCCGCTTTCTGCTACTTAAAATTCGGTTTGCATTTCCGTTTTTCTGAAATACCGACTTATTTGAAAAATCTAAGGAATAAATAAAAAATCAGTATCTCCCGATGCTCTGCGTCGGGGGATAAACCTGTGTACGAGCTTATGCACATTCGCTTGCGGAACAGGACATAAAATAATAAGCCGTATCTTTGTTCGGAATGCATCAGGAATATCAATACTGCATACCAATTGTTCGATTAGACATTATGCGGTGGGATATGGGCAATGCTGGAATCGAACCAGCGACCCCAAGCGTGTCATGCTTGTACTCTAACCAACTGAGCTAATTGCCCGCTTGTGATAAACAACAAAAAGAGTTTATCTTATTTTACTATTTACGTCAAGCCCCAAAACAGGTATACTGTTTCCCATCTATGAATCTTGAAGCGTTTATCTTGGGCTGCGGAGGCATGATGCCTTTACCGTACCGTCATCTTACTTCAGTGCTGCTTCGCCGTGAAGGCGATTTATTTCTTTTTGATGCGGGAGAAGGCACACAAGTTTCCCTGCGCCGCCTAAATCTCCGATGGAAAAAAATCAATACCATCTTTATCAGCCATACCCATGCGGATCACGTAACGGGGTTGCCGGGAATTTTGATGCTATCGGCGCAGGTTGACCGTGATGAGCCGCTCTACATTATCGGCCCCCCGAAAATTAAAGAATATGTCGAAACAAGTCGGCAAGTTCTCGATATGTATATCAATTACGAAATTATCATTCAAGAAGTTTCCGAACCCGGCATTGTATATAAAACCGATGAGTTTCAAGTGCGAGCGTTCTGGCTTGAACATACCAAGCCTTGTCTCGGCTACGTATTTGAGGAATTCCCACGGCCGGGAGCATTCGATCCCGAAGCGGCGCGCAGACTTAATGTCCCCTGCGGACCACTCTGGTCAAAGCTACAGGCAGGAATGGCAGTAGAAGCGGCAGACGGTACTGTTGTAGAAAGCAGCCAAGTACTCGGTCCGCCTCGGAGCGGCAGAAAATTCAGCTTTGTAACCGATACAAAATATCTTCCGAGCATCGCGCCGGAGGTTGCCGGCTCCGACTTCTTAGTCTGCGAATCTATGTTTGCAAAAGGTATGGAACAGGATGCTGCCGAAAAAAAGCACATGACCTGTACACAGGCTGCTCAAATTGCACGGGACGCCGCAGTCAAAAAGATGGCGCTGATTCACTACAGTCCCCGTTATACGGACTATGACTTAAAGCAGCTGCTTAAAGACGCACAAGAGATATTCCCCAATACGGTTCTATCAAAAGATCGAATGGTAGAACCAATCGAATATCAGGATTAAGAGAAAACTTATAAAAACTTCCGACTTTTGCAGAGTGTAACGGTTTTTTAGAACTCCCATCCTATACCTAACTGAGGCTGGATGATATATTTCGGGAAGCCGTTTCCCCTCCGAATAGGAATAACATGGTCAACATTGATTTCCACGTATAGCTTTTTATATACATACACATACAAAGCCGTACCGATATTAAAAGTTAATCCCCAATACCATGCCTTATCGCTTGTTATCTTTTCTGTCGCATTGTAGATAAACTGGGTATTCACGAGAAACATAGTACCCAATCCGGCATGCGCATCGAATACCAACCGATGTTTAATAATGGGGTAGAAATAAGCGGCATTCAATTGAGCAAATAACAATCCCGCACTTAGTGTATAACCGTCTGTTTTATTCTTTAAATAGGTGCCGGAACCGGTAAGATTAAAACCGAAATTCCCGTACAACCGCTTTATTGGAACAACAGTCAGCCGTATACCGCCCGCCAAAGGTGCGATATTCGTATTAAAATAATCTTTTTTTGACAATACTTGATTTCCGATAAAGCCATTAAAAACATAGTTGCCGGAAAGAAATATATCGATCGGCTTTTGGAATCGGAAAACAATATCATCTTTTTCTGCTAACAAATCACTCGGATCAACCGCGGCAAAGGTATAGGTTCCCGGATTTGCCTTCATAAATTCAAAGGCAACGACTGCATGCGTGCCGT
This sequence comes from Treponema medium, assembly GCF_017161265.1. NCBI lineage: Bacteria > Pseudomonadati > Spirochaetota > Spirochaetia > Treponematales > Treponemataceae > Treponema > Treponema medium. Next base: position 2,133,393 of record NZ_CP031393.1, on the reverse strand, counting down.
CATCTTTTATCTCCATAATAGTTCCACGCAAAACCGACCCACTGAAATTATTTGTAAGAATAAAAGACGTCTCTTCATGAAAATTTTTACCGGTTATGGTAAGCGTGTGATCTTCCAACTCATCGAAGTTGATAACTTGCGGAGAAATCGTAGTAACTTCCGGCTGATAAGCAATTCGAATAGCAAAGTTACGATATGGACTCGCGTCTTCTTTTTGCCCTAAAAGATTGATAACTCGTACACGGAAACGGTAATCCCCCGGAGGCAAAGAAACGTCTGCATAATTCGTTTTTACGGTACGTTTATCTATCACGCGCCATACTTTCGTTTTTCTATCCTGCTGTTCAAGTTCAAATTCGAATCCCAGAATATCATCCAACGCTTCCCAAGAAAGCCGCTGCACAAGCATGACACCCTTATCAGTTTCCTTGAGAAAATAATTTTTCTTTTCATTTGCTGCTGTTTTTACATCCTGTGCAGAATCAGCAGTCTGCTGAGCAGACAAGGGAATAAAACAAAGCAAGAGGATACCAACAAGTAAACCATACTTATTTTCCATATAAAACTCCCGTTTCATCTGTCGATACCGTTCTTCCCTTAGGAATATCTATTTGAAAACGTATACGGGCGACAGTACCATCTTGGAATACTTTTCCATTACTTAGCCGCCGCTGCGCTCTCACTTCTGCAGAGAAAGTTCCACGGGATAATCTCGCGATATCTTTAAAGCTGACAGCCTGCTGCCCTTTACCATCTGAACGGATATCGGCTGTAAATATTGAGCGCCCGGAAGAATCAGAAAGCTTAAAACGATAATGGGTAGCATCATTCACTGAGTTCCATCTAAACTCGATACTTCGGTTTGACTTAAAGAAAGCAGCATCCAACACGGCATTTGCAGTTGGAAAGCTGAACGCAGCAGGTGGAAGCGGCGGTATCGGTGAAACAGTAAACGTAAATCGTTTACGCGATGAAATATCAAATCCTTCCGGCACAACAGCTTTTACTTCCCAAGTATATCTGCCCTGTTCAAGCGGCGGTGCTTGTACTGCAGTAGCAGGATTGGATACTTCAAAAACAGGGTTAGCAGTACCGGATTTTCTCAATATAAGTTTCGATGAGGCGGGAGGAACAACCGACTCCCATTTAAAGGTAAACGGATTGAGTGCGGCATCCAACCCACTTATTTTTGTACCATCAGCCGGATACAACAGTTCTACAGACTTTAGATGCTTGAGTGTGAAGTTATGATCGACAGCTAAACCATACCGCCGTGTTGACGTTACAGAAGCTGAAGCAAAGCCTTGAATGCTAATCCGATAGTTTCCTTCTACGACACGTTGTAAAGCAATTTCAACTTGAGTTTCGGTGATAAATAAATTTTCATATAGCGGAGAATCTTCATCACCAATTTTCGTAATACGCACCTGATAATAATCAGCGCCCTTAACCGGCGACCATGCGAATTTTGTTTTTCCTTCAGGGAAAACAATAACGGTGCTTCCGATATCAAATAAATTCGGCCTTTCTAACGGCGACGCAATAGTAAAATACTTTGTTTCAGCCTTTACCAAGCCTACTTCACTATTAGCGACAACCCGCCAATACCACTGACCATGCGGTAGAGAGATACCTTCAATACCATTCCCCGATGTTTTTACATCAACAGCAAGTGTCGAGAAATCTTTGGAAGAAGAAACCTGAAAATGTTTTTCCGTTTCGACATTTGTTTTCCAAGTAAATCGGGTATCCGGACAAAGCGTATCGGCAAGTATGTATCCGTTAGGCGGAAAAATACCGCGCAATGCATAATCGGTATTAATCGTTTGAAATTTAATCGGCGCTGAAGTCGCCATCTCAGTTCCCTTTGAATCGATTCCCGATACTGTCCAATAATAATCACCGTTAGGCAAAACCGCTGCAGCATCGTCAAGTTTAAAAGAATTCGTTTCAACAATTTTATCCACGACGATTGTTTTCATTTCAGCGTCTTTTGCGACTTTAAGCCGATAAGACTTTGTTTCAGAGATATTTTTCCATGCAAAAGACATCTCTTTTCCATGCGCGGTTTCTGCCGTTGCCTGCGGAAACAACACCTGCGGAGTTTCAGCCGCGGCGGACTGCTGTTCTACATGGAAGAATCCTACTTTCGATGATTCAGGAGTACTGTCAACACCGATAAGATACCGAGGAGTAACACGCCAATACCACGTTCCTTCAGCAAAATCAGACAACGTAAGCGACTGTGTATTGACAAACCGGCTTAATTGGGGATTTTTCAGTTCAGGATTGTCGGCAACTTCCAATAAATAAGAAGCGACAAGGGAATTTCCCTCCCATAAGAAACGGATGGCAGGAGGTGCCGACGTATATGTATACTGCGCTTCGACTGCCGGTTCTAACAACAACGGAGCTGGAGCGGCAATAATATTCACCTTACCGGATTGAGCATTAACAGCGGACTCATCGCCTGTTGCAGCATACAATCTCCAGTAAAATGATCGGTTTTGCTTTGCAAGTGTATATTCCGTCAAATCGGCAAGTGTATACTTTTGCACTTCATCGGAAAAATTACTCAGCGGTGAAGTTTCAAGTATTAATTCTTCGCCGGCAGGCAAAGAACTTTGCCATTGAAAGGGAACATCGACACCGTTTCCACTTTGATTGAGTAATCGCACATTTTTGCCGGGAGTAACTACTACCAGAGGCGCTTGTATTCCCGTCTGTATAACCGCACCCTGTGTCAGTAGCGCCGATTGCGCTCCTCCCTCCTGTCCGGTAACGGCTGCTTCACCTTTTTCTACAACGAGCTGTAGATTTCCCTCACCGCTTTTATCCGCACGGAACGAAGAACCTTTTGAAATCTTTGCGGTGGTATTTTCAGAACTAATCAGCATATTGGAAGAGTCTGAGGTTTCAACCGACACAAGTCCGCTTGCCAGATCGATTCGGGATTCTTCATTATTGACAAATACTTGAATCATCGTACTCGAACCGAGTTCAACAACATTGCGGTCGACAAAATATAATGTCGCTTCCGCCTCAGGGGACGTACGTATGGTATCACCATTATACACAGGAGAATTCTGCTGAGGACGATCCCAAACGGCACGGTCAAGAAACTTACGCTGCACCGATTTATACTTAAAAGTTATGGTTGCAACCGGTGTCTTGTCGTTACGTGAAAACGTTCTATTTAAGTTTTTCACAAATAAAAAAGAAGATACAAAAATTACCAACAGCGACAAGACAACAACGGAAATATCCGCGCCGACATTTGTAAAACTAGGATTGGATTTTGTATTTTTTTTCGTCTTCATTGAGATTTACCTTTGCAAAATCAGGAATAGGGATTCCCAAAACCTTTCTAATCTGATTAAGACTCGTTGGGCCTTTTTCACCTGCACCCGGAATACCTTTTTCGTTGGGCATATTAATAACCGCAAACATGCGGAGCGGCTTTTCTTTTCCTTTGACGGTAACTGACGGCATTTCTTCTACCAGAACCTGATCCTGTACCAGCTTATAGGTATATTCGGTGATAAGGATATCGGTACCCATCGGTTTATTCAAAGCTTCCGTTCGAGACGCAAGGTTAACCGCATCGCCGATAACCGTATATTCCATACGCTTTTGAGAACCGATTTGTCCTGCAACGACATGCCCCGAATTAATACCGCATCCGATGCGGATAATCGGCTTTTTATCACCGCCCCGTCCGCGATTAAATTGCATAAGAGCCGCTCGCATACGGAGCGCAGCACGGATACAATTCAACGCATCTTCACGCGGAGAGCCGGAACTCGTCGGCGCACCCCACACTGCCATAATCGCATCACCGATAAACTTATCAACAACGCCATGCGTGTCGTTGACACATTCAACCATCTGAGTCATGTATTCATTCAAAAAGCCGACAACTTCAAACGGTTCAAGTTTTTCGGAAATAGCGGTAAAAGAACGAATATCAGAAAAGAAGATTGTTGTTTCCTTCGTTTCACCGCCGAGTGCCAGCCGTCCCTGAGCAGCAAGCTCTGCGATCTCTTTATTGATAAATCTGCCAAACGAATCCTTTAAACGCTCCCGTTCTGCAAGACCTTTTCCCATCTGTACGAAACTTGAAGTTAAAAGCCCAACTTCATCTTGTGTCTTCGGCTTTAAGTCAAGCTCATATTCACCCGCTTCAATCTGATGAGCGGCAACGGTCAAAAGCTTAATCGGTGTACTGATGGTCTTTGATAAAAACCACACGAACATTGCCGAAAGCGCGAGTACCGCGATGCTTAAATAAAGGTTCCGCTTTGCCGTATCATTGACAGGTTCAAGCACCTGTGCAGCTTCTGCAGTCGTAAGAACCGCCGCATCTCCAAGCGAAAGCCGTGTATAGGAACCAAAATATTTTTTACCGGTCTCATCTTGAAACAGCATTTGCCGGTTGGTATCTCCGTTTTCACGCATCTGAGTAAACAGCGGGAAAGAGGCCACATTTGCACCGCGGCGGATAAGATCAAAATCGGAATGAATAAGCACATCCCCCGTATCGTTCACGAGGTACGTTGTCTGTAATGTTCCTTGCCCGAACCCGTCGGAAAGCTTTTCTGCAGAAAAGAATACTGCAAGCCCTTGTGCAAGGCCTTTTTCTCTATATGGATAAAATAAGACCAGCATCGGTTGATTAAAAAGAGGTGCAGCGTTGAGGATTTTCATAATCCCCTGCTCCACTTGAGTTGCCGATTCCCGTTCCTGCTTTAAAAACGTTTCTACAAGAGAAGGATCAAGCTCATGGGATAAAAAGAACGTCGTATTCAGCAACGTACGATCGATACCGTCGGGACGCCGCGAATCGGTAACCAGAACGGCGGCAACCGAAGGATTTCGTTCAAAATAAAAAGAAGCGGCTTGCTTTGCAAAACTGCTTGAACTGTCAGCTGTATTGATGAGATCTAATAACAGAAAAGCATTTGCTCTAATAGAAGCTAGTTCATTTTCGACGGAACTTGCCGCCTGCGCATTGACCGTTCGATTGTTTTCTTCGGCTGTGATTTGAACATCTTCACTTCCAAATAATGTTACCAACAGGGTAATCGTACCAAGTGCAATAATGAGCAAAATGGAAATCATTATAACCAACTTTGCTCCAATAGGAAAGCGTACTTTCTCCTGCTTCATTTTTTCATTTTGCCCTGACATTTTTTTCTCCGTACTCGGAATGATCATAGTTTTCCTAAGAAAATACATACAATGAGCCGTTTTATACATTTAACACATTATATTCTATGACTATTACTGAATAATTCTACTACAACTTTCTATTTACTACAAGGATAGATATACCCAAGAAATATAAAAGTTTAAAAAAAAGAACCATGGTTATTGTTCTTTAATATATGTAACGCCGCCGGTATGGTACTATACACCCTCTAAAAAACAATTCTTAGAGGGTGTTTTTGTCTCATTTTATAATGCTGCCAGTTTTTTTCGTACCAGTTCCGTCGTCTGGTTGGGGTTTGCCTTGCCTTGCGACTTTTTCATCACTTGCCCCATCAACCAACCGGCGACATTGGTTTTACCTTTTTTCCAATCGGCAATAGCTTGAGGATTTGCCGCAAATACTTCATCCACCAGTTTTTCGATAGCGCCAGCATCACTTACTTGTGTCAATCCCCTGTTTTTGATGATCTGCTGGGGATGTTCACCGCTTTCCAACATCTCTACAAAAACATCCTTTGCCTGCTTGCTGGTAATAGTCTGTGCATCAAGCTCATTTACCAATTCGGCGATATGGCCGGGACCAAACGGAAGCTGCTCAAGTCCGATATGCTTTTCATTTAATACCGCAAGAACTTCCGCAAGTACCCAGTTAGCAACTTTTTTGGGGTCTTTTGTTTGAGCGGCGGCAGCTTCAAACCACTCTGCTAAACTCCGCTCGGTTGTCAGTGTTTCCACATCGAATTGAGAAAGACCGTATTCTTTCTTAAACCGTTCCCGTTTTGCAGCCGGAAGCTCTCCAACGGTTTTGCATACCGAATCGATGTATTCACGACTCAGCATCAGCGAAGGGATATCGGGTTCGCGCATAAAACGGTAGTCAAGCGCGGAATTTTTTGTACGCTGGATAACGGTCTTTCCGCTCGGCTCATCCCATCCCATCGTACGTTTAAAATCAGCCGAATACTCTTGCCGATCGGTTTTAAACTCTTCGAGCTGCCGCTGAACCTCATACGCACAGGCGTCGCGTACCGTTCTAAACGAGTTCATATTCTTGACTTCGGAAATCGGCGTCCGGTATTCTTTGCCGTTTTCAAATACTTTTAGGTTGATGTTCGCGTCGCAGCGCATCGCACCTTCTTCCAAATTACCGTCGGTAACGCCGATAAACTTTAAAATTTCCCGAATTGTCTGCATATACTGCGCTGCTTCTTCGGGGCTTTTCATATCCGGCTTGGATACGATTTCGATCAGCGGAACTCCACAGCGGTTATAGTCTACATAGCTATGCGCTCCTTCGATGTGAAGGCTTTTACCGGCATCTTCTTCAAGGTGAATGCGCTCAATTCTGATTGTCCTCATCTGCGGCGGTTCATTGGGAGCTGCCATATTGATTTCAACCTGACCGTTTTCGCAAATCGGTTTATCGAATTGGGTAATTTGATAGCCTTTAACCAAGTCGGGATAAAAATAATGTTTGCGGTCAAACTTACTGAATTCGTTAACGGTACAGCCGAGCGCAAACCCTGCTTTAATACCGAGTTTCACATATTCATCGCCGATAACGGGCAAGGCGCCGGGAAGTCCCAAACAAGCCGGACAAACACGGGTATTCGGCATTCCGCCGTAACGGTTTTCGCAAGAGCAAAAGGCCTTTGTCTTTGTTAACAGTTGGCAGTGAATTTCACAGCCGATAATTACTTCGTAGGATAATTCCGAACTCATACCCGTGCCGCCTCCAACGTTTTTGCCAATCGTAAGATTTTTTCTTCAGAAAGCTTCGCGCCCGCAATTTGCATACCGATCGGGCGGCCGTCCTGTGCTTTGCCCGCGGGTATCGACAGCGCCGGAATATGGGATAAATTAACAAATGTTGTAAATAAATCCGAAAGGTACATCGCAAGCGGATCGTTTACACGCTCCCCGAGCTTAAATGCCGGTGTCGGCGCAGTCGGACAGAAAATAAAGTCATACTGCTGTAAGACCGCCCCGACCTCTTTTTCCATACGGGCGCGGACACGAAGCGCACTTTCATAGCAATCTCCCGACAGATGATGCGATAATACATAGTTTCCGGTGATAATGCGCCGTTTTACCTCGCGGCCGAAACCGGCAGAACGGGTTGCACAGTATAATTCGTCGTATCCCTTTCCCGGATCCTCGCGTAAGCCGTAGCGGATTCCGTCAAAGCGGGCTAGATTGCTCGATGCCTCGGAAAGCGCAATAACATAGTACATCGCAATGGCAGATTCCAACACCGGTATGGAAACGGGATCGACTTGAATACCCTTTGAGGCAAACCAACTGCGGAACTTTTCAAACAGCGCCGCAACATCCGTATCCAAACCTTTTGCTTGCGTAAATTCAACCGGTAATGCAATGCGAAGTTTCTTTAAATCGCTGTCAGTGTATGGTTCCAAATGTGCGCAGGAAGAAAAATCATATTGAACACTCGTTTCATCATGCGGGTCGGCGCCTGCTGCAACGGAAAGCCCCAAACCGACATCATCCACACAGCGGGCGAAAAGTCCTACTTGGTCGAGTGAAGAACCGAATGCAACCACACCGTAGCGGCTGATAGCGCCATAAGTCGGTTTTAATCCGTATATTCCGCAATACGAAGCGGGAAGCCGCACGGAACCACCCGTTTCCGTACCGAGCGCAAACGGAACTTGAAAGCCTGCAACCACCGCTGCGGAACCGCCCGAACTGCCACCGGGTGTCAGCGCGCGATCTACAGGATTATGCGACGGCCCGTATACCGAATATTCGGTGGAAGAGCCCATCGCAAACTCATCCATATTTGCTCTACCAATCGGTATTGCGCCAGCCTCCGTTAAACGGGTAATAACCGTCGCATTGTACGGGGCTCTGTAGCCGTCCAATATTTTACTGCAGCAGGTACAGAGTTTCCCGCGTATTGAAATATTATCTTTTACTGCAAAGGGCAAGCCTAATAGCGGCTTATCAGTCCCTTTGCCTTCTTTCCGCAGTGCATCAGCTTTTTCCGCTTGCGCTTCTGCATCGTCAAAAAACTCAATAAATCCATGCAACGGCGTCGTTTGCTTTTCATCCGCCTGATATGCTGCCTTTAATGCACGAACGATGTCAACGGAAGAGACCGCCCCTTCTTCCAAGTACGTTTTTAATTCGGCTAAACTTGCTGTACAAAGATCTTTCATAATCACACCCCGCTCCCGAGGACTTTAGGTACACGGAAATAGCCGTCCATATATTCACTCGACATCTTCCTCAAATCCGACTGTGTTATGCCTGCTACAATAGTATCGCGGCGGAGTAACCCTTCCGAAATCATTGCAGTGTCGTCTGCCTCGGTAGGCACATCATACTTTTTGAGAATATCGAAATATTCAACAATTTGACCAACCTGTCCGGCAATAGACTCCATGTCGCTGTCGTTAGAAGAAAGACGCGAAAGATAGAGTAAATTGTCAAATACTTCAGGAGTAATTTTACTGTTTTGAGCCATCGTTTTTCCTTAACCCATAAATATCTAAGGGAATCTCCCAAAACAGAGTTTTAGAGATTCCCATTATTTTTAAGAAACATCGAAAATATGATTAGATTTCGGGAATTTCATTGTTATCCGCCACCACTTCCTGATTCTGAGAAGATAAACGATTTAAGCGACCGATAATTTCCCGTGTTTGCTCTTGCGATTCTGCAGTTTTTGAAAAAATACGTATTAAGTTGGTAATATTGTCAAGCATTGAATCAATTTCTGCATTAACTTTTTCCGTTGCTTTTGTTAAACGTCCAAAGCTGGAAACCGTATTTTCTCGTGTTTCAATTATTCGGCTATTTTCGTTCTTCAAAGCCGTCATTTCTTCCAATACTTCTTTCAGCGTTTCTTCCATCCGGGTTGTATGGGCATCCGTATGTCCGATAAAGGTTGCGATTTCCACGAGCATGTGTTCAAAGTCCGTCACCTTATCACTAATATCAGTGAAACTCTGAGCTAAAACATCTGTCGCAGAAGCAGTTTCATCAATGGAGGCAGTAATCTGCTTAATAATTTTCCCTGTTGAATCCGATTCGGCAGACGCCCTCTCAGCCAAATTTCGGATTTCTTCAGCAACGACAGCGAACCCTTTACCTGCATCACCCGCATGAGCCGCTTCGATAGCAGCGTTCATTGCAAGCATATCCGTCTGCTCCGCGACCTGTGTTATCAACTGATTGGTCTCAAGCAAAACGGCGGAACGGGTAGTAATGTCGGATATCGTCTTTGTCATCTTTGAAAAGTTCGTTTTTCCGACTTCATTTGCTTGGAAGATATTTATGAAGTTATCTTGAATAACCTTGAATTTTTCCGTTAACAGTTTTGTGTTTTGGATTAAGTCCGTAAGCTTATCCATCGCATCCTTCGATTTTTCACTTTGATGCGTAATCTTCGTATCTAAACCTTCAAGGAACGTATTTAAATAGTTAGTATTGGTTTCCCTATCAATCAAACTTGTTTTCTGTGAGGATACCTCTTCGAGTACTAACTTAATATAGCTTGAAATTTTATCAACATAAGACTGAGCGTTGTGCATATTCGAAGTCAACACGCTATCTTCGTTTGCCAAATCTTCGATAACCTTTTTAATTTCGGTGATAAATGTACCCAATTGATCGGAAGAAGCAATGACTTTATCACGCATCAACTCACTCTCTCGCTTTTCAAAATAAAATATTCTGGCAAACGACACTGCCTGAATCAGTAGGAAAAAGAGGAGCCCGAAGGGGAGCGTTGCCGATATCTGAATAATATCCATCCCTTCAAGGAGATCGATCACGGAGGTAATTATCAACGCGGCAAATCCAATTGCAATAAACGATGCCTCTTGTTCTTTTTTATAAATAAGCCGCACGATAAGATACAGAATATAAAAAACTTCAAAAAGGCAAATAATTTGGTGTACAAAAAGGAAGGATGTAAAAAAAGAACCTTTTGTAACAAGCGTTAGAATTCCATATAGAAGACCTTCGGAAACCCAGACAATGACAATCGCCTTATGAATATATTTCTTATATAGTTCATAAAAGTATAAGATGACGGGAACTGAAACAGTTGCAAAAGTAAAGTAATCCATACGGAGCGTTGCCATCCAAGACAAGCCGAATAAATCGCATCCAATCATCGTCCCTGTCGAGAGTATTCGTATCATAACGATAAATACGAGCATGGTAAAATACAAAATACTGATTTCTTTTGATCTGAAAATAAACAATATCAAATGGTAAAGACCGAGCGCTAACGCAAAGCTGAAAATCATTGCTTCGATAAGCTTACGTTGATATATGGACGATTCGAGGACGGATGTTTTATTAAGGATAACAGGATTGTATATACCCTGTTTTTTGTGATCAATACTCTTTATTTGAATCAAAAGATCGATCTGCGTTTCGCCCGAGGGTAATACAAAACAAGAAGATTGCGCATCTGTAAGTTTTCTTCCGGAAGGATTATATGCGTCAAGTTTTACGCCGTTTGCAAAAACTGTCAGCGAAGGGAATCGGTTTTTCAGATACACCGAAAGAGAAGGTGCTCCTTTGGGCAACAGTAGTCTTATGGTATATGTCGCATATCCGTTTGAAGGATAGGCCTTACCTTGTCCCGCTTTTTCAGCTGCCCAAGAAGACGGCACCGACATATAGACAGAGGGTTCTTTCCAATCTTCCAGAAATTCGTTCCAGAAAAAGCCATAAGTACCGTTAAGCATCACTTTACCCTGAGTGTCAAAGTTCCAGTTGCGTAAATCGATAACACCACGTTGTACCGTAGGGACACTTTCTGCATAGACAGCGGTGCCAAAGCCCAAAAAAATAAAGGTCGTCAATACGACCGACAAAAAATACTTTTTATTATAGAAAGCTTTTTTAAACAGTGAACCGAGGCGGTATACCATAGCAGAAGCGGGACAAATCACTTCGGTATATTTTGCACCGGAACGAGAAATTAATTCTTTCATGCTGTAACTCTCCATAGGTATGCCGTTATCACAAGGGTATGATACCCCCAGCGATATAGACCGGCTATTTTGAATACATTTAGTATAGACTAAAAATATGAATTATGCTAGCACCCTACTTTTGAAAATATGCATACCGTCTACGGCGTTGCATTACCAAAAGTGTACATCCTTGTACACTTTTGGCAGCGAGTTTCAGCATCGCTGAAACATCGATTCTGATATAACCAGCGGCATCCGTGCCGCTACTGAAAATCCTCGACGTGCAAAAAGCACGCCTGCGGGTGTTATTCACTCTGCGCCTTGTATCCGGTACTACTATTTTCAAAAGCGCTGGAATTACGGGGCATATACGGCGTTGCAGCGTTATTTTTTATCGATGGGGTAAAAACGGATAAGTATAAATCCCAATAAGCATGTTGCCGCCGCGATCGGCCCTGCAATAAGTCTGATAGCAAATATCGTATCGGAGGACTGGAGTATATCGGCGCGATATCCCGCAGCGCTGAGGATTAAACCTGAAACACCGGTCGAAACAGCCTGCCCGAGTTTACTGGCAAATGTCCACACTCCGTAATAACAGCCCTCGTTGTGTACCGTATCAGGTTGCCACGCAATCGCATCAGGCAACATTGCCCAAGGTGTCGCAAAAGCAAAACCAACCCCAACTCCTGCACATACGAACAACAAAGCAAGACCGATTAATCCGATACGGTGTCCTATAAAAAAGATTACCATCGTAGAAATACACAATACGGCAAGTCCTATGCGGTAGGAAACATTTTTCCCCAGCACATTTGAGCATTTTGCCGCAACAGGAATCGAAATAATAGCGGTTATCAGCAATAGCCCCATAATCGTACTTGAAAATGATTCCGCTTGGTAAATGTATTTTAGGTAATACACAACCATTCCCTGCAAAAAATTGAGCGCAGTAATATGCAGCACAAAAACTGCCAGCAACACTGTGTACGCGGAATTTTTAAATACCGAGCGGTAGGCGGAAAAGAACGCTCCTGTTTTTTTCTTACCGTTTTTAGGCGGTGCAGCAGACTCTCGCACTGAAAAAAAGGTGATAAGCGTTGCTATTATGATAATACCGCCGATAGCTGCCCCTGCAACCGAGAAGCCTAAGGCTTTAGACGGAAACATATTGACAATCGGCACCACAATAACGGCGCCCATTATCGTACCGATTCCGGCGCACAAAAAACGGTAGGCATTTAACGAGGTTTGTTCGTTATAATCCGAGGTTAATTCGGGGGTTAAAGCAGAATACGGAATATTCACGAGGGTCATCGTCGTATTTACCAAACAAAGCATCAACAATGCCCACCAAAACAGCGCCGTTTGACCGGTAAACGAAGGCTTGGTAAAAAACAGCCAAAGCGAAAGACCGAACGGAAGCGCTCCGAACAAGAGATACGGACGGCGCCTACCGAATCGGGAACGAGTGTTATCGGAAAGAAAGCCGACAATGGGGTCGGTAACCGCATCCCATATTTTCGCCACCATAATGGCGATGCCGGCAAGAGCGGGCGCCAGATACACCGTATCGGTAAGATAGGTCAGCGTCCAAAATCCCATCGCCGTAAAAAACAGATTTCCACCGATGTCGGCAATGCCAAAACCGATTTTTTTTCGTACCGGCAACCGTACATCGGCTAAGCATACTTCGGTTATCGGGACATCTGCACTATCGGCAATGTTTTTTTTATTCATAGTTTTCTTACTCATAAACGATAACAATCTGCGGAAGCGCCCGCTCTTTTAAGATACGGCTTATGCCAAAAGCGATAGCTGCCCCTACGGCAAGACCGGCAGCGATACCGGCTAAAGCCAGCGATTCGTTATGCGTTTGCAAAAAGATTACCGTAAAGAAAAGCATCGAAAGCACGAGCGGAATACCGACTGCGCACAGTCCCTGAAAGCGGGCGGCCTTCTCGGAAATAAAGACGCCAACCTTGTTCCCAATCCATAAATCTTTTCCCGAAACGTTCAGCGCATCGACGATGTTGCCCTGTACAACCAACAAACCGTCTTTACTGCCTCCGCCACAAGCATGACAACCGCCGCCGCATGACGCGCATCCGCTGCGGCTATCGGTAGATTTAATGGAACAAAGATCTGCTTCGGGCGTATCGTATTCAATAGTCGCAATCTGCATGCCGTTCCGTTTCGTTATCGGCATACGTATCACTCTTCCTATTCTTTCCATTAAAAGACCCTCCAAAATTAAATACGGATATATGTTATGATGACAGCGGCATCGCAGCGGTAGGCATTTCGATACGAACCCGTTCTATCGACAGGGCGCCGCCCGCCCCGTCCAGCTCAATATCCAGCCCCTGTATACAGACCCGTTGCCATGTTTCTTGCGGGTACTCAAAAAGACCGGTGCGGTATTCCCGTATCTTGCCGGACGGGGCATGTCCGCCGACAGAGTCAAAGCTGCCGGTTCGTCCCGCATCCGTGATATAGGCGGTTTTTCTGTTATGCTGTTCGCAGCCTGTTTCTACAGTTGCAGTCTGCATATCGATATGCGCATCAGCGGAACCGGCACCAGATAAATCACACTCGGCGGACATCAGCCGCTCGTCGGCTGTGGCGGCGCCCGTACCTGACCCAATCAACACGGAGATCCGCCCTGCAAGAAAGAACGCCATAGTCTGTTTTTCGGCTGTTGCGGTTGAAGAAAAATCCGCCACGATAAACGGCGTTTCTCTTTCTATTTTCGGAAGCAGCGCCTGCATCAACGTAAACGGATTATCCGCTAAAAGCCGGTGGCGCCCTACCCGCCCCAAAATCGAAACGACCGCAAGTTTTTCCCCATTTCGGGTTGTAAAATAGCGGTAACCGGCTCCTAAACTATGCTTGGGTAGATTGCAAGGACGCAGTACAAAAGGCATCTGTGGGAGATTTTCGACTAAATCTTTCTTTTGAAAGATATAATCCCCGCCGGTGATGCAATCGATCCCCATCTTTCTCAAATAACCGGCATGTTGTTTGCCAAGCCCGCCTGCGCCTGTCGCCATACCAGCATTTGCAATAATAAAATCAGGCTGATAGCGGCGCTTAATTTCCGCAATGTTTTTTTTAACCGCCCATACACCTGCCTTACCGGTAATTTCGGCGATATAAAAAATTCTCACAGCTCGTTCCGCTTTTGTACCAGCGTATTCGGATTTTTTAATGCCAGTCTATCGATTATTTTAGTGCATTTTTTTGCAAGCTTTTTGTTTCCCAGCATCGTATAGGTATCGCGTAAATTAAAAAGCGTATCCTCGGAATCGGGAGCGAGCGTCAAGGCTGATTCAAAGGCGCGACGGGCTTGTTCATAGTTTTCTTCATTAAAAAGAAGCGTACCGTAGTTATTCCATATACGGCCGTTTTCGGTTTCCAGCTCAAGCGCTTTCGTATATGCAAGCCGTGAAGCCTCCATTTCGCCGGTTTCATGGAGAACGACACCGAGCGTATCCCAAATGTCGGCATCAAAGGGGTTGCAACGCGCTGCCTCGTAGAGTGCATAACGGGAGTTATCTTTATCATCAAGCGCATAGTAGCTGAGCCCCAAATTAAACCACATTAAGCTGCTGTACGGTTCAAGCTGTAAACCGCGGCGAAGACATGCTATCGCTTCGCTATGGCATCCCTCGGCGGCAAGCATCACTGCACTGTCGTTAAAAAAATCGGCTGTTTCTTGCATACTTTAAATATATACTATTTTACGAAAAACCTCAATCGATGGGTACGATACCTTGCGGTCAAAGAAGAGAGAAAGTACAGGGATTCAGATCCTTGACGCCCTGTACCTTTCCCATTAAAATCCGCAGAGTAAGGAAATTAGGAATGGATATTATTAAGCGAAACGGAGAAAAGGAAGCCTACAATGCCGAAAAGATTACATTGGCAATGCAGGCGGCGTTTAACAGTGTAACGGATGCAGCGGCGCAGCATGATGCAAATACGGCTGTACAAAAGGATACGGAACTATCAAAGGTTGACAATCTTGCGCAGGTGCTGCAGCTTATGACGGCGGAAATCGAAGCCGATATATATGAACTGAGCAAAAACGGGAATGCGGTACAAGTAGAAACCATTCAAGATCTGGTTGAAAAAACGCTCATCGAACATAATTATTACGCAGCGGTAAAGAGTTTTATCCTTTACCGTGTTGAACAGACAAAAAAACGGGATGCGCGGCGTGCTATTGCGGCTCATTTTTCTTCCATTGAAATTCAACCGGTACTAACCCGTATTCAGCAGGATTTTCCCGAAGAACAGTACAGCTTAACCCTGCTCTTTCATAAGTTTGAATCCTTCCGTAAGCAGGATATGACAGAATCGGAATTACTCGCCTTGCTGATAAAGGCTGCCGTTGAGCTCACTGCGCAGGAAGCTCCCCGTTGGGAGTTTATTGCTGCCCGCTTTTTGATGCTTGATTTTTCCGAAAAGCTGAAAGTCGAACTTGCCAAGCGGAACATCCGGTCGTTCTACGAAAAGCTCACCTATCTGGAAGAAAAAGAGCTCTACGGAGCTTATATCCGTGCAGGGTATTCAAAAAAAGAGCTGGAAAAAGCCTATTCATATATCGATAACGGTAAAAACGACCTTTTTACCTACAGCGGTTTGGATTTGCTTTTGCGCCGGTATGTTATTTCCACACGGGGGCACATTCCGCTTGAAACACCGCAGGAGATGTTTTTAGGTATCGCTTTACACCTTGCGTTGCATGAAAAAAAAGACCGGATGGAGTGGGTGCGCCGCTTTTACCTCATGCTGAGCAGCTTGCAGGTTACCATGGCGACGCCGACCCTTTCCAATGCCCGTAAGCCCTATCATCAGCTTTCGTCTTGCTTTATCGATACCGTTCCCGACTCCCTCGACGGGATTTACCGCAGCATCGATAACTTCGCAAAGATTTCCAAATTCGGCGGCGGTATGGGGCTGTACTTCGGCAAGGTGCGGGCAGTCGGCGCACCCATCCGCGGCTTTCAAGGGGCGGCAGGCGGGGTCATCCGCTGGATAAAGCTTGCAAACGATACCGCCGTTGCCGTCGATCAGCTGGGGGTGCGGCAGGGTTCGGTAGCCGTGTACT